>LFRN01000230.1 GCA_001512375.1 Candidatus Methanoculleus thermohydrogenotrophicum | reverse complement strand
GCCTCGATCGGGTCGAGGAGGGATTGGCTGTCCTCCTCCTCCGCGAAGACGAATCGGTCCGTCTCACTCTCCCCATTGCTCTCCTCCCCGAAGACGCCCGGGAGGGCGATATCCTTGAGGTCGCGATCCGCCGGGACGTTGCGGCGACGGCGGAAGCGAGACGGCGGGTGGTGGAGCGGCTCGAGCGGCTGCGGAGGATGAACCAGGAGTAGCCTTCCGGTGCCGCCACCCCGCTCCCTCGCTAACCTGCCCTGTCCTACCTTGGGCGTCGATGCAGGACCGGACCGGTACGACGTGATCGTCATCGGTGCCGGATCTGCCGGCAGCACCGCCGCACGCTATGCGGCAGAAAGGGGGCTGCACGTCCACCTGATAGATTTAAAAGCTGGAGATCGGCACTTTGGAATCGATGTACCAGCGAGATCCGGCAACAGGTGCTCGAAGAACTCCGCGAGCGGAACCCGGGATGGAAAGAGAGCTGGCTCATGTACGATCGCGCCGTGAAGAAGCGCGAAGTGTCGGCGATCGCAGGGATGCCCGCCCGCTGAGTTTAACCATTTTTGCGTGAGATTGCCCCGGTTCAGGCAATCGAGAATACCTGGGGTCAGGTTGCCCTTCCGGGAGAGACCCATAGGCACTAACTCAACAAGTGACTCGGAAGGGCGCCGCCTCCTCAAAAAGCCGGAAGCTCACTTTGCGAGACCTTGTCCCACCTTCCTGAGTATTTTTCCCCTTCCCTCGCCGAATCC
>LFRN01000004.1:413-25456 GCA_001512375.1 Candidatus Methanoculleus thermohydrogenotrophicum | reverse complement strand
CCATCGAAGGCTGAACTGCGACTGAGATCGCGTATGGGAAATGGACCTTCTAGGAAATTCATCTACCCTTGTTGGAAGGAATTTGTTATGCCACCCAATTACCAGGTTGCAGCTGGTCTTGATGTCCATAAGAAGTTCATCCAGGCTACCATACTCTGGCTGAACGGCACCAAGATCCAGCAGAAATTTCCAAGAACTCCCGAGGGGTTACTTGGACTTAGGGATTGGATCTTCGAATATAAATGTGATGTGGTCGCCTGTGAGTCCACCTCTGATTACTGGGTCTGCATTCATGATCTGCTGGATGATCGTGTTCCGGTGATTGTTGGGAATGCCGCTGATATCAAAGCGCTTGCTCATAAGAAGACCGACAAGATCGATTCTGAGATGATCGCTCTTCTGGCCCTCAAAGGGATGATCACTCCCTCCCGGGTCATGCCGCGCCATCATCGCGACTTCCGGAAGCTGGTTCGGTTGCGCCACTTCCTTGTCCGCAAGCGAACAGACATCAAGAACCGGATCCATAGCATTCTCGACGGAGAACTCTTCCACCTTTCCCAGCTCCTCACCGACATCTTCGGTGTCTCGGGCCAGCGTATCCTGCACGGGATCCTGGAGGGGGCATCGGTCGATGACATTCTTCGGTCTCTTCCTCCTCATATACGGGCACGGAAAGAAACGGAGTTGCGAGACCTGCTCAACCAGACCCTATCGCAAGGTGCTCTGATGCAGTTAGGCCACTGTCTCCGTGTTGTCAAGCAACTCGATACCGAGATCGAACAAATCACTGACGAAGTCCACGCGTATGCTGTCCAGAAATATCCTCGTGAGTATCAGATCCTCACATCGGTTCCCGGCATCGGAGATATCGCCGCGATCACGCTTCTCGCCGAGATCGGGAATTTCAAAGAATTCCTCTCGGGCGATAGGTTGGCCAGCTGGATTGGGATCGTGCCGAAGGTGTACCAATCCGCGAATCATGTCGTCAAGCGCTCGATCACCAAACGTGGTTCACGGCTTGCCCGGTGGGTTCTCATCCAGGTAGCTCATGCTGCTGCAAGGGCACGGAAGAATGTTCTGCGTGACTGGTATGAGATGAAGAAAGCTGTGATCGGGACCGGCAAAGCGACCGTTGGTCTGGCGCGGAAGATGGCCACCATCATCTGGCATCTCATCGTCAACGATGAGGAATACGTTGACAAATACACCGAATCAGAGTCTCCGAAACCGCAGAAGATGCATACGATCCGTATTCCGGCATCACCCAACTACACGCTTGAGGAGGTGCTCGCTCTCCTGACGGATGCACTCGGATTCCTCAAGAAACGGGATCCCGATCCAATCTGATGTCACCCCCAACGAGAAGACGCAAGCGGGAAACCGAATGAGCGAAAGCCCTCCACAGGTTACCCGAATCTCCACAAGAATCGGTGGTTTCGCGAGGCAAGAGAGCCTTGCAGGATGGGTGCTGGAGGAGTTATGACAGCATTTCGTCTGGAGATAGGGTGAGATCTAACCTGTCAGAGATGGCCGGAGGATGAACGGAGGCTCCGACTTTTTCATGGAAAAAGAGTGCACCCAACCAAGGGTACTGATGCGCCGACCGGGACTCGAACCCGGGTTTAGGCGTTGGCAACGCCTAGTGATAACCACTACACTATCGGCGCACACTTGTGCTTTGCACTGTGTGCTTTACAACGTGGGATTTCCTGAATATTAAGCCTATCGAATCGTAGCCTGGATCAGGCGGTGCCGTCCCCGCTGGATCGGCATCCGGGGGCGCTCTCCAGGGAGCGATCGCCGCATCTCCGCGCAGGCGAACCCGGCACCTACCGCTGCCCCCGCCAGCCAAGCGCACTCCTGATGAATCTGTCCGCAAGTATCCATAATCCCGGTGTCAGGACCAGGATAAAGATGACCATGGCATAGGCGACCACGTCGGCGGAGAAGAGCAGGAGGTTGAAGATACCGTGCAGCACCATGGCGAGAACGAGCCCCGGGAGGATGATCCCCGCCCGCCGGTCGGCGGCCATGAACCTGGCCCGGCCGAGGGCGTAGCCCCAGACGCTGGAGAAGAGTGCGTGCCCGGGGACCGAGAATATCGCCCTGACGATGATCGTGCCGATGGCGAGCGACGGCGACGTTACGTATGCCGCAAATACGTAGAGAACGTTCTCGAGGGATGCGAGCCCGAGGGCGGCGGAAGCGGCGTAGACGATGCCATCCATCGGCTCGTCGAACTCGACGTCCCGGTAAGCGAACCGGCGCACAACCCAGAACTTCCCGTACTCCTCGACGATGGGCGCGATAATAACGCCCATGACCAGCTGGGATGCTATGAAGAGGCCGAAGAACCCCTCGATGAAGGCAACAGGGAACGTGACGAGGACGCCGAGGAGGAAGATCTTCACGATCAGGGCCGCCGGTTCGGGTTCGAATCTGTCCCGGCGGTAGAAGTACCACGCCCAGAAGATCCCCGGTCCCAGCGCCAGGGCAAGGATCACCAGCGGCTCGACGTCGACCATGACATCCAGAGTTCACGTGTTGATGATGGAAGAGCCTTTCTCTTCGATGGGTTGCCCGGGGTGTGCATACCGCGTTTCCACAAAACGTGCATGAGGTGGAGCGAGAGGCTGCACAGATGAAACCGACCTGGTCCTTGAGGATGACCCCGGGCAGTGCGTGGCGATACCCGGTAGAACCCCCGCCCGGGCGTGATGATGCCAGACGCGTATGACCTTTTGACGAGCAACGGCGTCTGATGCAATGGATCGGGATAGTGCGAGATCCGATTGGTTCTTGTGGTGTATCGTTCACCTGAATTCGATGTACCAGGGCAGACGCTGCAGGCACCAGAAGCGTGTAACTCTGACTCACCGGCGGACAGAAAACCCGGGAGGACAGGTGACGGGCGATCTCCGTCCAAAAAAGGTTACTCCGGGAGGAGCCGACACTCAGGTTTAAGCCCCTCCAGCACCAGCAGAGCGTAGTACCGGAAGAACGTGATGAACGGCACCGCAATCAGGAGTGCGACCGGGATGGCGATGATGAGGTAGGGGATGACGAGAGCGAGGAGCATCATCAGGTTCTCCTGGAGTGTGGCGAGGAGCACGATCCCGACGAGGACAAACGGTATCGCGATGACCACCAGCGCGAGGATGACCAGGATTGCCCGAACAACCGCGGCAACAAGCCCCAGCACGAACCTGACGATGACGTAGACGACCGTCTGCCAGAGGCTGGAGGCGATCGTCCCGATGAGCCGCCGCCAGCCCGCGATGACGCCGCAGTTCTCACGGATCATGATCGGGACGACGAAATCGGTGGTCAGGAGGAAGACGAGCCCGAAGAGGAGGGCTGCGACCAGGATGACCGGTCTGAGCGCGAGGATCTGGAACGACGTGGAAGCGCCAGTCCCCCCAAACCCGACGAGCATGAAGACGAGCGCCATGATGGCAAGGAACATGACCACGACGAGTGCGATCTCAAAGAGAAAGAGCCGCGCTCCTTTTCCGAGCCGATCTCCAAAGAAGCGCCTTATGCGGATATCCCCGGTAGAGAGCATATCAACGAAGACAAATTGCATCGTCGCGCTAATAAACATCCAGAGAAGGCCTATCGCCAGCACGAGGGCGACGACCCCCAGTACGACCATCGGAGCAACGTCAGGGAAGACCCCGGCCGTGCCGGCCGCAAAATCACTCCCATCGAATCGATACTCAAAGACGTTCGGCAGACTGCTGCCCCCTCCCACAAAGAGCGCGACAACAGCCAGGCGGAGCCAGACACCCCACTCTGGTGGCCAGAGCAGACTTTTTGTGCGACTGAGCGCATCTTTCAGCCTGCTGAATGCATACATCTCTTTAGCCATATTTGCCTTAAAAAAAGGATCTTATCGCTGTTAAAACCTCTTTTTGAGGAACCAGCAGATGTATTCTGGATCACAGAAATATGCCCGCCCCTCCAGAGCGAACCGGGGATTTCAACAGTTTAATGTAGTCCTGTTCACCAGAGTACAGAACGAATGATCCCTCTCATGCTTGACCTGACAGGCAGGAGGGTGCTTATCTTTGGCGGAGGCGATGTCGGTGCCCGGAAGGCTGCATATTTTGAGCATGAGGCGGAGGTGACCGTGATCAGCCGCTCTTTCTCTCCGGCTCTCGACGACCTCGCGGTCAGGCGGCAGGAGGTTGACCTCTTGTCCCTTGCGGATGAGGCGCTCGAAGATCTCCTGCAGGGTGCGTTCCTCGCGGTGGCGGCAACATCAGATCCACGACTCAACGACCGAATTGGGCGAATATGCGCCGAGACCGGCGTCCTCTTCAACAACGCTGCCGGGAAGCCCGGCGATGTCACCATCCCATCGGTCGTCCGGGGCCGCCACTATCTCGTCGCGATCAGCACCCGCGGAAAGAGCCCTGCCGTATCGCGTTACCTGCGCATGAGACTCGAGAGTGAGTATGCAGACCTTGACCTGATGATCGATCTGCAGGATGAGATGCGCTCGATGCTCAAAGATATCGAACCGGTGCAGGCGAAGCGATCTCAGATCCTCTGGAGTATACTTCAGGATGAGGAGATCTGGGGAGCACTTGCCTCAGACTATGACCGGGCACGCGCGATGGCGATAGAGAGGTACCTCCATGCCTGACCACCTCACAGTCCCTCCGCTGGCGATTGCTGGCCTGAATCATCACACTGCGGATGTCGCCACGCTTGAGGCGTTCCGGTTCCCTGACGAGGTGGCATTCCTCCGCAAAGCGCGGGAGCGGTTTAAGGGCGTGCTCCTGCTCCAGACCTGTAACCGCGTCGAGGTCTTGGTGGAAGGCGATGCCCGGAGTCTTGAAGGGTTCCTGCGAGAGCAGGGCCGGAAAGACTTTACAGTCATCGAGGGTGCGGACGTGCCCCGCCATCTCCTCGAACTTGCCGCAGGCATCGACTCCCTGATCGTCGGTGAAGACCAGATCCTCGGGCAGCTCAAAGCAGCCCTCGAAACCACGGAGGAGGCAGGGACCAGTAGCAGCGTCATCAAACTCTGTATCAACAAGGCGGTGCACGTGGGGGTCAGGGTCCGGCGCCAGACACAGATCAACCGGGGCGCAGTCTCTGTCGGTTCTGCTGCCGTGATACTCGCAGAAGAGCTCCTCGGTACCTTACGTGACCGGCACATCCTAATCATCGGAGGCGGGGAGATGGGGTTGCTGGTGACCCAGGCGCTGGCTGCCAAGGGCCTAACAGCCATATACGTCGCCAACAGGACTTACGAGCGCGCCGTGATGCTTGCCGAAAAGATCGGGGGTCGGGCGGTCAACTTCAAAGATCTCTACCGCTACATCGCGCTCTCCGACGTCGTCATCTCCTGCACCGCCGCGCCGCACCCGGTCATCCGCACAGAGGGAATCAGGGAGGTGATGGAGAAACGCCTCTGGCCGCTCGACCCGCGCCCCCGACACCTGATCATCATCGATATCGCCCAGCCCCGCGACGTCGAGGATGAGGTGCGGTCCATCGAAGGCGTGCACCTCTTCACTATCGACGACCTCCGGGGCGTCAACGAAGCTGCGATGGACTCAAGACGGGACGAAGCTGACCGGGCCAGGGCGATCATCGATGAGGAGGTTGACCACTTCATCAGGCTTCTCCGAAGAACAGCGGCCGACGAGACGCTTGCCCTCCTCTACACCTGGGCTGAGTCGATCAGGACACGCGAACGTGACCGGGCGCTCGCCCGCCTGGGCAAGGATGACGACCGCACAAAAGCGATCATCGATGACCTGACGCGGGTACTCACAAAGAAACTCCTCTCAGATGTAACCATATCCATCCGCTCAAACGCAGAATGCGGCAATATCGAGAGGGCAGAAAGCCTTGTTAGGGCGATTACCCGGGGAGAATTATGTTTCCACAACGACGAATGAGACGGATGCGGCGGCGGATCATCCAGCCGCTCCTCCGCGAGACAGAACTTCAGAAGACCGACCTGATAGCGCCGGTCTTCGTCGACGAATCGATCAGCACACCGCTACCCATCCCATCGATGCCAGGGCAGTTCAGGCACCCGGTGGATGGGGTTGCCGACTACTGCGAACGTCTCCAGGACGCCGGTATTCAGGCGGTGATCCTCTTTGGGGTCCCGGCCAAGAAAGACAGCGAGGCGACCGTGGCTTACGCTGCAGACGGCGTCGTCCAGCGGGCCGTCCGGAGCATCAAGGAGCGGCTGCCGCAGATGGCGGTGGCCACCGACGTCTGCGCCTGTGAGTACACCGACCACGGTCACTGCGGCATCGTCGGCGAGACCACCGATGGCCCCGACCTCCTGAACGATCCGTCGCTTGCGCTGATGGCCCGGATCGCCGTCTCCCACGCAGAGAGTGGCGCCGATATCGTCGCGCCGTCATGCATGCTCGACGGGATGGTGCAGGCGATCAGGGAGGCACTGGACGCCGCTGGCTATGCAGACGTCCTGATCATCTCTTACTCCTCGAAGTTTGCGAGTGCCCTCTATGGACCGTTCCGCGACGCTGCAGACTCAGGGTTTTCGTTCGGCGACCGGACGACCTACCAGATCAACCCGGGAAACGCACGGGAAGCAGTGATGGAGTCAGAACTGGACGCAGCCGAAGGGGCAGATATCCTGATGGTCAAGCCGGCCGGGGTCTACCTCGACATCCTTGCATCGGTGGCAGAGCTCGGGCTGCCGGTGGCGGCCTACCAGGTCAGCGGGGAGTACGCGATGATCAAGGCGGCCGGAGAGCGCGGCTGGCTGGATGAGCGGGCTGTCGCCCTCGAGAGCCTCACCGCTATCAAGCGGGCCGGGGCCGATCTGATCATCACCTATTTTGCCGAAGACGCAGCGAGGTGGCTCGATGAAGAGCAGTGACCTATTTTCACGCGCAAAGACCCTGATGCCGGGCGGCGTCAGCAGTCCGGTCCGGGCCATCAAACCCTACCCCTTCTACGTGGAACGGGCGGCAGGATCGCATCTTATGACCGTCGACGGGGTCGATCTCATCGACTGCTGCCTCGGCTACGGCCCCCTCATCCTCGGTCACGCCCACCCCGTGGTCAGGGAAGCGATCGAGCGCCAGATCGAGAAGGGCTGGCTCTACGGTACGCCCTCGCCGCTTGAGATCGACCTTGCTGAGATCATCACCGGCGACCACCCGGGAATCGATATGATCCGGTTTGTCTCGTCGGGGTCTGAGGCAACGATGGCCGCGATCAGGCTCGCCCGGGGCTACACCGGGAAGCAGGACATCATCAAGGTCGAGGGCGGGTTCCACGGCGCCCACGACGCGGTCCTGGTGAAGGCCGGGTCGGGGGCGACCACCCTCGGGGTGCCTGACTCCGCAGGGGTCGTCGCTGACCTCGTGGCACACACCCGGCAAGTCCCCTACAACGACCCTGAGGCGCTGGAGACGATGCTCGCTAGGAACGATGACGTCGCTGCGTTCATCCTCGAACCGATCATGGGGAACGTCGGGCCGGTGCTCCCCGAGGACGGCTACCTCGCCGACGTCCGGGAGATCACCGCCGCCCACGACGTTCTCCTCATCCTTGATGAGGTGATCACCGGCTACCGGGTCGGTATCGGCGGCGCCGAGGTACTCTACGGGGTGAAACCTGACATCGCCACGTTCGGCAAGATCATCGGTGGCGGTCTCCCCATCGGGGCCTTCGGCGGGCGGCGCGAGATCATGGAACTGGTCGCCCCTTCAGGACCTGTCTACCAGGCCGGGACGTTCAGCGGCAACCCGGCAAGCCTTGCGGCAGGGTCTGCGACCCTCCGCTACCTCCATGACCACCTTGAGATCTATCGAAGGCTCGATGATGCTACCCGGGCGATCGAAGAAGTCGCCGTCGATGCGCGCCAGGGCTCGTTTGTCAGGGCAGGATCGCTCTTCAAGCACTTCTTCAGGGGTGAGCCGCCGCGGAACTATCGTGAGGTCAGGGAATGCGACACCGAGGCGTTTTTGCGGTTCTGGAAGGCCATGCTTGACGCAGGAATCTTCCTCCCGCCGGCACAGTTCGAGACGAATTTCCTCTCGGCCGCGCACAGCAAGCAGGATATCGAACAGATAGCGGACGCGTACGGATCATGTCTCTTCGCATAGGCACACGGGGAAGCGCTCTTGCGCTTGTCCAGACTGAAACAGTGGTCAGGATGCTCGCTGACCAGGGTATCGATGCAGAGATCGTCACGATCACGACCGCGGGCGATACCGCGACAGGGGTCCCCCTCCACGCCATCGGGGGGCAGGGGGTCTTTGTCAGGGCGCTTGACGATGCGATCCTCAAGGGGGAGGTCGACGCTGCGGTGCACAGCATGAAGGACATCCCGGCAGCCCGTCCGAAGGGGCTTGCCTGCTCTGCGGTGCTCGAGCGGGCCTCTCCCGCCGACTTCCTTGCGCACGAAGCCCCCCTCGATGCGATCCGCGTCGTCGGGTCGTCGAGCACCCGACGCCGGGCTCAGATCCTCCGCGCAGACCCGACGCTTGAGGTGAAGCACCTGCGGGGGAACGTCGATACCAGGATCAGGAAACTCCGCGAGGGACAGTATGATGCCATCATGCTTGCTGAGGCAGGACTCCAGCGGCTCGGGCTCCAGATCGCGGGAGAGGCTCTTCCCACAGACCGGTTTGTCCCCTCCCCGAACCAGGGAGCCGTCGCGGTTGTCTGCCGGGACGACCCCGAGATCACGGGGATCGTTGCGGCGCTCGACCATGCACCCACCCGCCTTGATGTGGCGATCGAGCGGGCTGTCATGGAGGAGGTCGGCGGCGGATGTTTCACCCCACAGGGGATCTACTGCCGGGGTGGGGACCTGATCGCCGAGGTGCTTGCGCTCGATGGATCCCGATGGGAGCGGATCGAGCGGCATGTTGCGTCGCCCGAAGAGGCCCGGGTGTGCGGGCGGGCCCTGCGCGAGAAGGCGGGAGACCTGATCAGGGAAGCGCGGGCGGCGCTGGGGTTGAAACCATGACTGGAAAAGCGTATCTTGTAGGGTCGGGCCCGGGCGGGCTTGGCCTCCTGACGATGAGGGCGCGTGAGGTGATCGACGCGGCGGACGTGGTCCTCTACGACCAGCTCCCGGGCGAGGAGATCCTCTCGACACTCCCGAAAGGTGCCGAGCTGATCGACTGCGGGAAGTACGGCGGCAACCACACGCTGGAGCAGCATGAGATCGAGGCGTTGATGATCGAGAAGGTGAAGGAAGGGAAAGCGGTCGTGCGCCTGAAAGGGGGTGACCCCTTCCTCTTTGGCCGCGGCGGGGAGGAGATCGAGGTGCTCAGGGAGCACGGTATCCCTGTCGAGGTGGTGCCGGGGGTCACGAGCGCCATCGCCGTTCCCGAGATGGTCGGGATCCCGGTCACCCATCGGCGGTACGCTTCAGAGGTAACCATCATCACCGGCCACGAGGACCCCACGAAACCAGAGTCAGCCCTCGACTGGGAGGTTCTGGCCCGCCTGAAGGGGACGCTCGTGATCCTGATGGGGGTGAAGAACCTCCCGGCGATCGCGGCGGCGCTCACCGAACACGGGAAAGACCCGGAGACCCCGGTGGCGATCATCGAGCGGGGGCTCCGGCCAGACCAGCGGGTGACGGTCGGGACCCTTGCTGATATCGCCGGAAAAGCCCGTGCTGTTGGCGTCCGGCCCCCGGCAGTAATTGTCATCGGGGGTGTCGTGAACCTCTACGACGAGGATTCGGTCCCGGGGTGAGGGAGGCAGCGGTGTTATCTTGCGGGGTTCGCGGCGGCATGAGCGGGAAGACCCCGTCCAACAGGTGGGGGTAGTTCACACAGCAAATCTCCTCTTTTGCGAATACTCCCGCGATCCTCCTTGCGTGTGCCCATGCCGCGCCTGTTGCCAAAACGGGGGATTCAATTAGGAGCGAAAACAACATGACTGCATGGGCTTCGTAACCAGAAATATATATTACTTCGATGCACCCGGCGCAGTGAACACCTCCGACGCCGCCCGGTTCGCAGTCGAGCGGGCCCGGGAACTCGGCATCAAAAAGATCGTGGTCGCGAGCACCAGCGGCAGAACGGCGCTTGCCTTCCGTGACGCCATGGAGGGGACAGACCTCGAACTGGTCGTCGTCACCCATGTGGTTGGTTTCTCAAAACCCGGCGAGTGGGAGTTCGAAGAGGAGGCTGCCGCGATCCTCCGGGCGGAGGGAGCGAAGATCATCACCGGCACGCACGCGCTCTCCGGGCTTGAGCGCGCGGTCACACGCTCATCGAAACTCGGCGGTAGTTCCCGCACCGAGGCTATCGCCGAGGCGTTGCGGCGCGTTGTTGCGGTCGGCCTGAAGGTCGCGGTAGAGTGCGTTCTCATCGCGGCAGACCAGGGTGCGATCAGCATCGATGAAGAAGTGGTCGCGGTGGGGGGCACCGCGAGCGGTGCCGATACCGTCTGTGTCATCCGCCCGGCGCATACTGCGACGTTCTTTGACCTGCAGGTGCGCGAGATCGTCGCCATGCCGAGGAACCGGTGATTATGGCGCTCGAGTCACTCAAAGATGCTGTCGGGCTCCTCCGACATCCCATCATCTGGTCGATCGGGCTTGTCATGGGTGGTTTCTTCTTTGTAATCGCCATCGCTACCATCTCCGGCGAGATTTTCTACACAGAGCCCCTGATGCTCCTGCTCTTCCTCGTGACACCGTTCCTGGCCGGCGGGATCTACGGCGCGGTCAGGAACGAGACGTTCTCCACAGACGTGTTCGTGCAGTCCGGCAAGACCTACTACTTCAGGATACTCCTCCCGGGGCTCGTCATCTTCTTTGCGATCTTCCTGACGGTCTTCCTGCTTGCGATCCCGCTCGCGCTCCTGGGCGCCGGTGCCGCTGCGGTTGGAGGAATACTCATCTTCGGGGTGCTCATATCGATCACCTTCTTCACGTTCTTCTACGACACCGTGGCGGTGTTTGAAGAGACGAACGTCTTTGAGACGATTCGGCGGAGTATCGAGTTTGTCATAAACAATCTCGGCCGCACCATCCTCTTCTACCTGATAAACATCGTCGCGTTCCTGGTGCTCTGGTTCGCCGGCTCCTTTGTCTGGACCGTGCTCTTAATAGACAAACTCGAACCGCTCACCACCATGAGCCCCACTGAACTCCAGGCCATGATGCCGCAGGACATACTCGGGCTCGTCGGGACCGAGGGAATGTGGATCATCTCGGCTGTCACGGCGGTGGTGGTCGTGCTCTTCTCGACGTTCCTGTACTCCTATAAGGTGAGCTTCTTCCGCAATCACGCCAAAAGCGCACGCATACTGCAGGGCGAATACGACGAGAAGGGCCGATGGTACAAGTACTGAGAGGTGTCCCCCTCCTCCTACACCCCTGGTGTGACTCTCCACCACGATTCACTGCCATGTCGGTGGGACAGGGAAGAATCCCGGTTTGGTACCTCATCATGGGCGGGACGATCTCGCCAGGAACCTGAACCTCGCCTGTATCAGCAGGAATGCAATCCGCATTCACAGTTAGCGCCAATGGGGGGTCTTTCCCCCACAAGGTTATAGATACCGGAACGTCACGTTCAGGGAGAAGTGCGCGAAGACGCGGAACAGGGGAAAACGTTCGTCAATTACCTCCGGTAAGCCCCCTTACCCCATGAGATAGAGGACCGTCCCCGAGATCCCGCCGACGAACGTAGCGACCAGGTTGGTGCCTGAATTCCCGATCCTGCCACTGTTCTCGAGCGTTGCGCCCACAAGGCTGTCGACGTTTGTGCCGATGAAACCGGCGATGATTGTGACAACGACCATCCAGGGGTCGGCGACGCCCACCAGCCAGCCAGTGACGGCGACGATCGCCGCCGCGATAACAGCCGCCACCTCGCCGAGGAGAGTCACCCCACCGTTCGTCCCCCGAGGCACCGGCTGGAGCGTCGTGATCAGGTAGGGCGTCTTCCCGGTGACCCCAATCTCGCTTGCGGTCGTATCAGCGGCCGCAGAAGCGACGCTCCCCATGAAGAGCGCCACAAAGGCTGGATGTCCCCCGGTTACACCGTAGAGGACAGCTGCCCCGGTCGCCACGAGGCCATTTGCGAAGACGTTGAAGTAGCCGCGCACGCCTCCATGTTCCTGGGCGACCCCGAGCCGCTTCTTATCGCCGTAGCGGTATCGGGTGGCCCCGGCGCCGATGATGAAGAAGGTGAGCATGATCAGGAACCACCGGACATCCGCAAAGACGATGAGAATAATCCCGATCATGGCTCCTGAGAAGAGACCGCTGATGTCGGCCACCCGGAGCCGGTAGGAGGTGTAGCCGAACCCAAACGCTATGATTGCCGCGGCGACGAGGAGGGTCAGGTCGACCTCAAAGTTGAGTTCCTCAAAGAGGAGCATGGTCATTGCCACGCCCAGCGCTTCGATCATCAGGGCGTCGTCCCGGCCCCGGAGAACCGCCCTGAGCAGTACCGCGACAACCACACCTATTACGACGACGAGCGGCGCGTTGCACCCGAGGTAGAGCATCACTACAAGCGATACAGCGATGGCGGCGACCAGATGGTAGATGTAGGACGCTGGTTCTCCCCCGGTGAGGCGGAATGCCAGTTCCCCGATTACGACAATGCCAAGTGTGCAGGTGAAGACGAACATCGAGAGCCAACCAATCCCGTAAAGCGCAGCAAGCACGATGATCGAGAACGAAACGTACCTGGTGTCCCGGATGAGGAAGAGGACGAGCGAGAACAGAATGAGAAGGCATGAGAGCAACCATGGCGGTTGGAGCAGCGGGGCAAGGCCTATAAAGATGAAGGTGAGCGCCGATGCCAGAACCAACCCCAGCGGCTTTGTCATTCCTACATCGTTGGTGCTGCAGGGAAAAAGCCTTTAGGATCGAGATCAGGCTCTCTGTCTCTTCCGGGCGCAGAAAACCCTGACAGGCCTCAAAACCGGGAGAAGAGATCCGCGCACGGACCGGCGTGCCTGGTGAACTATCCCGCCAGACAGGACTTCCGGTTACCATCCCGGGCAGGCTAGCAGGCTCGAGCGCCGTTGACCTGCTGTCAGAAACGTATCGTGCTACCTTCTCCGGCGATAATAGCGATGAACCCCGGGGGAGATGAGTGATCCGGCAAAGAGGCGCCGCTCCATTCACCCTCGAGTTTACGCATGAGGTCTTCCCGCTCGATGACCCTCCCGCGGGCCACGCGAGATAAAAAGGAAAGCCCATGTCGATCAATATATTTCACTGGAAAGAAAGAGATAATACGCTGAAAATGTCGCCGTCACACAAACTACCAAAAAACTACGATATAGAGGGAGTGGAGAGGCGCTGGCAGGATGCCTGGCGGGATGAGGATTACTATTTCGATCCTGGTTCAGCGAAACCACAGTTCGTCATCGACACTCCACCGCCGTATCCTACCGGCAACTTCCATATCGGAAACGCCCTGAACTGGTGCTACATCGACTTTGTCGCCCGATACAAGCGTATGCGCGGGTTCAACGTAATGTTCCCCCAGGGGTGGGACTGCCATGGTCTCCCAACCGAGGTAAAGGTTGAGGAGACCTATGGGATCACCAAAAACGATGTATCACGAGAGAAGTTCCGGGAGATGTGCCGCAACCTCACGACCGGGAACATTGAGAAGATGCGGGCGACCATGCGCAGGCTCGGGTTCTCCGTCGACTGGAGCCACGAGTACGTCACCATGCTTCCGGAGTACTACAAGAAGACCCAGGCGTCATTCCTGCAGATGCTCAGAGCCGGCGACATCTACCAGAGCGAGCATCCGGTGAACTTCTGCACCCGGTGCGAGACGGCAATCGCTTTCGCCGAGGTCAACTACGTTCCCCGCACGACCACGCTCAACTACTTCGACTTCGACGGCATCGAGATCGCCACCACCCGCCCCGAACTCCTCGCGGCCTGTGTTGCGGTGGCGGTCCACCCTGAAGACAAGCGATACCGTGGCGTGAAAGGAAAGAGGCTTCGCGTTCCCATCTTCGGGCACCAGGTGCCGGTCATCGAGGACGTCGCGGTCGACCCGAACTTCGGCAGCGGCGCGGTGATGATCTGCACGTTCGGGGACAAGACAGATGTCTACTGGTGGAAGCAGCACGATCTGGAGCTCCGTAAGGCCATCGACCGGAAAGGTGTTATGACCTCGATCGCAGGTCCCTATGCCGGGATGTCGTCGGAGGCCTGCAAGGAGGCGATCCTCCGGGATATGGAAGAGGCAGGGATCCTGAAACGGCAGGAAGAGATTGAGCAGCGGGTAGGGACCTGCTGGCGGTGCAAGACCCCGATCGAGATCCTCTCCGAACGCCAGTGGTTCGTGAAGATCCATCGGGACGATGTACTGGACACTGCCCGGAAGATATCATGGGTCCCGGAGCATATGTTCACCAGGCTGGAGAACTGGGCAGAATCGATGGAGTGGGATTGGTGCATATCCAGGCAGCGGATCTTTGCCACGCCGATCCCGGTCTGGTTCTGCGATGCCTGCGGTGAGATGGTCCTCCCGACTTGGGAGGACCTCCCCGTCGACCCTACCGTCGATAGGCCGAAAAAACCCTGCCCGCGGTGCGGCGGGTCAGAGTTCACCGGTGAAAAAGACGTGCTCGACACCTGGATGGACTCGTCGATATCGGTGCTCCATGTCACGGGGTGGGATGGGAGGAGCGGTAAACCTCCATTCTTCCCGGCGCAGCTCCGCTCCCAGGGCCACGACATCATACGAACATGGGCGTTCTATACGATCCTCCGAACAAAAGCCCTGGTCGACAGCCACCCCTGGGACCAGATCCTGATTAACGGCATGGTGCTCGGGGAAGACGGGTTCAAAATGAGCAAGAGCCGAAACAACATCATCTCCCCCGAGGAGATCGTCGGCACCTACGGGGCTGACGCGTTCAGACAGTGGGGAGCCGGAGGTGCGACGACCGGATCAGACATCATGTTCAACTGGAACGATATCGTTGCCGCGTCGCGTTTCCAGACCAAACTCTGGAACATCTTCAGGTTCGTTATAGGGCATCTGGAGCGGGAGGTCGACCCTGCGGCGCCGGTGACCGAACTTACCGACCGGTGGCTTCTCGTCCGGCTCTCAGATACCGTCGCGGAGGTCACCACTGCCATGGAGGGTTACCAGTTCGACCGTGCGCTCAAGGCGCTCCGGGAGTTTGCCTGGAAAACACTCGCTGATGACTACATCGAGATCGCGAAGGGCCGCCTGTATGCAGAGGAGAACAGCAGGGCCAGCGCCTGCAGCGCGCTCCGGACGACCATGGACGTCCTCTTCCGTCTCCTCGCCCCGATCATCCCGCACTTTGCTGAGGAGTGCTACCACCACCTGACCGGGCGGAGCGTGCACAGCGAGGCCTGGCCCGAGTTTGCGTACGACGACGACGAGGCGCGGCGCCACGGTGACCTCCTCGTGAAGACGGTCGCTGAACTCAGGCGCTACAAGCATGACCGGGGCATGGCGCTGAACGCACCGCTCGGCCACGTGACGATCTACGCGCCGGAACCGATCGACGACGCCGGTGACGCCGGGCGAGCGCTGAACGCCGATGCCCGGTGGAACACCGGCACACCCAGGCTCGAGGAGATCGTAAGCGGCGTGGACTTTGACATGGCGGTCATCGGCCCTGCCTTACGGAAACTGGCGCGGCCGTTTATGGAAGCCGTGAAGGCACTCCCGCCAGAACAGATCAGGAACCCACCCGCGACCCTCATGGTCAACGGCAAGGAGATACCGGTGCCGCGAGAAGCCTTCACGCCGAAGATCGCCTACCGGGTGGCAGGAGAAGAGGTCGACGTCCTCACGCTCGGTGACGTCGTCGTGACGATCGGACACTCGACCTGATCTCGTCAGCAACGAACCTGGCGACCTCTTCTTTTTCGTGGAGCGCATCGACGATGATAAATCGCGCAGGGTCAGACCCGGCGAGAGCCAGGTAATTCTCCTGCACCCGCGAAAGGATCCTGGGGTTCTCAAAATATTCTCTCTTCTCTACAGGATCAAGCCTCTCGACGGCATCCTCGACCGGCAGGACAAGAAGGAACGTCAGGTCCGGCCTGATCGACCACCCTGCATGGATCTGGCGGAGCCAGAGGAGCGGGTCGGGGAGTACGCCGTCAAGGACGACCGGCTGGTAGGCGAACCTGGAGTCGGAGTAGCGGTCAGAGATCACAAGTCTCCCGGCATCGAGCGCGGGCCTGATCAGGGTATCGATATGTGCGGCATGGTCAGCGCAGAAGAGGAGGGCCTCGGTGATCGGGTCCATCCGCTCGGCGACTGCCCGCCGCACCGCGTCGCCCACCCAGGTGGCCCCTGGCTCGCGGGTGAGGAGGGGGTCGAGGTCAGCGAGCAGTTCGCGGAGACGGGCAATAAGGGTGCTCTTGCCGCTCCCGTCGATCCCTTCGATGGTGATCAGCACGGGTGTCCTCTCTGGATCCAGTCAAGCGGCACCCCGCCCCGATGGACGGCGGTTGCGATGATCGCACCATCAAACCCGGTATCAGCAAGGAGGTGGATGTCTTCAACCCCGGCGACGCCGCCTCCGTAGAAGAGGCGCCCGGGGTAACATGCCCGCATCTCCTCAAGGTCCTCCCAAACGAGTCCCTGTTCTGTCCCCACGGCCTCGATGTTGAGGATGATACACCCCTCAAACGACATCTCTGCCGCGCGGCGCAGCATCTCCGTCGGCCTGATGCCCCAGGGAAGCACCCGCCCTCCTTTGATATCGATGCTGAGATAGCCGGTCTGGTACTCCCGGAGATCCTTGATGGTAGCGGCGGCTGTCTCGGTACCGACGACCGGCGTCACCCCATCGACCGCTGCGCACTCAGCGGACGAACGAAAGCCCCGGTCGAGGTAGCACCGCTCCACAAGGGCAGCACAGCGTCTGACCAGGTCGTCCTGCGGAGTTCTGCCCTGGATGCTCTCCAGATCGGCGATATACAGAAACCGCGGCCGCATGACCGACAGATAGGTCTCAGGTTCTGCAGAAGGGGCAAGCCCCCAGGAGAGCGGTCGATAGCCAGCGCGGTTACCGGATTTTCCGTGCACAACCAGACCGCCCGCAAGATCGAGTGCAAGAATTAGTTCCATGTCCTCAACGTAATCACTATTAGGGTGAAAGGACATTAATTTCTATGCAATTGCTCGTCAGTCCAAGCAGCATTGAGGAGGCAAGAAGCTCGCTTTCCGCTGACATTATTGACGTAAAGAACCCCTCTGAGGGCTCACTTGGTGCGAATTTTCCCTGGATCATCCAGGAGATCAAAAAGATTGCCGGCAAAAAACCTGTCAGTGCTGCAATCGGGGACAATGAGTATAAGCCAGGAACCGCGGCTCTCTCGGCTTATGGTGCCGCGCACGCTGGCGCTGATTTTATTAAGGTCGGCCTGATGTTTGACGGGATCGACCGCGCCCGCGACGTTATTGGGGCGGTGACCACGGCAGTGAAACGTGATTTTCCCGAGAAACAAGTGGTTATCGCTGCCTATTCTGATTTTCAGAGGATGGGTACCATCTCTCCGTTCGCCATAAGCCGGCTGGTCGCAGATGCCGGAGCAGATGTTGCCATGATCGACACCGGTATTAAAGATGGAAAGAGTACGTTTGAGTTCATGGACGAAGTGGCACTGACCCGATTCGTTGAGCAGAACCGGGAACTTGGACTGCAGACGGCCCTTGCCGGTTCACTGAAGTTCGAAGACCTCGATGCCTTAAAACGCATCAATCCTGACATCATCGGCGTCCGCGGGATGGTCTGCGGGGGCGACCGGTCCGCTACGATCCGGGCTGAACTTGTGGAGAAGGCAATGAAGATGCTCAGGTGACGTATCTGTATGTTTATCGAGAAGTTAAAGATGGAGACAGCGTTCACATTCGACGACGTCTTGCTTGAGCCTGCCGCGTCGTGGGTCGAGCCCGACGAGGCCGATGTCAGTTCACGGTTCTCACGGAACATCCCCCTGAACATCCCTCTCGTGAGTGCTGCCATGGATACGGTGACCGAGTCGGTGATGGCGATAGCGATGGCCAGAGAAGGCGGCATCGGTGTCATACACCGGAACATGCCTCAGGACCGCGAGGTTGCCGAGATCAGGGTTGTCAAGCAGGCCGAGGACCTGATCGAGCGTGAGGTTGTGGCGGTCGGCCCCGAGGCTACGGTCACCGATGTGGAACTGGTCATGAGGCAGTACGGTGTCGGTGGGGTGCCCGTCATCGAGAACGGCAAGGTGGTCGGTATCGTCAGCCGCAGGGATATCAGGGGGATCCTGCCAAAACGGGGCGAAGCGAAGATCACCGACTATATGACAAAGAAACTGATCACTGCATCCGAAGACATTACAGCTGAGAATGCGCTTGAGACTATGTACGCGAATAAGGTTGAGCGCCTTCCCGTCGTTGATGCAGAGGGATGCCTTGTCGGCATCATCACGATGCGTGATATCCTCGAGAAAAGGCAGTACCCCCGAGCGAATCGTGATGCTGACGGGAAACTTCGGGTTGCTGCTGCAGTGGGTCCCTTCGACTTTGAACGGGCCATGACGCTCGTGGAAGCGGGTACCGATGCCCTGGTGGTAGACTGTGCGCATGGTCATAACATGAACGTCGTAAACGCTGTCAGGGAGATCAAGGGAAGCGTCAATGTTGATGTGGTGGCTGGAAACATCGCCACGAAGCAGGCGGCCTCCGCCCTGATCGATTTCGTCGATGGGCTGAAGGTGGGTATCGGGCCGGGCTCTATCTGCACAACGCGGATTGTCGCGGGCGTGGGTGTGCCGCAGGTCTCCGCGATAGCAAATGTCGCCGAGGTGACGCAGGAGGTCGGCGTGCCGGTGATCGCCGACGGCGGTATCCGCTACTCCGGTGATATCGCGAAGGCGATCGCTGCTGGTGCGGACTGCATTATGGCAGGAAGCCTCTTTGCCGGTACCGACGAAGCGCCAGGGAGGATTACGACGATCAAGGGCCGGCGCTACAAGCAGTACCGGGGAATGGGGTCGCTTGGGGTCATGAGCGGCGGCGAGTCAAGCGACCGTTACTTCCAGAAGAAGGAGATCGGGAGGACCAAGTTTGTTCCTGAGGGGGTTGAGGGGGTCACTCCTTATGTTGGCAGAGTCTCAGACGTTATCTACCAGCTTGTCGGCGGCCTGAAGTCCGCGATGGGTTATACAGGGTCAAAGACGATAGCAGACCTGCAGAAAAACGGTAGATTTCTCAGGATCACGCCTGCGGGCTATGGTGAGAGTCACCCCCACAACATTATGATCACCGACGAGGCACCGAATTACCGCCTCCTCGAGTGAAACATTTTTATACCAGAATTACTAACGTTTAGTAAACATGCTTGAGGGCAGTGAGGTTTCCCGTCTCCTTGATATCCTGGGGAACCGAAACAGACGACGAATAATAGAGCTGCTGAGGCAGAAACCGTGTTTTGTGACTGAGATCTCTGAGCGTCTGGTGCTCAGTCCGAAAGCGGTGATAGACCACCTGCAGATGATGGAGCGCGAACAGCTCCTCGTCTCCTACCAGGACGAGCGAAGGCGAAAGTATTACTACCTCTCGCATGACATCAATGTCATCATAAACCTACAGAAACAAGATGAGATTACGCTTCCCGCTGTTGACGAGGACCAGAAGACCAGGTTCGCAAGAGAGGTTGCGATATTCAAGAGAATGGTCAGGGCACGCGATGAACTTCTGGCTAACCTCGAACAACTGGAGCGGGACATCGAATCGAGGTTTGCTGAGATCGCGCGCACGGGGGGAGACTTCATCGTCGGCGATGAGGACCTGGAGATCATCCTCGCCCTCTCCCACTTCGACCTGACGCTCGCGGAACTCGAGGAAGTGTGCAGCCTGTCCACGGATGAGCTGAAGCAGAGACTGAACAACCTCATGTCTACGGGGGTTGTCGAACAAATCAACGACCGATACCAGATACGTGGTACACATGGCGAATAATCCATACGACGAGATGTTCAAGAATATTGCGCGGCTGATGGAGAAGATCCTGAGCGAGATGCCCCTGCATGATCCAAGAATCATCGGGTTTACTATCATCAGTGGGCCGCCAGAAGAAATACCCTACTATGATGCGTCCAGCGAGGAGGACGAAGAGACCGAGTTTGAGGTGATCGAGGGGGACGACTGCATCTATATCACCACCACGGTGGATGCCCAGGCAAAAGGCGCCCCTTATGTCACGTTCCAGGAAAACTCTGTGACCCTCTGCACCGGAGGAGACCAGGAGACGGTCATTGATCTTGAGTGTGAGATCGACATCCCGCACAGTTTCTATAACGTGCAGCACGGCGTGATCGATGCCGTCTGCCGGAAGAAGAGGGTGCCTGGAGAGATCGCTCGGTCCTGAAAGGCAGGGGTGAATAGCGGGCGGGAGTGCCGCCCACCCACCCCCGCCACCACTCATTCATGAATAAAGTGGCAGAATCCCCCTGATGAGAGAAGGGGGGCTGTCATCGCAACGTTATGTTGCACCGCCCCACGGTTTAGCGTTTTATTTACGGGGGCGCGCCAATTCGCCGCAGAAGGCGATACTCGCCTGGAGCGGGCGGGCCCGGGCTTTCACTGCTGTCGGAGAACGCGGGAGAGCAGGCTGTTTTCATCCATGCGGCACGAGGTTCTGCCTCATGAGCGTTTCACGTGTGCAACCTTGAGCCTGTGACGTAAACGCCAGCGCCACGGCAAAAAAAGAGAGTTGTCCTGGACCGGCCCAGCAGGAATCTGCCCTGCGAGGAGAGGTCAGGCGCCGACGTAATGCTGGAGCGGCTCGATGGTGATCTCTTCGCGTTTGATGGCATCGATCGCCATCGCTGCAGCCCGGGCCGCCTGGAGCGTGGTGATGTAAGGTATGCCGTAATCAACGGCAGCCCGCATAATCCTGATATGGTCCTGCCTGGACGCCTTGTCCGCGGGGGTATTGATGATCAGCCGGATCCCGCCGGTACGCATGAGGTCGATGACGTTTGGGGACCCCTCCTGGACCTTGCGCACCAGGTTTGTCTCGACGCCGTTCTGGGTGAGGAACTCGACCGTCCCGCTCGTGCCGTAGAGTGAGAGGCCGAGTTCCCGGAGTTTCCGCGCAATCGGCAGGAGCTCTTCTTTCTGCTCGTCGGTCACCGATATGAAGATGTTCCCGGACGTCGGCAGGGGATTGTCTGCGGCGATGCACGCCTTGTAGTAGGCACGACCGAAGTCGTAATCGATCCCCATCACCTCCCCGGTACTCTTCATCTCAGGCCCGAGCACGGTATCCACACCAGGGAGCTTGTTGAAGGGCAGGAGCACCTCCTTCACCGCCACATGCTCAATCTCCCGCTCAGTGATATCCATATCGGCAAGTTTCTGGCCCATCATCACCTTCGCCGCGATCTTTGCGAGCGCAATTCCTGTAGCCTTCGAGATGAACGGCACGGTCCGGCTCGCGCGCGGGTTTGCCTCGAGCACATAGACCACACCGTCCCGGACAGCATACTGGATGTTGATCAGACCGACGACTCCGAGACCGAGGGCGATCTTTTTTGTATAGTCGCGCACCCGCGCGATCACCGAGGGCGAGAGGGACTGCGACGGGATAACACAGGCCGAGTCGCCTGAGTGGACCCCGGCCCACTCGATATGCTCCATAATACCGCCGATCAGGATATCTGTCCCGTCGCAGACCGCATCGACATCTATCTCAACGGCGTTTCTGAGGAACGAATCAATCAGGACCGGGTGCGTCCTGCTCACCCGGACAGCCTCTTTGATGTAACTCTCAAGTTCGGTCTCGTCGTGGACTATCTCCATCGCCCGCCCGCCGAGGACGTAAGACGGCCTGACCAGCACCGGGTAGCCGATCTCTCTGGCCTTCTCCCGTGCCTCCTCCTCTGAGTAGGCAGAACTGTTCGCCGGACTTGGTATCCCGAGCCGGTCGAGGAGACGGCTGAACCGGTCACGGTCCTCGGCTGCGTCCATGGCGTCAGGGGACGTGCCGAGGATCTTTGTCGAGAGGCCGAGACGCCTGATCTCCGCCTCCAGCGGCACAGCCAGATTCACCGAGTTCTGGCCGCCAAACTGGACCATAACACCGTAGTAATCATCCTTCTTGAGGATATTTACGACGTCCTCAAGCTGCATCGGCTCAAAGAAGAGCCGATCTGAGGTGTCGGCATCGGTCGAGACGGTCTCAGGATTGTTGTTGACAATATGGACCTCGATCCCCTCCTCCCGCAGCGCCATCACCGCATGAACGGTGCAGTAATCGAACTCGATCCCCTGGCCGATCCTGATCGGCCCTGAGCCGAGGATCAGCACCTTCCTGGCGCCGTTCCTGGTCAGCTCGCATCCGTCCTCCCAGGTGGAGTAGAAATAGGGTGTGGTTGCCGGGAACTCTGCGGCGCAGGTATCCACCATCTTGTAGGTCGGTGTTCCCGAGAGAGCCTCGATCTCGTCCGCGGTCTTCCCGGTCAGCGCCTGCAGCTCCTCGCCCGAGAAGCCGTAGCGTCGGGCAGCCCTGATATCCCCGGGCTCAAAAGCGGTCTGCAACTTCTCTTCGAGGTCCACGATGTTCTTGATCTTCTCAAGGAAGAACGGTGTGATGGAGGTGAGGTCGGCGACCTCGTCGACCGTGAACCCTGCCCTGAAAGCGTCAAAGAGGCACTCGAACCGTTCGTCGGTCGGCGATGTGAGGATCATCCGGATCTCGCTCGGGTTCGTGTGCCGCTTCATATCGGTATCAAGCGACCGGAGCGCCTTCTTGAACGCCTCCTCGACCGTCCGTCCGATCGCCATCACCTCGCCGGTGCTCTTCATCGCCGTGGTGAGCGTCCGGTCTGCGGTCTTGAACTTGTCAAACGGCCACCGCGGCACCTTCACCACCACGTAGTCGATGGCAGGCTCGAACGACGCCGGGGTGACGCCGGTCACGGGGTTTGTGATCTCATCGAGCCTGAGCCCGATAGCGATCTTGGCCGCCACCCGGGCGATCGGGTAGCCGGTTGCTTTGGACGCAAGTGCGGACGATCGCGAGACCCGGGGGTTAACCTCAATGACCCGGTAGTCGCCGTCTTTGTAGGCGAACTGGATGTTGCACCCGCCCTGCACGTCAAGTGCCCTGATAATCCTGATCGCGGCGCTCCTGAGCATCTGGTACTCGTCGTCCCGCAGGGTGAGGATAGGCGCAACGACCACACTCTCCCCGGTGTGGATACCCATCGGGTCCACGTTCTCCATGCCGCAGACAATGATGCAGGTATCGCCTGAGTCCCGCATCACCTCAAACTCGATCTCCTTCCACCCGGCGACACTCTCTTCCACCAGCACCTGGTGGATACGAGAGCGAGAGAGCCCGATCTCGATGATCCGCCGCATATCCTCAGGGGTGTGCGCAACACCGCCCCCTGAGCCGCCCAGGGTATACGCGGGCCTGATGATCGCCGGGAGGCCGACCTCCTGGATAGCCTCGTCGATCCGGTTCATCTGCCCGATGATCATGCTCCGGGGGGTGGGCTCTCCGATGGCGTTCATCAGGTCACGGAACTGCTCGCGATCCTCTCCGCGGTAGATCGCCTCAAGCGGCGTCCCGAGGATCTCCACCCCTTCAAGCGCGCCCATCTCCGCGAGTTCAGCCGTCATGTTCAGGCCGGTCTGACCACCCATGCCACCCAGGATCCCGTCTGGTTTCTCCTTCCTGATGATCTCTGCTATGATCTCGGCCTTCAGGGGCTCGATGTAGACGGCGTCCGCCATATCAGGGTCGGTCTGGATCGTCGCGGGATTGGAGTTGACCAGGACGACCTCGACACCCTCCTCCCGCAGCGCCCGGCAGGCCTGCGATCCTGAGAAGTCGAACTCGGCCGCCTGCCCGATCTGGATGGGGCCTGAGCCAACGATGAGGACTTTTTTGATCTGCGGTTTCTTCGGCATTATGGGATCTCCCTTGAGATGCGATCAAAGAAGTGTGCCTCCGGGTGGAACTGGACACAGGTTATGCTGAGGTCTGACTCCTCGAAGCCCTCAACCGTGCCGTCGTTTACGTTTTGGTACGAGACAACGCACCCTTCGGGCAGGGTCTCTCCATCCACCGCAAAACCGTGGTTCTGCGTTGTGATGGAGATGCTCCCGTCACGGTAGCGGACCGGCTGGTTCATCCCCCGGTGACCGAACCTCATCTTGTAGGTTTCTCCGCCGAGAGCCAGGGCGACCACCTGGATGCCCATGCAGATACCGATGACCGGCACCTCCCCGGCCAGGTCCCGGACGCACCAGATGGCCTCGACTGCCTTCCTGGGGTCACCGGGGCCGTTGCTGATGAGGACTGCATCTGGCCTTACAGCCATGACCTCATCGGCAGCAGCGGTATGCGGGAAGACATGGATATCGGCGTCACGCTGCCCGAGGCTTGCGAGGATACGTCGCTTCACCCCGAGATCGATGACAGCGATCCTCTTCCCGGAGCCGCTGATGTGGTAAGACTCCCGGCAGGAGACAGTCCCGATGAGGTCGACGTCACTGATCACAGGGGTGGCCCGGGCGAGCCTGATCGCTTCGTTGCCGTCGTCGCTACCGACGATGAGAGACGCACGGAGTGTGCCGGCCGTCCGGGTCTTTATCGTCAGGCTGCGGGTATCAACGCCAGATATCCCCAGAAGATTGTTCTCTTCAAAATACTCTGCCACCGATGGCTGCGTTGTTGGTGTGCGCGAGATCTCGCGCGTGACGCAGCCCCGTGCGTGGACCCTCGAACTCTCGAAATTCTGATAATCTACACCGTAATTTCCGATGAGAGGATACGTAAACATCAATATCTGCCCGGCATAACCGGGATCTGTTAACGCTTCCATGTAACCGGTCATCTGCGTGGAAAAGACGAGTTCACCAGAACAGATCCCCTCGACACCAAACCCCTTCCCCACAACAAATGTTCCGTCTTCAAGACCCAGAACCGCCTTCATAAGTATCAGGCAGGAGACCCCCTGCGCAAGCCTGGGGAGGAATGCCGTCTGCCTATCCCGGCATACCATTCTGTTCTCCATGCGATTCTGGTCA
>LFRN01000004.1:0-246 GCA_001512375.1 Candidatus Methanoculleus thermohydrogenotrophicum | reverse complement strand
TCTTCATGCCGAACCAGTCCCGGAGTTCTTTTGTCTCATATCCCGCGCGCGCAGGTGTAGATCGAGTCTGCGATCCCTGATCGCTTGATAAAACCATCGTTTCCCGGCCTCCAACGGTGAGAAGTTTTTGTTCCACCGCTGACAATTCTTCTTTGCCACCACAAAAACATCCTCTACAACCACATCGGTGATCGGCAGGATCTTCTGGAACTGGTCCAGAATTCGGATCCTGGCGTTCCACCGGGC
>LFRN01000065.1 GCA_001512375.1 Candidatus Methanoculleus thermohydrogenotrophicum | reverse complement strand
AACGATCGCCCCGTAGAGCGCCGGGTCGCCAGAGTGGAGCCTGACCACGAGTTCCCCGGCCCGGACATGCTCCTCGATGGCGTCGACGATCTCCTCGAGCCGCATCCCCCAGCTGTCAAGTTTCAGCCTTGCAGGAGACTCCTCCACAAGCGCCGGGTTCACGAGCGAGCCTGCGTAGATGAGGACGTCAGCACGTCGGAGGAGGTCCATCCCCCTGACCGTGATGAGGTCTGGTGCCCCCGGGCCCGCGCCTACGATGTAGACCTTATGCATCTGACCGCCTCGCAAAGAGGATCGAGAAGTAGTCGCTCTCTTCGGGGAGGTCGTCGCCCCGGTAGACCTGCTGCTCAGGCATGTACATCCGTTCAACGAGGACAAACTCAGAGTAGCCCTCTGCCTTCAGGCTGGCTGCAAGCGCTGCCGGCTTCCTGACCTTCATAAAGATCCCGGATTCAGGTCCGTCTCCGTCAGAGACGAAGAACCCGCCGCTCACCGGGACGTTTGCCACCGAGGCGAACGCGGTGATGGAGCTGATCCCGGGCTCGGTCGCAACCGCGATCTCGGGGTAATGCTCGCTGATCACCTCGCAGAGCCGGGAGAAGGTCGAGAAGAAGTTCGGGTCGCCGATGATCCCGAAGACCACAAACCCGTCTCTTGCCAGCGGGGCAATTTGGGCAGCGTTCTCCTCGAGGCACGCCCTGATATGGTCCTCATTGTTCGTCATCGGGAACTTGAGGATGGTGGCATCGGGGCGGTAGGGTCTGACCAGGTCGTAGGCAAGATTCCCGGGGACAAAGACCGCTGCTGCCTCACGGAGGAGCCTGACTGCCCGCAGGGTCAGGAGTTCAGGGTCGCCGGGTCCAAGCCCTACCCCTACGAGCATCCGACACCCCCGACGATGACATAGACCGGATTCTGGGGTTTGAACATCACCCCGTCGGCGATGGCAGCCGACCGCGAGACCTGGAGGTGGAGGGCCTCGATGAAGATACCAAGGCGCTGCATGCTCGTTATCGCCTCATACAGCGTCCCGACCATGACCGCGTTGACGACGATCCGCCCCTGCACCTTCCTGGCGAGGAGGTCGAGCACCTCAGGGAGGCGACGGGACCCTCCCACGAAAGCGGCGTCGAGGTGGTCGATCCCGGCGAGGACGTCCACCGCATCCCCCTCGAAGAATTCGATGTTCTCAGAACCGGCAGCCGCCGCCTCCCGTCGGGCGTAGGCGACCGCTTCAGGTCTCCGGTCAATCGCGTAGACATGTTCTGCCACCCGTGAGGCGGCGATCGAGACCTTCCCGGTCCCGCACCCGACATCAGCCACCCGGTCGCCCGGGCGGATGCCAAGTTTCGCGAGCGAGACGGCCATGACTTCATCCTGCGTAGGACCTCCCTTCAGTCTCATAAGATCCCTGTTAACAAGATAAATTTGTGCTAACTCCTAATAAATAACTCAGTGAAGCCTCGCGCCCCCGTGATGAGGGAGGAGAAACTGCCCCGGGAGGGGGCAACATAAAAGTTTTTGCGAGAACAACCACAACATAGGTGTGATGCTCACAATAAACCGAGATAAGTGTGGATACTGCGGCACCTGCGTTGCAGTCTGTCCCGAGGATGCGCTCGAGCTGATTGATGCCTATCTCAGCCTGGAGCGGGAGTGCATCGCCTGCGGCATCTGTGCACGGGCATGTCCCCTCGGAGCACTGGAGGTTGTGCATGAAGAATAAGTATGATATGCTTATCGTCGGTGGCGGGCCCGCCGGCGCTATCGCAGCCAGGACAGCAGCCGAGGCCGGGAACTCGGTCTGCCTCATCGAGAAACGGCCCGCCATCGGGACACCGATCCGGTGTGCGGAGGGAATCAGCAAAGATATCCTGGAGGAGTTCGTTAAGCCTGACCGGCGCTGGATATCTGCTGATATCGAGCGAGCCAGGATCATCGCGCCGAACGGCACCACCGTCCGCCTTGAGCAGAATGAGCTCGGGAACGCGGTCGGCTACATCCTCGACCGGAAGGTGTTTGACCGGGAACTCGTCTGGCAGGCGGCTGAGGCCGGGGCTGACGTGCTGGTCAAGACCAGGGCGACCGCGCCCATCATGAAGAACGGGGCGGTCCAGGGCGCGAAGGTGGTATCTGTCGGGACGCCGGCAGAGATCAGGGCCGACGTGGTCCTGGCGGCAGACGGTACCGAGGCGCAGTTCGCCCGGTGGGCCGGGCTTGACACCACCGTCCCCCTCCGGGAGATGATGAGCTGCATACAGTACCTGCTCACCGACATCGATATTGATCCGATCTCTATTGACTTTTATCTGGGCAACGACGTCGCCCCCGAAGGCTACCTCTGGATCTTCCCGAAGGGCGAGCGATCGGCGAACGTCGGGATCGGCATCTCAGGCAGGAAGAGTCGAGACGGCTCGCGGGCAAAGGATTACCTGGACCGGTTCATCGCGAAGAACTTCCCGAGCGGTAAGACGATCGAAGCGATCGTGGGCGGCGTCCCGGTCTGCCAGCCGCTCCCGTGTACGGTCGCCGACGGTCTTATGGTCGTCGGGGACGCAGCCCGGGTCGTCGACCCCCTCACCGGCGGCGGTATCGGCAGCGCCATGTTCACCGGGAGGCTTGCCGCCCGGGTAGCTTCAGAATGCGTATCAGCGGGTGACTGCTCGAAGGATGCGCTGATGCGCTATGATACGGAATGGCGGGCATCCCGCATGGGCGCATCACTCAAGAGAAACTACAAGATCAAGGAGTTCTTCATAACCCTCGATGATAAGAAACTCAATACCCTCGCTGACTCGATCGCGAGTGTCAACCTTGCTGAGTTCTCGGTCTCAGCGCTCGTCAGAGAACTGATCAAGCGCAACCCGAAGATGCTCTTCGAACTCAAGGCGCTCAAAGATGCTCTAACCTGAGCGTCTCAGCTGCCGGTTGAGGGTCTTGATGGTCTCCGCCTCCGCCTCTTTTTTCGTGAAGACCGTGATGACGTCACCAGGCCGGATCCGGACGGTGCCGCTCGGTATGATCAGGTCGCCCCCGGCACGCCTGATGGCGATGAAGACGAAGTCGCGGACATCGAGCTCTCTGATCTCGCGGTCGACGATCGGCGCACCCGCCTCGGCGACGATCTCGAAGAT
>LFRN01000026.1:10812-12121 GCA_001512375.1 Candidatus Methanoculleus thermohydrogenotrophicum | reverse complement strand
TATAAATACTTAACGAAATACCTCCAGAAGGGGTGAAAAGAGTTACCCGGCAAAAGAGTCTTACTGGGAGAAACGGAACCTTATAAGCGCGTGAGATATTCGGGATCTCTCAGCCTCATTCTGAGGTAGTTGTATAAAAAGATTTCTAAACATTCCGGTACAAATAAAGTACCCCTTCCAGATAATCCCAACTTCTTCCCCATTCACCCGGAATCTACCCGGGATTTCCCGATCCAGCGACCGGAGAAGAATAAGAGCGCCAGCCCTCCAGCCGTTTCGCGGTCAGAGGCCAGACAGGCGGTTCATCGAGAAGCCAGCCCTTCTGGATCCAGCAGGGCTGGCCCGGGCCGCAACACCCGGCAAATATGGCGCGGATCCGGGATGTGCACCAGGGATCTCCCGAAGAGAGGCTGAGGACTACCCCCCGCCGCCCGACAAAAATAGAAACCCGTATATAAACGATGAGCCTAAGAAGAGGCACATCCGGAGAATACCATGCAGATAGCTACCCCGTACCTCTCCACTGGAAACGAGACTCCGTGCATAACCATTCCCGGGGTGATCTAGATGGATGTGGGCGTCATCGGCGTCGGGACGGTCGGCAGAAACCACGTCCGCGTCTACTCCGAGCTCAAAGAAGTCGGGACAACCTACATCTACGACATCAACACCGAGGCCGCCGAGAAGGCCGCAGCCGCCACCGGGGCCGAGGTCTGCCGCTCGATGGACGAACTCCTCAGCAGATCAGAATGCGTCTCGATCTCTGTGCCAACACCCCAGCGTTTCAGCATAGCAAAAAAAGCCATCACCGCCGGGGTGCACACCCTCATCGAGAAACCCCCCTGCCTCACCGCGGCCGAATGTGAGCGCCTCCTGAAGGTGATCCCGGACGACCTGGTCGTCGGCGTCGACCATGTCGAGCGTTTCAACCCGGTCGTCACCAGGATCAAAGAGGTCATAAAAGACCCCCTCTACGTCGCCTTCCACCGCCACAACCCGGCATCAACCCGGGTGACCGGAAACTCGGTCGTCGCCGACCTGATGATGCACGACGTCGATATCGTCTCACACGTCCTCTTCCCGGGGAAGACCTGCACCATCCACGCAAGCGGCACCGGGGACGTCGCCGCAGCACTCGCGACCTTCGGAAGAACCCCGGTCTACCTCTCAGCCTCCCGGAAGGCCTCACGGAAGATCCGGCTGGCGTACATCGAGGAAGAGGACCGGACCATCGCAGGCAACCTGATGACCCAGGAGATAACGGTCTACCACAGACCCGCAGCCTACGACCAGAAGAACGGGCTCTACC
>LFRN01000026.1:10115-10687 GCA_001512375.1 Candidatus Methanoculleus thermohydrogenotrophicum | reverse complement strand
GCCGGTGGGGGCACGGATACCAGACCGCGATACCCGGACCCACACCTGACCGGGCAGTTCCCGGGGAAGGTCACTGACCCCGTATCTCTTCTGCAAGGCGGAGATACGCTGCCTCGAGCGCCAGGATCTCTTCCCTCGTCGGATCGGCGGCGGCGTAGGCGAGGCGGTCCGCATCCTCAAAGAACCTGGCAAGGGCCTCCCCCTGATCCGGGCAGGCCTCCAGGGCGTCTGCAGTGGAGATGATGCGGGACCCGGTACGCTCTCTGATCAGGGTGATCATCTGCTGCGAGAGGAGCCTGGCCGCTCCCCGCAGATCCCCCTGCTCCAGGGGGACCTTCCAGGGGGTCGGAGGCGGCCTCACGACCTCAACGCGGGGGGCCTCCTCCTCTACCGGCGCCTGCTCCTTTGTTGCAACGGGGAGGAGCTGCCGGCGCTGCATGTACAGATACCCGACACCGAGGACCACCCCACAGACGAGAAGACCGAGGATGAGGAGATACAGGCCGGAGCCCCCCTCAGAGGACTCAGGTGTGGTGGGAACCACGGTCTCCACCGCTCCCGGGGTCTCCACC
>LFRN01000026.1:7335-10073 GCA_001512375.1 Candidatus Methanoculleus thermohydrogenotrophicum | reverse complement strand
CTCCCGGGGTCTCCACCGCTCCCGGGGTTTCCACCGCTCCCGGGGTTTCCACCGCTCCTGGGGTCTCTACCGGTGTTACAATCTCTGTGGGGGTGGGAGCGGTACCCGTGGTCGAGATACCGATCACCCTGCGAAGAGAGGCCGCGGCGCCTGCGTTGCCGTCCGCGGTGAGGGCGACATGGTTGATCCAGCCCTCGACGATGGTGTAGGTATCGAGCAGGTTCCCGGCGCCGTCGAAGAGGTAGGCCTGCTTGTCCATGGAACCGGCGAGGACCCGGGAGCCGTCATTCGAGACAGCGATATCCCGTATCCAGCCGCCGGTCCTGTAGGCCCAGACCTCCTCTCCCTCGCGGTCAAAGCATCTCACCGTGTTGTCCCGCGAGCCGGAAAGGATCCAGGAGCCGTCCTTTGAGAGCGCAAGCGCGGTGACGGGGTGGCGAAACTTCTTCTCCCAGAGAAGATCGCCCTTGCGGTCCAGGAACCTGATGCCGGCATCAGAGGCTGCAGCGATCTCGCTCCCGGTCCCTGAGACGGCGACGGCCGTCCCCCCTTCCAGTGCGCCCTCATGCGCCCAGACCTCCCGGCCGCTGCCCGTATAATAGAAGAGGCCGCAAGTGGAGATGACCGCAACGTAATCGCCGCGATCAGAGATTCCGATGGCGTGGATCTCGGACCGGGTTGCGGGATCCTCTCTGGTATCGGCCGTGGCGCTGAGGATGCCGTCGGCGTCATAGAAGTAGACCCTCCCGAAGCGGTCTCCCACCACGATCCGCTTCCCATCCCGGGAGAAGGCGAGGGCAGCAGCAGGGGAGGGTGTCTCCTGCCTCCAGATCACGGCGCCCTCCCCGGTGTAGAGAGCGAGAGACTGACCATTCGCCCCCACGACCAGGCGCCCGTCAGCAGAGCAGGCAGTCAGTTCAGCACTCCCCTCCTGCCAGAGGGGGGTGCCGTTGCCGGCAAAGAAGCAGATCCTCTCCCCCCCGGTCAGGACGTACGAGCCATCAGGGGTCATGGAGAGACTGGTGATATCAGACGGCGCGGAGAATGTCCAGGCGGGGGTTGCTCCTGCCAGGCCGCCGACCGGCAGGCTGGCAAGGAGGAGGGAAGTCCAGAGAACGACGATTGCGCACCGCATCCTTCTGAAGGTTTCAGGAGTAGCAGTATAAATATTCCGTTTTGTGAAATAGGCTCTCTCCGCCGAAAATGCGGGGGTATCCTCTCTGCCTGTGGAGGACGGTGGTCCCGGTGGAATGGGGCAGGTCCGGGTCGTCACCCGGCCAGACCCGCGACCTCATCGCAGCCCCGGGCCGGGGAGGTGTCCGGCCGGCCCAGCGAACCACCCCCCGCTTGCGCAGGGGGTAGTTCACCTTCATTTGAGGGGCAAGAGGAGGAGGTGCCTCGCACCAAAGCGGGCTATGCTCTCAAAGATAACTCGTTGGAATGCCCCCGGGGGACGCGGTTGTTACTATCATACACCAAGAAGAGATAGCCGTCCAGAGACCGGAGCGGGCTGATAAGCCCCTCAATGCGAATGGTCCCGGTCAGGGTCGTCGGGAGGAGGCCCCTGCTGCGAATGAGATCAAAATCGAGAAGGCACCCAAAGGGAGTCACCGCATCTTTTGGTCGCTGCATGTCACACCCCCCGATCGACCTGCAGACCTGCAGGAGGTTGACCCCCCGGATCGTGTCAGGACAGGCGATTCCGAAGAGATCAAGACAGGCCTGGTTCATGTGGAGCAGCACCCCTCCGGCATCGCAGACCGCGGATCCGATGGGCAACTCCTCAAAGACGCTCCTGAACCGATCCGCGCATCTCTGCGAAACTTCTTCTGCCTGCTTCCATACTGTGATATCGCGGGCGACGCCCATCACATACTGACATGTTCCGTCCTGTGCACTGACCGGGATGAGCCGTGTATCATACCAGGCCTCGCCATCAGGCAACTGCAGCCGACTTACGTTATTTTTGATCGTGCCGGAAGCTGCCGCCGACGCGACGTTTTGGAGATACCTGGCGCCCTGGCCGTCCTGGAAGAGTTCTTGGAGGTTTTTCCCAAGGATCTCCTCCAGAGGACGATGAAGCATCTGTGCACCAAACGCGTTGACGTAGAGTAGATGTCCGCCCGGGTCGAGCAGGAAAGTGACGTCAGGCAACGACTCGGTTAATATCCAGGATTGTTTTTCACTCTCCAGCCAAGCCTCCTCGACCTCTCTCTGTCTGGTTATGTCGCTGAAGATGACGATGACCTGGAATGGGCTCTCTTCGCCGGGCCGAAACCGGGGAACGGTATGGGTATCAATCCAGCGGTAACTGCCTTCCCGGGGGTTGAATATGCCAAGAGTCTTTCTCTCCGGTATGCCGGTTGCCAGGGTCGTCAGATGCGGGAGCAGACCCTTTCCCTTCAGATGCCCGGGACTGCTCTCATCGATAAACCGCCACCGGAGCTCGCTGCAGGTTCTACCCCGCATGTCCGAGAGCGAATACCCGAGTATATGTTCGGCTGCGGGGTTGGCGTCGATGATCCTGCCGTCCGCTCCCAGATAGATGACACCTTCGACCAGTGTCTCCAAGAGGTGCCAGTAACGTGATTCGACCTCTCTGGCGACCCTCGCCTCTTTTTGCCAGGTTACATCACAGAATTGCAGCACGAATCCGGAAGGCGCGTCCCCTTCTTTGGAGTGCATCGGCGATGCCACGCCCTCCAGACAGATCGTCTTCAGGTCGCTCATTGAGCCCC
>LFRN01000026.1:0-7304 GCA_001512375.1 Candidatus Methanoculleus thermohydrogenotrophicum | reverse complement strand
GCGTTCTTTTCTCCGATCTCTTCTCGGTCCCGGATGCCTAGCATTGCAAGAAGCGCATGGTTAGCGCGAAGTATGGTGCCGTCCATGGCACAGAACGCTATCCCGACAGGGGATTTCTCGAAGACCAGCCTGAAACGCTCCTCACTCTCCCTGAGTGCAGTCGCGCAGGCGTCTGCCTCCTGCTCAAGGACCTGCTGTTGCCGACGTAGAGACCTCTCGAGCACCCAGAATTCATGGATATCAGAGCAGATGTACTGGTACTCGAGGATCTCCCCTGCAGGGCTGCAGAGCGCCCTGCCCCTCCAGCGGTAGCAACGGGTGCTCCCATCCGGCATGATCATCCTGCAGTCGATCGTCGCCGACCGGTTATCAGGCGTGAGGCTCCGGACAAACTCCTTCCACGCCGTCCTCTCCTCATCGAGAAGCGGTGGGCGGAACTGCCGCCCGACGAGGTCGCCCCGATCCTTCCCGATCACCCGGCAGCAGGGATCGTCGGCCCACCTGATACGCCCGTCCGGCGAGACGCGGACGAGTCCCTCGGTCTGATCTTCCCGGAGCGCCACCTCTCGCAACGCTTTTAGCAGGTGCTCTTCCCCAGGATCACCATCTTCTGGAACCTCTTCCATAATAAGTGAGACCGCAGGTCTGCCGGTCTCGAGCACGGCGGGAATCAGGGTGAACCGGAAGGAGGCAGCACCCCTGCAGGAGCCAGGACTCCACCGGAAGGTTCCCTCTTCTCCCCAGAGTGCCCTCCTGAGCAAGGAGGTTACATCATCAGAGGAAGAGATGTCTGAAAACAGATCCGAGACCGGATGTCCGATGAGAGTCTCCGGTGTAGCCCCGAGAATGGCCGCAAGCGTGTCTGATACCTCCAGGACCTTCAGGTTGTGGTCGACAACGATGAGGTTTGGGGAGCAGAACCTGCGGACGGCCGCTACCGGCAGGCGACGGGTCGGAGAGTAGACTTTCGCCGCGCCGACCTGCCGCATATCAACCGACCCCTGTCGCTGCAAGATCGCGAGGTATTTCGAGACTGAATTTCGGTTCATCGGGAGGAGGGTTGCGATATCACTTATGCTCAGTCCACCCGGGTGCTTATGTAAAATCGCGAGAATCTCTGTAAGATTTTTTTCTGTCTGCTTATCGACCATGGCGGATGACCAAACATATGGTCATGCAATAAATAGTATATAAAGATTATTAGAATGCAGGGCAAATATGCATAGCATAAGAATTCTTTTTAAGTGATAAAGTGGGAATAACCTTACGTTAGCGACGAAAATTAGGGGATCTGACCCGTTGCATAGGGAGGGGCCGCACGACGCCGGCTTTCAGGGCTGGATATGCTCTGCTGCCCCTCGCTGATCCGGCGGAGTTTGCAGAGAGCATGATGTCGCACAGGAGGTAAACCCATGATTACCAGTGAACACGAATCAAGCAGCCCTGTCTCTACCGGTGTGGAGGAGAACCGGTGGATGGCAGAGGCCATCCTGCAGGAGAACCCGATGCCTATCACCATCTGGGACCGGAACCTGCACGTAAAGACGGTGAACAAGGCGTTCCTGCAGCTGACCGGCTACGACAGAAAGAAAGCCGAGTCCATGACGATCAGGGACTTCGGCCACATCGGTGATCGATCCGACCAGGAAGTGATGGAGGCTTTCAGGACGAACCGGACGACATCAAGCGAGATAACGGTCGCTCTCCCTACCGGCACCTTCTCGTTCATCCGCTACAACACCCCGCTCCCCGACAAGTCCGGCAACGTCGAGAGCGTGATGACCGTCTACAAGGACATCACCGACCAGAAGCGACAGATAGAGGAGATGGAGGTGCTTCAGGAACAGACTAACGCGATAATCCAGGAGAACCCGATGCCGTTCATCCTCTGGAAACCGGATATGACCGCTGCTATGGTCAATAAAGCGTTCCGCAAGATGAGCGGGTTCTCAGACGAACTCTGCGCACGCCTCAGCATCCGGGACTTTAAGTACATCAGCCAGACCGGTGAGGGTGTCGCCGATACACTGAAGAGCGGGAAAGCGAGCAAGGGCGAGGCTACTATTGAGTTCCCGGCAGGCGTCCGTATCCTTGAACGCTACAACATCCCGCTCTTTGATAAGGAAGGGCGTGTCACGAGCACTCTCACGGTCTACAACGACATCACGGAGGGACGGACCCTTGAACAAAAACTCCAGAAGAGCATAGAAGAACTCGCTGAGAGTCTCGGTGCGATCGCCGCCGGCGACCTGACCCGGCCAGCGCCCATCTATCCAGGTGACCCGCTGGAAAGGCTCAAGAAAGACGTGAACGAGACGATCAAAGCCCAGAGGAAGTTCTTCCAGCAGACCCTCGAGCTCGCCGATACCCTCGATCATACCGTCACTGATGCCGGGAAGGGCGCCGACGAGATCGCCCAGGCTTCTCAGCAGGTGGCAAACACTGCCCAGAAGACAGCCGACGGCGCGAAAGAGCAGATCCGGCAGCTCGATCGTGTCACCAAAGAGATCGGCGACCTCTCAGCGGCAGTGGAAGAGATCGCAAGCACCGCCCAGGAGGTCAGCGACCTCTCCATGAATGTTGCAAAGGCCGGGGAATCAGCTGTCGGGCTCGGGAACGAGGCGAGCGCGAAGATGCAGGCAGTGCAGCGGATCTCCGAGCAGGCCGTCGCGGAGATCACGAGCCTGAACGCGAAGATGCAGGATATCGGGCATATCGTGAAACTGATCACCGATATCGCGAACCAGACAAACCTTCTCGCGCTCAACGCTGCTATCGAGGCGGCCCGGGCCGGGGAGCACGGGCGCGGGTTCGCGGTCGTCGCAGGCGAGGTCCGGAATCTTGCCGGGGAGTCGAAGAACGCGACCCGGCAGATCGAGGAGGTGATCAGCGGCGTCACCACAAGCAGCGGAAAGACTGCCGAGGCGATGCGGGGAGCCCACACCGAGATCCTGAGCGGGATCGAGAGCGTAAACAAGACCATCCAGGCCCTCAACAAGATGGTCACCGACGTCAACACTGCCGTCGGCGGCATTGCTGATATCTCTCGGGCGACCGAGAACCAGGCCGATGCGGCAAATGCAGTCACAACGAGCGTCGAGGAGGTTTTCTCCCTGATCCAGGAGACCGAGAGGAGCGTGGAGAGCCTCGCTGCGCTTGCTGAAGAGTCATCAGCCTCAACCGAGGAGGTCGCCAGCGCCACAAACGAGATCCAGCGGATGGCTCATCAACTCCGCGAGCGGGTTGCGGCGTTTAGGTTTGAGTGAGGTTAGCATGATCGACGTCGTTGAGTTCGAGCTGGGGCGTGAACTCTACGCGATGGACATCCAGCTCGCCAGGGAGATCGTGGAGATGATGCCGATCACCCGCATCCCGCGGGCGCCGGATTACATCGCCGGGATCATGAACCTCCGGGGTGAGATCACCACCATCATCGACCTGAAACGGTTGATCCAGATCCCCGGAACATCAGGAGATAGCCAGAAGATCATCGTCCTGGTCGCTGAGGCCGCCGGCGGGTCGAACCTCGGCATCATCGTGGATGACGTACACAGCGTTATCCAGGTGTCAGAGAACGATATCGAACTGATGGACGAAGGGATCTCTTCCGGGGTCCATGACTTCGTCAAGGGGATCATCAAACTCGCGAAGGACGATGGTGAACGGAAGCGGGCAGGCGGGGGACAGCAGGAATCCGGACGGCTCGTCCTCTGGATAGATATCAAAAAGATCCTTGATGACTTGGTCCGGGCGGGTCGGGTGTAGTCGCCGTCGCGGCGCGCCTGTGGAACGGGTTATATAACCCCCCTCTTTTACATCACCCCCATATGTCACATCATTTAACCAGAGGTAGTTTGACGGTTTTTGAGCATATCCTGACACCAGAGGAAGAGGAACGGCAGAGATCCCCGGCAGTACCACAGTGAACTACCCCGCACCTGTTGGGCAGGGCTTCCTCGCTCCGCCCCTTCACCCCGCAAGATAAAATCCTCTGCGAGGCTGGAGACAGGGGGAACTGTTCTGCCCCGGCCCTCCGGGGCAGAAAGAAGCGCCGGGGAAAGCGGTGTTTCTCGAGTCGATCGATGGTCAGGGGCCGGAACTGAGATCAGGCATGGTCCGGGGCCAGACCCGGGAAAGGCGCGGTTGCAGGGGCCGCTCCAGGACAGCGAAGCCCGGTGAGATCCCCGCTGCCCCGGCAGTACCACAATAAAAATTCAATACCATTATTTGTAGCAAGACTGAAAAATAGTCAGGATGGCGGGTAGTGCAAAGAAATACTATGCGGCAGCCGTGCTTGCGATCTGGCTCATCATCGTCACCTTCTTCATGATCCTCAGCCGCACCCTCGACCTTGAGGTCTTCTTTGTCCTCTCGCTCATCGGCCTCCTCGTAGTCGCGGTCCTCATCGACGGAGCCTTCTCACGGCCGCGGTACATGCGCTACCTCGGCTACGTCATCGCCGTGGAGGTCGCGCTCTTCGCCTACATCGTCGTAGAGAAAATCCTGGAGATCATTGCCACATGAGACCCCGGGCATCCCATGCCATCCTCGTGACCGCAGCCCTCGTGGCGCTCATCGTCCTCGCAGCCCACGCGACCAACCCGGTCCTCTATGCAGCAGAGAACATATCGACCGCCGCCCACGCCGACCCCTCGACCATCGAGAGGCGCTCCCCGGGTGATGCCGCGGCCGTCATCCCCCTGATGGACGAACTCCTTGGGGGAACCGGAACCCTCGCCCTCACCATCAAGGTCAAAGACTACGAGAGCGCCGAGCGCGACCTCGCCCGGTATTCCGAACTCTCAGGCCAGTTCAGCAACCTCGTCGTCAAACTGGATCTCTCAGAGACCGACATCGGCGAGTTCCAGCGCAAGACCAGGGAGAACCAGGAGATGCTCGCGGCCCTCCTCGATGACAGCCAGCGGTTCGACGAATTACAGAGGCTCGAACTCGAGATTGAGGGCGACGAAGGCCAGCGCATGGCCATCGCCTACGAAGGCGAGGCCCTGCGACAGAAGATGCAGAAGACATTCTCAACCTATGCGAGCCGGGAGGGCGCGGTGAGCGGGATCGCCGAGCGATACAACATCAACGCCACCCCCTACCGTGAGAGCATCGAGAACTTTGCTGAGATCGTGGAGGCAGCAGGAGAGTGGAACGTCGGATATGAAGGCTGGTCACCCCTCTGGATCACAATCGCCCCCGATGAGGGATACTACGGCGACGAAGTCTGGATCGCCGGGAGCTACGCCGACGCAGCCCTGCCGGGAACCCCGGTCGAGATCTACTTTGACAGCAGGCTCGCCGGGGTCACCACCCTCGATGACGAAGGCTGGTACGCCTACCCCTACCAGGTCGGGCAGATCCTCGCCGGGCCGCACCTCGTCTATGCGACCACAGGCGGGATCTTCTCCGAAGTCAGAACCTTCGAGGCCCTGCCGCAGAACACCAGCCTCACCCTCGCCCTTGCTGAGGTAAACCAGACGGCCGTCGCCTGCACCGGGACCCTCAGAACCGAGGGGAGCCGCGCGGTCAGGGACGCCCCGATCATCCTCAGGGTCGATACCACCACCCTCCTCACCACAGCAACCAACGAGACCGGGGTCTACAGAAAAGAGATCACCCTCCCTGCCGGGGAGCACACCATCCAGGCCGAGTTCCATGGCGCAGACTTCCCCTTAAACCCCTCAGAGAGCCGGGTGGAGACCTTCCACATGCAGGACGACCCCCCCTCCCTGCTCGCGTTCATCGCCGGGGCTGCAGCCCTCCTCGGCACCGGGTGGTACCTCAGGCGACGACACCAGAGGAAGGTCCCCCTCCAGAGAGCACCTCCCCGGACGGCACCGCAGAAGAGAATCCAGGAGGAGAAGAAGGAGTTCTCACCGGAGAAGGTCAAGGAAAAAGAACTCCCACCGCAGAAGAACGAGAGAGAGGAGCTCCCACCGCCAGAGATAGAGAGAGAGGAGTTCCCACCGCAGAAGGTCGGGGAAAAGAAGTCCCCACCGAAAAAGATCGAGGAAAAGAAGTTCCCACCGCAGAAGATCGGGGAAAATGGGCTCCCTCCGCTAAAGATCGAGGGACTCCAGCCCCGCGATGCCGCGACCGTCCTCTTCCGGTTCCTCAGGGCCCGGCTCGGCCTTGCCGAGACAAAGACCCCGCGGGACTGCGCCCGGCTCGCCCCGGCCCATGCCAGATTCTTTGAGCGCTACGAGAAGATCAGGTACGCAGGAGAGGTCCCCACAGAAGAAGAACTCAGCTGGATGGAAGAAGTGGCCCGGGGTGATCAGGATGGGGCGTGAAGCCTGGGTGACCTTCATCATCCTCCTCCTTGCCGCCGGAGCGGTCTTTGCCCACGCAACCACCACCATCGAGGACTACAGCCGCCACAACATCGGCTGGAACGGCACATCAAACCTCGCCATCGGGGAGATCCACGATCTCGCAGACCTCACCCCGGGCACGACCCTCCTCATCCTCGCGCCCGAGAGACCCTTCACGGCAGAGGACGTCGCGCACCTCCGGGCGTTCCTCGACGACGGCGGCGAGGTCATCGTCGCCGAGAAAGACGGTGCCGCAAACAGCCTCCTCGCCGCTCTCGGGAGCACAATGCGGGTCTGGCCCGGGAACCTCTCGAGCCTCGACCGGGACCACACCGATCCCCGGATCTTCCGCGTCCAGGTCACCGGGAATGCAAGCATCTTTGCCGGTATCACGACCCTCCTGGTCAACCACCCGGCAGCGGTGACCGGGGGCGAGCCCCTCCTTGAGACCTCGCCCCTCACCTGGGACGACACAAACGGCGACGGCCGGGTGAACGGCCACGAGACCTTCAGGCGAGCGGTCGTCTGTGCACGCGAAGACAACCTCATCGTCCTCGGTGACCCGAGCCTCTTCATCAACGCCATGCTCCCCGAGAACCCGGAGTTCATCAAGAACCTCAGGAACCACCCGGTCCTCATCGACGCCCACCACAGCAGGACCGGCACCAAAAACCCGATCATCAACACCCTGATATGGATCCAGATGACACCACTGGCCAGGGCCGCCATAGCAGCCCTCGCCATCCTGCCCGTGGCCTACTGGTTTGGGAGGAGAAGAGAATGAACAATAACAACCTGACAGAACGCATAGAAGCGATAGCAGACGCCTACGAAGAGATCAGGACGATTGCTCAGCAGATGGTCGTCGGCAACCAGCCCCTCATCGAGCTGATCTTTGTCGGCATGATCAGCGGCGGCCACCTCCTCATCGAGGGGGTCCCGGGGACAGCCAAGACCACCATCTGCAAGACCATCGCACGCCTG
>LFRN01000193.1:6781-7922 GCA_001512375.1 Candidatus Methanoculleus thermohydrogenotrophicum | reverse complement strand
GCCATCGAAATGGCGGGGATTAGCCCCGTTTTGATCCATGTCTGCAACCAGCGCCTGATCCGGTCCCGACGGGTTGTTGTCTCTTTCGCAACAAATCATTTATCGCCATGCTGTGGAGATATATACAGGGATGGAGGCAGAGCGTGAGATCACCATTCCAGTTGATTGGCGAGAGCATTGCGCGACGGCCGCTAGCAGTCGCCGCAATCTTCATTCTTATCTTTATCATTGCACTCTACGGCATGGGCCAGACCACTATGGAGACGGGGAGAGATACCTACATCGACAAGAGCACTCCCCGCGGTGCCCTGCTCGACAAGTACCTGGATACGTTCAGGTCAGAGTCGATTATGGTGCTCTTCGAGTGCGACAATGTCCTCGATACCGATGTCCTGGCGTATATCGACCGGCTACAATCTGAGATCGACCGTGAGGAGTACGTCGCCGGAACCCAGGGCATCACTGACATGGTAAAGCAGGTGAACGGGGGTGCGCTCCCCGCATCTGAAGCGGAGATCGTCATGGCAAAGGAACAGGTGCCGCCGGAACTTCTCTCCCGGTACCTCCCCTCCAACATGATGACGATCAGTGTCGTCACCCTCGCGCCCGGCGTCTCCAAGGATACCCGGAACCAGGTCCTCGACAGCATCGAGTCGCGCATCAGTTTGTCTGATGCCCCTCCGGGCGTCAAGGTGACCGTGACTGGTTCGCCTGCTTTTGCCAAGCAGATGGGCGAGGAGATCAGCGAGTCGATGGGAGTGCTGATCGCTGCCGCCATGCTCCTCATGGTGCTGGCCGTGGGTCTTCTCTTCGGGCACGTCCGTTACCGGTTCTTGCCGGTTTTTGTGGTGGGGGTGGGGCTTATCCTGACCTTCGGCATGATGGGACTGGTCGGGATCCCGATCAGCATGGTCGTGATTGGTGCGTTCCCGGTGCTGATCGGTATCGGCATCGACTACGCCATCCAGTTCCAGTCCCGGTTCGATGAGGAGGCACGGCACGCCCCGATCCAGGAAGCAACGATCACGACTATCCGGAACTCTGGCCCCGCAATCCTGTACGCGATGATCGCAACATCGCTTGGGTTCATCGCCATGTGGATATCTCCTGTGCCGATGGTCCGCGATTTCGGGATGGTCTG
>LFRN01000193.1:0-6552 GCA_001512375.1 Candidatus Methanoculleus thermohydrogenotrophicum | reverse complement strand
CAGTACAACGCCGGCCAGATGCCGGCGACCCAGCAGGAGGTCGACGAGGTTCTGGCGCGTATCCCGGAAGACACAAAGAAACCCTACCTGAGCGGCGATACCGAGACGGTCATTGAGTTTGGCCTCGTGGAGATGGAAAACGAGGCTGCCCTCTCGCTCGTGGACCAGATGAAGAGCGATGTTACGTGGAACTACCCACCGCCGGGGATCACTGTAGAGCCGACAGGGATGCTCGAGATGTTTACCAGCCTGATGAACGATATATCTGATAGCAAGACGAAGATGACGGTCCTCGGGTTCGGGATGATCTTTCTCTTCCTGCTCCTCGTCTATCGGAAACTGACTGCGGTCTCCCCGGTCATCCCGATCATCTTCATCGTGGGCTGGAACGGGGCCATCATGTACTTCCTGGGCCTCGACTACACCCCGCTGACAGCGGTGCTCGGGTCGATGACCATCGGGGTGGCCTCAGAGTACACCATCCTGATCATGGAGCGGTTCCAGGAAGAGCGGAGGCGCGGGAAGGAGAGGTATGAAGCAATCCAGCATGCAGTTCAGAAGATAGGAACAGCCATCACGGTATCCGGGATGACAACGGTATTTGGATTCTCGGCGCTGCTCCTTTCTGCGTTTAACATCGTCAGCAACTTTGGCATCGTGACGGTCATCACCGTTGGGTTCTCGCTTATGGGTGCGATCCTGGTCATGCCGGCGATCCTCTCCCTGATGGACCGGTTTACCCGGCCGGGGATAACTGAGAATGTAAGGACCACACCTGCCCCGTTCTAGGTCCGGGCTTTTGCCCATACGGGAGCTCCCATTTTTCTTGTGAAACGCGTGTATGTGCTTGTAACCACCTCGCCTAAGAGAGACGTGATGTCCGCAGAAAGGTGTTGTGTCGTTGCGTCGGATGGGATGGCAGGTTGAATTAACCTTCAAACGAATGAACTACCCGCCCTTCAGGACGGGGTAGTTCACTGCGTAAACCCTGTCAGGGACACGGATAGCGGGGATCTCCTGCTACCCAAACCGGGCGCGGTCTCACGAAAAGGAATTATACTCCCCCGAGCCAGGCATCGACCTTATCGCGGTTAGCGCCGACCCATGTCTTTGCGGCTTCTTCTTCGGGCATGCCCCCCTCGATATCGGTCATGACCGAGGCGATATCCTCGGTTGTCCACTCAAACCGGGTCAGGATGCCGTAGGCCACCGGGTCGTCATCCTTCAGACCCTGCCGCGCGAGTGTCACGATATCCTCTGCCTCACCGTAGACGCCCTTTGGGTCGTCAAGGAACTTGAGGTCGTAGCGCCCGAACTTCCAGTGCGGCGCCCACCCCGTCACCACGATCCACTCTTCTTTGTTGATGGCAGAGCGCAGTTCTGCTGCCATGCCCGCACTGCTGCTCGCAACCAGGCTGTAATCGAGGTCGTATTCCTCGATCGCCTGCTCGGTCCGGGTCATGATCCCGGCGCCGGGGTCGATGCCGATGATCCTGCCGCCAAATCGGTCGGCAACACCGTTCATCTCGGCGATCGAGTCGATGGTGACGTAGGTCGGGACAACGAGTCCGATGCGTGCTGCACCGGGAAGGTTTTTGTTGACGTAATCGATCTGGTCGCCATACTGCTCCCAGTAGTGTTCATGAGTGTGGGGGAGCCATCCAGTCGTCGTGAAGTCGAGATCTCCGCGGGCAAGCGCCTGGAACAGTGGACCTGCATCGACCGCGACCAGGGTGACGTCATATCCTGCTTCCTCAAAGACCTGCTTCATCACGTTGGTGCTGGCGATGGCGCAGTCCCATGTGACATACCCGATGCTGATCTCGCCCTTTGCGGCCCCGGCCGGTCCCTGTGTATCGGTGCAACCGGCGGAGAAGAGACAGAGTACCAGGACAACGCCTGTCAGTGCGAGTAATCTTCCAATTTTTTGAGTCATGATAATCACGTTACATCGTTTTTGGATTTCTTTGGACAAACCGGGCCTTTCTGGAGGCTAATTGTTGATGATGGGCAGCCGGAAGAGTCCCGGTTCACCGTCCAGCGTGAAGCTGAGACGGGTCACCGGTCTTCCTGCTGCGGCGGCACAACGTTCTGGGTGATCCGGTCCAGGATAACTGCGATGATCACGATGGCAAGCCCTGCCTCGAACCCCATGCCGATATCAACGCGCTGGATACCCACGAGCACCTGGTAACCGAGCCCTCCTGCCCCGATCATCGAGGCGATCACGGTCATGGAGAGGGCGAGCATGATGCACTGGTTCACCCCTGCCATGATGGTCGGGAGCGCGACCGGGAGCTGCACCTTGATGAGTTTCTGGCGGGGCGTTGTACCGAAGGCGTCCGCAACCTCGATCAGTTCGGCAGGCACCTGCCTGATCCCAAGATTGGTCAGCCGTAGGGCAGGCGGCATCGCAAAGATAACCGTCGCGATGATGGCAGGAACGCTCCCGAGGCCGAAAAAGATCACCGCCGGGATGAGGTAGACAAACGACGGCATCGTCTGCATGAAGTCGAGGACCGGCCGGAGTGCTGCGTTCAGGGGTTCACTTCGTGCAGATGCGATCCCGAGCGGGATCGCTATCGCGAGCGCGAGAACCGTTGAGGTGATGACGAGCGCCAGCGTAAGCATTGAGAGATCCCAGAGTTCAAGGTTCCAGATCAGGAGCAGGCCGAGCGCAGTGATCGCCGCGAGCCTGGTATCGCGCCGGGTGACAAACCAGACCAGCACGGTGATGAGCAGGATCAGGACGGGCGCCGGTACGAAGAGCAGGATATTCTGAAGTCCGTCCACGAGGAACTGTAACCCTGCACTGATGGCGTCAAGCAGCCCGCTGCAGTAATCCTCGATCCAGTCTACGAGTGCCTCGACAGCATCCCCCAGGGGCAGTCTAGGCAGTTGCACGAGTCTTCTCTCCGTTTCGTGCCAGAGCGCCGAGGATGGAACCCCGGGATATGAACCCCTGGAGCCTGTTTCCATCGTCCACCACCGCCACAGGGTAGGGGCTCTCGACGGCCAGCGAGATGATATCGGTAAGCGATGCATCAGGGGCCGTGGTCGGGACGTCGGTAATGATGATCTCCTCGAGTTCTCTGCCCGCCCGGACAGCCTCGAGAGTATCATCGAGCGTCACAAGGCCCCTGAACCGGCGCTCACGGCTGACTACAAATACGCTCTCGATGTCGTGCTCCTCCATGAGGTGCAGCGCGACCCGGGGACCTGCGGCGCACCGGACAACCGGTTCGGGGCGGCGCATCACGTCCTGTGCAGAGAGCACCTTCGTCATATCAACACCGGCGACGAACCGCTCAACGTAGGCATTCTCCGGGTTTGTAAGGATCTCTTCGGGTGTGCCGACCTGGACGATCTCTCCATCTCTCATCAGCGCGATCCGATCCCCGAGTTTCAGGGCTTCATCAAGATCGTGGGTGACGAAGATGATCGTCTTGTTCAGGCGCTGCTGGAGGTTAAGGAGTTCATCCTGCATCTCTCGCCTGATGAGCGGGTCAAGAGCGCTGAACGCCTCGTCCATCAGGAGTATCTCCGGGTCGTTTGCGAGCGCCCGGGCAAGCCCGACCCGTTGTTTCATGCCACCAGAGAGGTGGGAGGGCATGCTTGTCCCGTAGTTGCCAAGCCCGACCATCCGGAGCACCTCTTCGCCCCTTGGGTAACGCTCATCTTCGGGGATGCCCTGGACCTCAAGGCCAAAGACGACGTTATCGAGGACCGTCTGGTGCGGGAGCAGGGCGAAACTCTGGAAGATCATGCCCAGTTTACGCCGGCGGACTGCCCGCAGTTCATCCTGGCTCATGCCAATGATGTCTTCTCCGTCGATCAGTATCCTGCCTCCCGTCGGCTCGATAAGCCGGTTGATACACCGGAGAAGCGTTGATTTCCCGCTCCCGGAGAGCCCCATCAGGACAAATATTTCGCCCGGCATAACCTCGAAGGAGACGTTATAGAGAGCCAGGGTTTCTCCGGTCTCTTCGTAGATCTCCTCCTTTGAGCAGCCGGCGTTGCGGAGTTCCAGCGCTTTTTGGGGATCCTGCCCGAATACCCGGGTCAGACCCTCCACGCTGATGATTGGTTGTAACGATCTTGAATCTTCTCTGGGTAACTTCTCAAAAATAACGGAACCCTCCAACTTCACGAGTTCTATTTTATCGCTTTTATAATTATTCTTTTTGAAAAATAGCCAAAATTCAGGGGAATTTTGATTTTTGTAACATTTTACGATGCTTTTGTTGATCGAATATTGTCATGCCGCTCTTCTTGCGATTTACTGCCAATTTATTAATTATCCCGCGTATACGGCTTATTTTTCCTGATCCCGGTCTCCTGCCCGACCCCTCCCCCGGGGCACCGACCGCGCGAAAATGGGGCGCTGTCGGCACAGGCGTCGTCATGCGGCGTGGCATGGCACCCCCCGTACATCGCCTCTCCGCCGTCTGCAAGTTCCAGGAAGTGGACTACCCCGAACTGAAGGACGGGGCTTCCGTTCATGCCGCCGCGAACCCCGTAAGATAAGCAAATGGGTTCTGGTTCCTGCAGGTGCGCCCAATCCATACCATCCTTTTATTGGGTGAGAAGTCACATCAATGTAGATTATTCCAGACTGTCGCGTCAGACAGAAATCAGGAACGTGGAGAGCAGTAACATGGAAAAGGAAAAAGTCGTCCTAGCGTTTTCGGGGGGTCTCGATACCTCCGTCTGTATCCCCCTCCTGCGCGAGCACTATGGGTTTGACGAGATCGTCACCGTTGTAGTCGACGTGGGCCAACCCGAGGCGGAAGTGGCGCGGGCAACAGAGAAAGGCCGGATGCTTGCAGACAACCACTACACCATCGATGTCAGGGAGAAATTTGTAAACGAGTATATCTTCCCCGCGATCAAGGCGAACGGATCATATGAAGGCTATCCGATGGGTACGGCGCTCGCCCGCCCGCTGATCGCTGAAGAGATCGTGAAGGTCGCAAGAAAGGAAGATGCCGCAAAGATCGCGCATGGGTGCACCGGGAAAGGAAATGATCAGCTCCGGTTTGACTTCATCTTCAGGTCTGCCGGGTACGAGATTGTTGCGCCGATGCGGGAGATGAACCTGACGCGCGAGTGGGAGATCAACTACGCACAGGAGCACAACATCCCGGTGAGCGTGGGGAAGGGGAATCCCTACAGCGTCGACGAGAACTGCTGGAGCCGGAGTATCGAGGGTGGCAGGCTTGAAGACCCTGCTTTCCACCCGCCTGAGGAGATCTATGCCTGGACGGTATCACCGAAGGAGGCCCCCGATGTCATGGAGGAGGTCAGGATCGGGTTCGAGAAGGGAGTCCCGGTCGCCCTCAACGGAAAGCCCCTTCCCGGGCTTGCCCTGATCCAGGATCTAAACCAGATTGCGGGGCGAAACGGTGTGGGTCGCAACGATATGATCGAGGACCGGATCCTCGGGCTGAAGGCGCGTGAGGTCTACGAGCACCCGGCCGCGACAGTCCTGCTTGCGGCGCACCGCGACCTTGAGCATCTCGTCCTGACGCGTTCAGAGCTTGCATTCAAACAGATCGTCGATGCTAAGTGGTCTGAGCTCGCCTACATGGGGCTCGTGCACGAACCTCTCTTCTACGCGCTTGGTGCGTTCATCGATAAGACACAGGAGAGGGTGAGCGGCACCGTGGATGTCGGCCTGTACAAAGGTAGCCTCTCAATCCTTGGCCGGAGTTCTGACAACGCGCTATACTCGGACGACCTCGTCTCCTTCGACTCGACCACGATCGACCAGAACCATGCTGTTGGGTTCTCAAATTACTTTGGACTGCAGGCACGCCTGCTCAAAAACCTCAAAAAACGGTGAAGGGGTGCTTACAGCACCCTCTTCCCTGCATCTTTTCCCGGCGTGCATTCAAAGACGTCGGTGATCTTAGTGATAAGCGATTTTGCCGGGTATTTGTCGCTTTTTGCTTTCATCTGGCCACGAAATTTCTTGTAACCAGGGCCAGGAGGTCTTAATTCAAATCGACCCCCGGGATACGACTCAGGTGTGCTCAAACTGCAGAAGTATCGTGAAGAAGGATCTCTCCGTGAGAATCCACGAATGTCCGTATTGCGGGTTTGTTGCTGATCGGGACTACAATGCTGCGGTGAATATTCACCGCGTGGGGATGGAACAGCCCTTTGAGCCTGTGGAGATGAGACCGCTCGCTACATCACATCTCTGTGATGCAAGTATTTTGTCCATGATAGCCGGGAAGCCCCATCCAACAGGTGCGGGTTAGTTCACGTTCTCGAGCGTTTTGACCATGTGACTGCTCCCCCGATTGAAATCGGAGGCATCCAGGGTTTTTCAGCCCAGAGATTGCAGCCCCAATCTCATAATATTGATCGCTGCGTTCTGGTCGCGGTCCATCATCAGCCCACAATGTGGACAGGTATGGACTCGATCAGAGAGGGTCTTTTTGACGATCATACCACATCCGGGACATCGCTGTGACGTGTTTCTAGGGTTCACCAGGATCACACGAGAACCAGCCTCTTCCGCTTTGTTCTCCGTGATCGTGATGA
>LFRN01000187.1 GCA_001512375.1 Candidatus Methanoculleus thermohydrogenotrophicum | reverse complement strand
TGCAGTCAACCGCGTAGCCGCTCCGCCACCTTGGCAAGCCGTGTTACCTCTACGTATAAGTCACCCATTGTATATAAGGGTTTTCACCCCTATCCAGGGACGGGCATGAGGTATACAGGGTGCGCAACTCCAGATTTCGTCTGAGTTCAGCGGAAGGCATCGGACGTTAGTACCTGCGGACTGAACATGTCGTTGCCTTCATGCTTACATCCCAGGCCTATCAAGCGGGTCTTTTACCCATGTCCTCAGCGGAGTCTCTTTTCAGGTCAGGTTTCAAGCTTAGATGCTTTCAGCTTTTACCCCTTGCCGCGTAGCTGCTCGGCAATGCCCTGTCGGACAACCGATCGACCAGAGGCGACGACGGAAAGTTCCTCTCGTACTATTTCCATCTTACCCTCAGACTCCTGACACTCCAGATAGATAGTAACCGACCTGTCTCACGACGGTCTAAACCCAGCTCACGATCCCCTTTAATAGGCGAACAACCTCACCCTTGGCTGCTGCTGCACAGCCAGGATGGAAAGAACCGACATCGAGGTAGCAAGCCGCCGGGTCGATATGTGCTCTTGCCGGCGACGACTCTGTTATCCCCGGGGTAGCTTTTCTGTCGTCAATGGCCCTCATCAATAAGGCTCATTGGTTCGTTAGACCCGAGTTTCCTCTCGCGATTACTTGCTTTGCGTAATCGCGTCAGGCCAACTTATGCTCTTGACACTCTCCTGTGAGTTTCTGACTCACATGAGTTGACCATGGGGCACCCTTGATATCTTTTCGAGGGTGTGGCGCCCCACCCAAACTGCCCACCTACCGTTGTCCTCTCCGAAGAGAGTTAGTGCTACAGCAAACCAAGGATGGTGTCTCATTGTCGGCTCCCCACCCCCCGGAAGGGGTGGTTCGACGCCTCCCATCTACACTGCGCAAGGAATGCCGTAACACAGCGACAGGCTGCAGTAAAGCTCCACGGGGTCTTCACTTCCCATCTGGAGTCCCTAGTCTCTGCACTAGGACAAAATGTTCAACGGCCTCGTGTTAGGGACAGTAGGGCTCTTGTTAATCCATTCATGCAAGTCGCCAATTAAGCGACAAGGTACTACGCTACCTTAAGAGGGTCATAGTTACCCCCGCCGTTTACGAGTCCTTCGTCCGGTTGAACCCGGTTTTCAGATCCTCGCACTGGGCAGGATTCAGTGACTATACTAGTCGTTTCCGAGTTGCAGTCACCTATGTTGTTATTAGACAGTCAGAGCCCCCTTGTCACTGCGACCTGCCTGATCGCCAGGCAGGCACCCCTTCTCCCGAAGTTACGGGGCCAATTTGCCGAGTTCCCTTAACACGATTACACCGACACGCCTTAGCCTTCTCAGCTAGGGGCACCTGTGTCAGATCTCGGTACGGACATTCATCCCCTTTTTCACGGGCTCCAGGAATTTGCCGGGTTACCCCATCACGCCTTCACTCGCTTCTCACCATGACGGTACTCCACGAGTTTGAACGCTTGGACAGGGCGACGACCCTGCCCGACATATCCCGAAGCGTCAGGGCGAATTAACGCTACGGATGAATGGTACAGGAATATTAACCTGTTTCCCTTTTGATGTGTTCGAGTTACGACACACCTTAGGACCGACTAACCCTCGGCTGACGAACATTGCCGAGGAAACCTAGCCCCTACGGCGGTTGGGATTCTCACCCAACTTTGCTTCTACTAATGCCAGAATTCTCATTACTACCCGGTCCACAGGAGCTCACGCCCCTGCTTCGGCCCAGGCAGCACGCCTCTCTACACCATCACACAAACGTGTGGTCCGTGGTCTCTGTAGTAGGCTTCAGCCCCGTCCATTTTCAGTGCCCCAAACCTCGACTGGTAAGCTGTTACGCACTTTTTAAAGGATAGCTGCTTCTAAGCTCACCTTCCAGTTGTCTTTGGCCTGGGACGCCTTTCAGTGTTAACACTTAGCCTACATTGAGGGACATTAACCACGGTCTGGGTTGTCTCCCTTACGGACTACAAGCTTACCCCGTAGCCCGGACTGCCAGCCATCTTCGACGACGGGGAATTTGGAGTTTGACAGGAGGGTGAGGGATTTCTCCCCCAACTCCCCCAATCAGTGCTCTACCTCACCGTCTATCTCCGGCCAGGTCATGCTGCGGCATGTTTCGAGAGGAACCAGCAGATGCCCAGCTCGATTAATCTTTCACTCCTATACGCAGGTCACGCGAATGATTTGCATATCAATACCGCTTGCGGTCCTCCACGCACCTTTCGGCACGCTTCAACCTGCCCACGCATAGATCGCTAGGCTTCGGGTCTTATCCTGCAGACTCCACGCACTTTTAATACGTCGTCCCACACCCGAAGGCTACGGACCTGTTGGTTTCCCTTCGGCTTCCCTTTTGGGTTAACCTTCGCCTGCAGAATAAACTCTCTGGCCCGTTCTTCAAAACGTAGGTTACGACACCGGCAACCACGCCCGTACTACCGCCTCGCGACGGGCTCCTTCGCGTGGAAGATCCTTTCGCGCCGTAACTCACCATCACCTACCAGTTTCAGGCGCTTTTCACCACCGGTCTTGGGTTACTTTTCAGCCTTCGCTCACGCTACTAATGCGCTATCGGTTTCGAGGAGTATTTAGTTTTGGAAGTTGATGACTCCCAGATTCCCGCGAGAATTCCAACCCGCAGTACTCAAGACACTACCAGGATACTTCGGCTTACACGTAGGGGACTATCACCCTCTCTGGTGCCTCGTTCCAGAGGACTTCCATTTAACCTAGGTATCCAGACGGTAGGCTTACTACACCACATCTCCCCTTGCGGGGATTCGGTTTGAACTTTGTCGTGTTCGATCGCCTCTACTAGCGACATCTCGGTTGATTTCTTTTCCTCCCCCTACTAAGATGTTTCAATTCGGGGGGTTCCCGATCCTTACGGATCAACACCGAAGTGTTAGGATGTCCCATTAGGGGATCTCCGGATCTTAGACTCCCTGCGTCTTCCCGGAGCTTATCGCAGCTTGGCACGCCCTTCCTCGGCACTCGAACCGAGCCATCCACTGGCAGGCATATCGCCGTTCCGCTGAACTCATTTAACGTCCAGAGTTACGCACCTATACACGGCCTCGTCAGGTCAAAGACCTTCGGCCCTTCCCCGATGACTCGCATCTCCGGGTGCATTGAAGTGGACTTAGGGGGATTTGAACCCCCGGCCTCCGCCTCGCAAAGGCGGCGCTCTTCCAGCTGAGCTATAAGCCCGATCTTCGAGTTGACATCAGCAATTTTACGTTTTGTTCAGCAACCGCTTACCCCAGGTAATTTCGTTAGGAGGTGATCCAGCCGCAGATTCCCCTACGGCTACCTTGTTACGACTTAACCCCCCTTGCGGAACCTAGATTCGACTGCGGCAACAACCGCAACCTCATCCAAACCCCACTCGGGTGGTTTGACGGGCGGTGTGTGCAAGGAGCAGGGACATATTCACCGCGCTATTTTGAAGCGCGATTACTACGGATTCCAGCTTCATGTGGGCGAGTTGCAGCCCACAATCCGAACTAAGGACAGGTTTAGGAGATTGCCTTCACCTCTCGGTGTCGATACCCATTGTCCTGCCCATTGTAGCCCGCGTGTAGCCCGGATAATTCGGGGCATGCTGACCTACCGTTGCCCATTCCTTCCTCCTCTTTAGCAGAGGCGGTCCCAACAGTGTCCCCATCAGTCCAGAGACCATGCTGGCAACTGTTGGCGTGGGTCTCGCTCGTTGCCTGACTTAACAGGATGCTTCACAGTACGAACTGACGACGGCCATGCACCTCCTCTCAGCTAGTCATGCAGAGTCTTCAGCCCGGCAATCATTCAGCTGTCTTATCCGGTGAGCTTCCCGGCGTTGAGTCCAATTAAACCGCAGGCTCCACCCGTTGTGGTGCTCCCCCGCCAATTCCTTTAAGTTTCAGCCTTGCGACCGTACTTCCCAGGCGGCGCGTTTCACGGTTTCCCTTCGGCACCTCGGTAACTCGTGGTCACCGATACACCTAACGCGCATCGTTTACGGCTGGGACTACCCGGGTATCTAATCCGGTTTGCTCCCCCAGCTTTCGTCCCTCACTGTCGAAGCCGTTCTGGTGAGGCGCCTTCGCCACAGGTGGTCCCTCGAGGATTACAGGATTTCACCCCTACCCCCGAAGTACCCCTCACCTCTCCCGGTTCCAAGATTGCCAGTATCCCTTAGACGCCTGACGGTTAAGCCGCCAGATTTCCCAAGAGACTTAACAACCCAGCTACGAACGCTTTAAGCCCAATAAAAGCGGCCACCACTCGAGCCGCCGGTATTACCGCGGCGGCTGGCACCGGTCTTGCCCGGCCCTTTCTCCAGGTGCGTTTTAAACACCTGAACAGCCTGCGTTTACAGGCACTCGAGGTTCCCTTATCACGGTTGCCCGCATTGTAAAGGTTTCGCGCCTGCTGCGCCCCGTAGGGCCTGGATTCGTGTCTCAGAATCCAACTCCGGGCTCTTGCTCCCACAACCCGTACCGATTACGGGCTTGTTGGGCCGTTACCCCAACAACAACCTAATCGGCCGCAGATCCATCCTAGGGCGCCGGAGCTTTTGGTTACAGGGCATTCCAGCATCTGTAACCTATAGGGTATTATCCCCAGTTTCCCGGGGTTATCCCCTCCCCTAGGGCAGGTTATCCACGTGTTACTGAGCAGTACGCCGAGGGCCGAACCCTCTCGACTCGCATGGCTTAATCGAACCCCGATAGCAGTGACCTCTGGCAGGATCAACCAGAATTTGGAAGTATGCACACTACTAAACCTGGAAGGAATTAGCGGTTACTGAACAAATTTCCGCATTGCCAATGCCAACGTCAGAACCAACCCGCCCAAAGCGCGGTCACGTTGATTCTCCATCAACAGGGAAACAATGTTTGTCGTGTGTCTACTTAAACATTTTGTCCCGCATCAGATCCAGGTTTTGGTGAACCTGACCCTCATACCCTTCACGATACGGGGAGCCAGACCCGAACGGCCTGAATTAATCCACCCGCATGAGAGTCTAGAGTTTGTTGCTCCCCATATATATATGTTGTCTCACGCCAGGGAACCGCCCCGGACCACCCCGCCTCGTCGGTGCAGATCATACGTTCGCAGTCCATTGCGTGGACATGTTCCTGCTCCGGAAGCTGGGCCAGGAATCCAGACTTCTCCCTGGTCAGAACGTGCAAGCACCACATAGCGCGATGTCAGCACATCTTGCAAAGAGATGTCAGATGCCTGGACATCCAAACATTGTCAACCCCTATCAGGCCCAAGACACTTCTTGGACCCTCACAGCAATTGAAGGGACATCAACCGACCAGACCACCCGGAGAGCTGCACGGTCCGATGCCCTGACAATACAGCCTTACTATATTGTCGTTACTAGTATATATACCTTTCCCCGGTCCGCCGGGATCAACCGTGGAACTCACGGTTGCTGGAGGCCCCCGCGCACCCCGCATTCGGATGAAGGATGGCGCGAGATTCGCTCCCACTTGACTATATCATGTAGTTCCCGGAGATATTTATAGGTTTACCCCACTCCACACCACAGATCGGCCCGAGGAGGCCTCCCGGAGCACAACGACCTGAACCGCCGCGTCGATTCTCAATAAACCAGCACAATCGAGATGAGCGAGTACCAGCGGGTTTCACGCGAGATTGATGCTCGCGAGTTCCGGGAGCACCGGTCGCGCCGAGTTTTCGTCCGGATATCACCGCGCACCGCCCCTTGCCCCCCACGGGCAATGGGGGAGGAGCGGCGCGCAGCCCGCGCAGGCTGGGATCTCGCGGCACCGCCGCCAGCGGGGAAGCAGGACCGCTTCCCCTCCTCCATCACCGGACGTCATCTCCACCATGGTCAAGTGTCCCGGGGCGAACACCAGAACAGGAGTTTAAGAGGGGCGATAATTCGAAATCGGTGCACCGTCGGCACCTTTTGCGGAGGTTCATCCGATGTACGCCAGTTACAAGAAAGAGCGCAGGGACACCAGACTGTGGCGACTACTCATCAGCCGGATCAGGCTCCGGGATGTGGTCACCGACATACACCTCACCGAAGAACTCATCCTGCCAGAGAGCGAGTTTCCCCTCGAGCATCAGGAAAAGGAGCGGAATATAGACCTCGTGCCGCGCCCGATCCATCGAACCTGAGAGTTCGTCGAGCGTCACAACGCCATCACCCGCCCGCGCGAAACGCCCGAACTCCTCCATCACGCTCGCGACCGCCTTCTGGTACCCCTCATCATGCGCCACCGCCACCACATCGCCAGCGTCGAGATCGAGATCCGGTTCCGGGGGCGTGGGCTTCCGCCTCCGCTGCTTCCGGCGCTGCTCCTTCTCCGCAGTCTTCAGCTCTTTGAGAAGTTCGTAGAGTGTGACCGGCGGGCGCTTCCGAAGGTTCTTCCGCCGGAGACGGCGCTGAATCTCACGCTCCAGGCGCTCGATCGGCTCTTCCTCCTCATCGGAACCAAAATCAGTAAGACCTTCATCTTCATCATCGAAGAACGAAGTCCCGTCTTCACCATCATCGTCGCCCCACCCCTCAAGGTACTCCGACTTCATGCGCAGCAGGCACGCAGCATAGAAGAGCGTCCTCCCCGAGACCCGCAGATCCAGTTCCTTCCGGTGCTCAAGTTCAGCGAGGAACCTGTCCGTCACATCCACGATATCGATGTTCCAGGGATCGACCTCGCCCCGCTCAGCCATCCCGGCCAGGATCTCGACAGGCTCTTCATCCATTGTTCTGCACACCAGTCACGTAGGTGCTCTTATCGGCACGGATCGTCACCCCCACAATCCGGTCGGCGCGCTCGATCATCGGTTTCCTGAGCGAGACGACGATCGACTGCGCATTTGCGGAGAGGTCGCTGATCATGGCAGCGATCCGGTCGACATTGCTCCCATCGAGGAACATATCCACCTCATCCAGCGCGTAGAACGGCGCCGGCATGTACTGCTGGATGGAAAAGATGAACGCAAGCGTGGTAAGCGACTTCTCGCCGCCGGAGAGCGCGGAGAGGAGATGGACCTTCTTATCCCGCGGCTGCACCGCAAACGTCATACCCCCGGAGAACGGGTCCTCCTCATTCTCAAGAACCAGCCTGCCGCTCCCCTCGGTCAACCGCGCGAAGATCTCGCGGAAGTTCGCATCGATCGCGTTGAACGCGGTCATGAAGGCGTCATACTTCATCTTCTCGTACTTCTCGATCCGCTCAAGAAGCATCGTCCGTTCCCGTGAGAGCACCTCCTTCTTTGCGGTCCGTTCCTCGACACGCGCGCTGACGCGGTCATACTCCTCGATCGCGAGCATATTCACGGCACCGATCTTCTTGAGCGCGCGTTCGGCCTCTGCAATCCCGGCATCGATAGCCGCAAGATCAAGATCGGTCTCCACATCACCAACCTGCTCCCGGAGCGCCTCAAGCTCAGCGAGCAGCGAGCGCTCCCGTTCTGCGAGCGTATCGATCTGCATCCGGGTACGTTCCATCGCACCCGAGAGTTCGAGAATCTCCCGGTCCAGCGACCGGATCTCGCCAAGCACACGGTCGCGCCTCTCGTGCAATCCGGCGAGTTCGTCGGAGAACTCCTTCTGGCGCGCCTCGAGCTGGACGATCAGGCGACGCCGCTCCTCAATCTCCTCCTCTGCCGCCGCTATCTCAGCATCAATCTCCTGGTTCTTTGCCGCAAGCCGGTCGCGCTCCGCGGTAAACTCTTCTGTGCGGTTGACGAAATGCTGCCGTTCACGCTTGACATCAGTGATATCAGCATCCTTGTTCCGGAGCCGGCGCTCGATATCCTCAACGGCTCGCCGGAGATCCTCGTACTGCCCGGTGAGAGCCGGGATCTCGGTATCGTCAAGCTTCTTCTTGAGGTCATCGACCTCCCCCGAGAGCCGCGCGATCTCGTCTGCGATCCGCCCGAGATCTGCCTCAAGCCGCGCAAGCTCCTCGCCACCGGTCTTTGCGTCACGGAGCATCTCGTGCAGGGTCGCTTCCAGGGTCTGCTTCTCCCCGGTGAGCACCTCGATCCGTTTTGAAAACTCCTCGGTGAGCATACGGTAGCGCGCAACCTGCTCATCGACCGCACCCCGCTCTGCCCGCTTTGCCTCCGAGACCGCGGCAAGGCGGCCGATGGACGCACCGATCTCCGCCGCCTCAGCCTCGAGACCGGCGATCGTCGCGCGTATCCGCGTGATCTCATCGTCGACAACCACCCCAAACCCGCGGACCTTCTTTTTCTGCGCGCCGCCGGTCATGGCGCCGCTCCTCTCGACGAAGTCTCCGTCCAGGGTGACCATCCTGTACCTGCCCATCAACCGCCGCGCCCGATCAAGGGTATCCACCACCACCGTCGCGCCGAATACAACCCGGAAGGCGTTCTCGAACGCAGGGTCAAACTCCAGGAGGTCGACGGCGTAGCCGATGATGCCCGGATCCGCCTCCAGCGGCGAGAGGACCGGAGGACGGAGTTTGTTGAGCGGCAGGAACGTGACCCGGCCAAGACGGTTCTCCCTCAGGTAGCGGATCGCATCAGATGCCACGGCATCGGTATCGACGATCACCCAGCGGAGCCGGCCCATGGCCGCCACATCGAGCGCGGTCGCGTACTCAGGCGGCGCCCGCCCGAGCTGCGCAACCGTACCATGGACGCCCTCCATGCCGAGGACGAACTCCATCGCTCTCCCCCCGGCATCACCCTGCGCCTGCTGCTGCGCCTCAAGGCGCATCAGTTCCTGCTCGTTCTCCCGGATCTCCTTCTGCAGCCGGTCAAGGGCCGAGCGCCGCGCAAAGAGCGTGCTCTCGGCGTCGGAGAGATCGCGCTCGATCTCGCGCTTCTGTGCTTCGCAGTCGGCCATGAGGGAGGAGTACTCAGTGACCTGTTTCTGCTTGTTCACCAATTCTTCCTCGATCTGGCGGATGCGCATCTCCAGGCGTTCGCGCTCCGACGTCCGCATGCGGCTCTTCTCGATGAAGATATCCTGCTCGCGGAGGATCCGCGCCCGGAGCTCCTTCTGGCCCTCAAGTTCCTGCATCCTGGCAAAGAGGTGGTCCTTTAACCCTTCGACCTCCCTGCTCTCGCCTGATATGCGCTCCTCGATTGTTTTCATCTGCTCGCGCTGCATCGAGAGTTCCATCGCGAGATTTGCCCGGTCAATCGAGAGATCACGGATCTGCGCGGCACAGTCCTCGACCTTTGCCCCGGCACGCCTGGTGTCCATATAGATCCGCTGAATCGCCTCAAGGTTCTCATCCCTGCTGGTCTTCAGGCGCTCGATGGTCTTTTCGGAGAGTTTGATGTCGCCTCGCGCCTCCTCGAGCCTTCCTACGAGCTCGAGGTACTCGGGACCGCTTTTCCTGCTGATTTCTTCATCGACCGCGCGCTGGCGTTCACGCGCCTCCTCAAGCCTCGCCGTAACAGCCTCCATCTCGCCGGAGACACGCGCGACCTCAGCCTGCCGGTCACGCATCAGGTCATGCAGGGTGCTGATCTCTTGCTCTTTCTGCCTGACGAGCGCCGCACCCCGGCACCGTTCAAAATGTTCCAGTTGCTCCTGCCACCGCCGGTACTCAATCGCCTCTTCGCGTTCACGCTGGAGCGCACCAAGCCGCGCTGCGAGCTCGGCAAGGAGAATCTCCTCCCGCTCGATCCGCTCCCGCACCACCTCAAGCTCAGAGAGCGCCTGTTCGCGCTTATTATCAAACTCCGCGACACCCGCTATCTCATCGATGATCTTGCGCCGTTCTCCGTCGCTCATCTCCATGATCCGGGTGATATCCCCCTGCATCACGACATTGTAACCCTCGGGCTTGACCCCCAACTTCGCGAGAAACTCAATGACGTCGCTCTGTTTGCAGAGGCGGCCGTTTAAGTAGTTGTAACTATAGTATCCGGCCGGCGTCCGCTTTATTCGGCGACGAATCGTCGTGCCGTCCGAGAACGTGATCCCCACCTCGGCGGTGTTCTTCCCGGTGTTGACGTTGATCAGGTCGGTCAGTTTCTCGGCCCGCAATCCCCGCGCACCCGAGAGGGCCAGGGCAAAGAGGATGCTATCGATGATGTTGCTCTTCCCTGAACCATTCGGGCCTGAGATGACGGTGAAACCTTCAAAAAAAGGGATTTTTGTCTTTCTAGCGAAAGACTTGAAGTTATCGATCTCAAGGTGCGTGATGTACAAGGGAATCAGGCTCCCCTGGCTCTACCGGTCAAGGTCGAGCGTGTCACCCTCTTCAGCCTGGATGACATCACTGACTTTACGCTTCTTCTGCTCCACAAAGCGGGTCCGGTCAGACGTCTTGCTACCCTTACCCCAACTCTTCACCGGAGCGTTCCCAAACGTGTTACTGGCAATGATGTACTCAGAGGACTTTCTCGGTTCAGGCTTCAGCGTCCCGTCGTTCTGCATGATGAGGTCAAGGTCGCCTTCCGCAACGGCAGGTTCATGGGGTCGCTTCTCTGCCTGGCGCACGGAGGCCTGGGGTTCAGCACGCGTGCGCGGTTCAGCGCTGATCCGGGGTTCAGCGCTGACTGCCACCTCGGTTGTTCTCTCCCTAACCGCCGCCACCGGCCTGCTCTTACATTCCTCCACGTCCCGGCAGAGGCTCATGGTCACAGACTTGAGGTCCAGGACCTCTGCAGTCAGACCCTTTACCAGTGCCTCAAGTTCCTGCACCTTCCGCTCCAGATCGCGCAGACGTTCATCCTCAGCCTCCTCAGCCTCCGAACTCCCCGGTTGCTCAGTTATCATCATATTCTCCATCTCCTTCTCACGTTCTGCGAGTTCTCGCTCGAGAAATCGTATCCTTGCATCCTTCTTCGCCATAATTTCCCCCAGATACTTCCTTGATATAATTACGTAATAATATTACTATAAACTTCCAAAAGAAGACTTGTTATTCCTTTCCTATGCAGAGCGAAAAGGCGAGCAGGAAAGGGGCCCAACGCCACGCGCATTCCCGGGAAGGTTTTTCCCCGGACATCACCACGCACTGTGCCCCATCCCCGAGGGGCGGGGTGGGGGATTTGCGGATATTGTCATGTGCGGAGAAGGGGATGAGCCCCCTTCCTTCCCCGGGCATGATTCTCACCGCGCTCCAGTGCCCGGGGAAGAATCCGGAAGAATCCGCGTCCGTCATACCAGGTGGGGACGATCACCCGAACCTGGCCTGAACCTCGCCAGTATCAACGGGGATGCAATCAATCACATCCACGGTTGTTTTAAGCCACGGTTGTTTTAAGTTAGCACGTATAGGGGGTTACCCCGGGTGCGTCACACCACGGGTCCACTGCATCGAAGCCACCCCTATTTGAGGATTTCGGTGTGGAGTGGATCACCAACAACCGCACTGGCATCGCGCACTTCCGCGTGAGTCAATGGTGTGCTTGAAATTATGGATAGTTGATCCATCATCACGAATCCTGCAAAAGAAAGAATATTACCTCACCGGCGAAACCTTCTCCTGCATGTCTAGTCTGGCAAACTTCGATCCCGAAATCGCGGGCCTCATCGAGGAAGAGCGCCTGCGTCAGATCAACGGGTTGGAACTGATTGCCTCCGAGAACGTCGTCAGCAAGGCAGTCCTCGAGGCGATGGGCTCTATAATGACCAACAAATACGCCGAAGGGTATCCAGGAAAGCGTTACTACGGAGGTTGCGAGTTTCACGACGTCGTGGAGAACCTGGCACGCGACCGGTTGTGTAAACTCTTCGGAGCGGAACACGCAAACGTCCAGCCGCACTCGGGAAGCCAGGCAAACCAGGCGGTGTATTTCGCCTATCTCAACTACAGGGACAGGATCATGAGCCAGAGCCTCACGCAGGGAGGCCACCTCTCTCACGGCTCACCGGTCAACATCACCGGGCGCTGGTACTCCATCTTCCACTACGGCGTCGATCCCAAGACAGAGATGCTCGACTACGCGATCATCGAGGATATGGCCCGGATCGCCAAACCCCAGATCATCGTCTGCGGCGCGAGCGCCTACCCGCGCGAGATCGATTTTGCGGCGTTCCAGGAGATCGCCGATACGGTCGGCGCGCGGTGTATGGCCGATATCGCGCATATCGCCGGACTCTGCGCGACCGGGCATCACAACAACCCCGTCGGTGTCGTCGATATCGTGACGACCACCACCCACAAGACCCTGCGGGGGCCCCGTGGCGGCGCCATCATGTGCAGCAAGGAGGACGCCCCGGCCATCGACAAGTCCGTCTTCCCGGGCATGCAGGGCGGCCCGCTGATGCATATTATCGCCGCAAAGGCAGTCTGTTTCAAGGAAGCGCTGGCCCCGGAGTACAGAGACTACTGCGGGCAGATTGTCAGGAACGCGCGTGCTATGGCCAGAGTCCTTGCAGAGGAGGGACTTGACCTCGTCTCCGGCGGCACCGACAACCACCTGATCCTGCTCGACCTGACCGGGGTCTCCACAGACGGCCAACACCTCACCGGACTTATGGCCGAGACCGCGCTCGGCGAAGCAGGCATCACCGTGAACAAAAACACCATCCCCCGCGAACAGCTCAGCCCCTTCGTGACGAGCGGTCTACGCATCGGCACTCCTGCAGTCACCTCGCGCGGCATGAAAGAGGAGGAGATGAAACAGATCGGCTACTGGATCGCCCGGGTCATAAAGGATATCGCGAGAGATCAGACCTCAAAGAAGGCGATCACCGAAGTGAGAGAAGAGGTTATTGCCCTCGCAAGCAAGTATCCCCTCTACCCAGAATTAGTATGATACTCGACGGTAAAGCACTCTCAGAGAAGAGGCTTGAGCTCCTCAAGGAGAAGATAGAGGAGTCAGGGCTCTACCCGCGCCTTGCAACGATCATCGTGGGCGAAGATCCAGCATCAAAACTCTACGTCCGCATGAAACACCGGGCATGTGAACGTGTCGGGATCGGATCTATCGGCATCGAGCTCCCGGAGGACGCCTCCACAGAACGGGTGCTTGAGGCAGTCAGCCGCCTCAACAACGACCCTGATATCAATGGCATCCTGGTCCAGCTCCCGCTCCCGCCACAGGTGGACACCACCCGCGTCATCAATGCAGTCGCGCCCGGAAAGGATGTGGATGGGTTCCACCCCTGCAACCTCGGGAGGCTCCTTGCCGGATACCCGGTCTTTGCCCCCTGCACGCCACAGGGGATCATGACGATCCTTGAGGAGTACCGGATCCCGATCCAGGGGCAGCGGGCGGTCGTCGTCGGCCGGAGCATCGATGTGGGCAGGCCCATGGCTGCGCTGCTCCTCAACGCCGATGCGACTGTCACCATCTGCCACTCAAAGACACGAGACCTCGCTGATGAGATGAGAGGCGCCGATATCCTCGTCAGCGCGGTTGGAAGGTTGAAATTTGTCAAACCCGAGATGGTAAAAGTTGGAGCGACGGTCATCGATGTCGGTATCAACTACGACGAGCAGGGCAAACTCTGCGGCGACGTCGACTTTGAGGCGGTGCGCGAGCGCGCGGGAGCGATAACCCCGGTCCCCGGCGGCGTCGGCCCCATGACGATCGCGACCCTGATGGAGAACACCTTCAAGGCAGCAAGGCATGCGGCATGCGAGACCAGCATTGTACCGTAAACCGCATCCAGATCGGCGGCGGCGCGCCGGTTCGCCTGATGGGCGTCATCAACTGCAGCCCTGAGTCATTCTACCGGGGTTCCTACACCCCGACCGCGAAGATCTACGACCGCGCCCTTGGCATGCAGGAGGATGGGGCAGATATGATCGATCTCGGGGCCCGGAGCACTGCCCCGGGTTCGATCCCCATCACCATCGCCGAGGAGATGGAACGGGTGGATGCAGCGCTCTCAGAACTTGATGGAACCGGGATCACCCTCTCGGTGGATACCCGCCACCCGGAGGTGCTTGAGGTCTGCCTCCGCCATGACATCCATGCAATAAACGACATCTCCGGGCTCGCTGATGAACGCTACGCGCGGGCGGTCGCTGACTCGGGGCTGCCGGTCTTTGTGATGGCGAGTTTTAAGGTGCCAGGGGATGCCATAGGCCTTGCTGAAACGCTCTCTGCGCTCGAGACGGTCGTGACACGGTGCGCACGGCTGGGGATCGATGAATACGTCCTTGACCCTGCCATCGGAAGATGGATCCCGGAACGAACATACGAGGACGATTGGGAACTCTGCCAGAACTTCGAGGCGTTCTCCACCTTTGACCGCCCGGTTCTCGCTGCGATATCCCGCAAGTCATTCATCGGGCACCTGCTCGGGAAGGAACCGGAAGAGCGGCTCGCGGGAACCCTCGCGCTCACCATGGAACTGGTCAGGCAGGGAGCGGACGTGGTGAGGAGTCACGACGTCGCCGAGACCGCTGACCTCCTCAAGGTCCACGAAAAGATGAGGCAGGCGTGACGACGATATCATACTCTGTCTACGGTCTCGCGACCCCCCTCATCCGGGCCGGGGATGATATAGCGGCGCATATCCTCGCGGCCGCCCAACGTTCGGAGTGCCGGGGATTGCAGACCGCAGACGTCGTGGTCGTCGCGGAATCGGCCGTGGCCACCGCCGAGGGGCGGGTCGCGGTACTGGATGAACTCAGGCCTTCAGCAGAAGCGTTCCGGCTCGCCCGGAACTACCAGATGGACCCGCGCCTGGTTGAGGTGGTGCTCCGGGAGAGCGACCGGATCGTCGGGGGCATCCCCGGGTTCCTGCTCTGCATGAAGAACGGGACGCTCCTCCCGAACGCCGGAATTGATGCCTCCAACACACCGTCCGGCTCTGTCACCCTGCTACCGGTGGACCCTGATGCATCCGCTGCGCGGATACGCGCCGGGATTGCAGAGCGATCCGGGGCAGATGTCGGCGTCATCATCGCCGACTCCCGGACCCACGCGATGCGGCTCGGGTGCAGCGGGGTCGCCATCGGATGTTCGGGCATCCCCTCGGTGGTCGATGAGCGCGGAAAACCAGATCTCTTTGGCCGGGAACTCGAGGTCACCAAACGGGCAGTGGCTGACTGCATCGCATCAGCCGCCGAACTGGTGATGGGGGAGGCAGACGAGTGCGTCCCCGCGGCCGTGGTCCGGGGAATGGGGCTTCCTGTCGGCGACTACGCCGGCGTTGCCGCCATCGATGCCTCAGAGTGTCTCTTCATGGGTGTTGCGCTGCACGCCGACCCGTCCCTTCTCGTCGATGGCAAGGGTGAACCCTGAACTCTCCAGGAACTCCTTGCTCTTTCTTCCTTTTCCGTGGATCAGGATCTCGACGAGGTCTTCTTTCTCATCGATGTCGGTCGACATCCGGAACGAATCGATCACATCGACCGAGAAACCGCACTCCTCTGCGACCGCCATATGGTCGATGAAACTCGCGCCATAGAAGTCAGCGTGGAAGCACTGTGGTTTCTTCAGGAAGATGAGGTTCGTCCCGCCGCCGCGGCCCGGCACGATAGCCATATCTTTCTCGGTGCAGACCAGCCGCTGGATATCACCGGCGGTCACCAGGGGGAGGTCGGCCATGATGATGAGCGCCGGGCAGTGGAACTGCCGAAGTGCCCAGTTGATCGCTTCGTTGAGGGGCTCCTTCCTGACGGCGGTGAGCGTGTCCTTATGTTTGAAGGGATGAGTGCAGAGCAGGGTAGCGCTGCATCCTGACTTCAGCACGGAGGCGATCACGTCTTCGAGCATCGTCCGTGCGAACGCTTCCCGCTCCTCCTGGCTGAGAATACAGGAAAGACGCGTCTTGGGGTTTACGGGCTTAAAGGGGATAAGCGCGTGAAAATACATTGTAAAACGGTTGTCAGGGCAGCATCAAAAAGGCATCGTTACTGATGCACGCCCGGAACTGCTCATCCAGATTTTATCTTGCGGGAGGTGCTTCATGCGGAAGTTCGCGGAGTCTGTGAAGGGGTACTGGCGATCTGTCTCATGCAGAAGTGCGCGAAGATCGCGCAATAATCGTATGGTCTTTGCGGGGAGGGCAATGTTTGCGTGTGAAACCCGTATGAGGCGGAGCGAGAGACTGCGCGGCGGAGGTGGTTGCAGGATAGACTCGCCGACGTAGTAGCGGTGGACCGTGGCGACTATCGCCGCGGGGCGGGGGCCGCAAGAGGAGACCTTGTCGAGGAGGGGACGCTGGTGGTTTTCGCAGAAGATGTTAGATGTGACTGCTCCCCCGATTGAAATCGGAGGCATCCAGGGTTTTTCAGCCCAGAGATTGCAGCCCCAATCTCATAATATTGATCGCCGTATTCTGGTCGCGGTCCATCGCGAGCCCACAATGTGGACAGGTATGGACTCGATCAGAGAGGGTCTTTTTGACGATCATACCACATCCGGGACATCGCTGTGACGTGTTTCTAGGGTTCACCAGGATCACACGAGAACCAGCCTCTTCCGCTTTGTTCTCCGTGATCGTGATGA
>LFRN01000216.1 GCA_001512375.1 Candidatus Methanoculleus thermohydrogenotrophicum | reverse complement strand
TACTGGTACCTGAACCCGCGCCTCGGGCTCCGTCTGGGGCTGCTCATGGGGATCTCAGGGGCGCTCTCAGGGGCGCTGAAGATTGCGTTCCACCTTCCCCGCCCCTACTGGGTCAGTCCCGAGGTTCGGGCGCTTGCGAGCCACCCGTCGTTCGGCCTCCCTTCAGGTCATGCCCAGGGGGCGATGACGTTCTGGGGTATGATCGCAGCCGAGTCCCGACGCTGGTGGGTTTCTGTCCTCGTGGTTGTCCTGATCATCCTCATCGGCGCATCACGTATCTTTCTCGGTGTCCACTTCCCGGCTGACGTCATCGCCGGGTTTGCGTTCGGTCTTGTCATTCTCATCGGGTTCCTTGTCCTCGAGGAGCCAGTGGGCCGCCGCATTACCACCCTCCCGGTTTCCTGGCAGATCCTGCTCGCGTTTACAGGTTCCATCGCCCTGGCTCTGATCTCGTTCGCCGCCCTCGCGGCTCTCGGTGATTGGGAGGTCCCCGCAACCTGGGTGGAGGGGGCGCTTGAGCGGTCAGGGCAGCCGATCCACCCGCTCGATCCCCGGGACGGCGTGACGGCGGCAGGGTTCTTCTTCGGGTTTGCTGCAGGAGCGGCGGCCGTAGGGCCCCGGCAGGCGAGCGTCTGCATTACCAGCCGGACCGCCCGGAAGAGATCACTCCGCCTCATCTGCTGCGTCTCAGGACTCCTCGTGACCGGGGTGGTCTGGTTCGGGCTCGGGCTCCTCGTCCAGCCCGACCCCACCCCGGGCGCATATATCCTTCAGTACATCAGGGCTGCCGCCGCTGCCGCCTGGGTCTCCTGCGGCGCCCTGATGGTCTTTGCCCACCTCTACGCTGACGCTGATGGCCAGTGATCTGAGGGGAGAGCGACCTCCCTGGTCGGTGGCAGGACCGCGCCATCGGTATGTTCGAGGTCCCCTACAGAGCCCATACTCTTTTTCATCTCCCAGAACCCATCTCTTCCTATGCTTGTAGAGGGGATAGTCCTGGGCTGGATTCTGATTGTGCTGGGGGCAGTGCTGCTCCTGATCGAGGTCCACCAACCCGGGTTCTTCATTGCTGTCCCCGCCACGGTCCTGATCGTCCTTGGTATCCTTCTCCTCCTCGGAGTAGACATTCTTACCTCTCCCTGGGGGCTCATCGGCGGGGTCCTGGCAGCGATCGGTGCGGCTTTGGTCACCGTCTGGATCTACAGCCGTCTTACGCCCGAGAAGAAGCCGCCCGTGACCCTCTCCCGGGACTCGCTCGTCGGTCTTGAAGGGATAGTGATCCGGGAAGTCGANNNGGCCGGAAGGTCGTCGTCGTCCACTCCGAAGGCGTGCATATCGTCGTGAAGGAGGTAGTCTGAGATGGCAGTTATAGGAGCGGTCCCCTGGACCGGATTGATAACCATATTTTTGATCGTCGTCATCGTCATCGTCTTTACCAGCGGTGTGGTGATTATACAGCCATACGAGCAGGGACTTCAGGTCCGACTGGGGCAGTACATCGGAAGGATGAACCCCGGGTTCCGATGGGTGATCCCCTTGATCACGGAGGTCGTGAAACTCGACCTCCGGACGGAGGTAATGGATGTCCCGCGGCAGGAGGTCATCACGAAGGACAACTCCCCGACGAATGTGGATGCGATCGTCTATGTCCGGGTGATCGATCCCGAGAAGGCCTACTTTGAGGTGATGAACTACCGGGCGGCGACGGTTGCGCTGGCGCAGACAAGTCTGCGTGGGATCATCGGTGACATGGAGCTCGACGAGATCCTCTACAACCGGGACATCATCAACGCCCGCCTCCGTGATATCCTGGATCAGGAGACCGATGCCTGGGGCGTGAAGGTCGAACGAGTGGAGATCAAGGAAGTCGACCCGGTCGGCCCGGTCAAGCAGGCGATGACCGAACAGACCGCGGCCGAGCGGGAGCGGCGCGCCGCGATCCTCAGGGCCGACGGCGAGAAGCGGTCGGCGATCCTGCGGGCTGAAGGGAAGCGGCAGAGCATTATCCTGGAGGCTGAGGGAGAGCGGCAGAGCAAGATCCTGCGGGCCCAGGGTGATCGGACCTCCCAGATTCTGCAGGCACAGGGTAAGGCACAGGGGCTGCGCATCATATCAGTCGGCGCCCGGCCGCTGGATCGACGGGCGATCACGGTCCTCTCTCTCGACACCCTGAAGCAGATGGCCGACGGCCAGGCGACAAAGATCATATTCCCGTTCGAGGTCTCGAGCGTTGTGAAGCAGGCCGCCGAGTACCTTGGGGCCACAGTCGAGGCTCCAGAGGTCCCCGAAGGAACGGAAGTACCCCCTGAGGACATTCTCGGGGAGATCCCGAGCAAGGAAGAGCTCAGGGCTGCGGAGGAAGCGGCAAGGGTCCCCGATATCGATATCGAGAAGGAGATGCAGAAGAAACCACGGGAACTGGAGGAGAGGGAGGAGGGGCGGTAGACTTCCTCCCCAGCTGTCCCCCACCTTCGGGCGCGATCGACCACCACGGCTCACCGCTACGTCGGCAAGCCGGGAACTCCGGCGGAGACCAGATCCTGTCCACTACTGGAGAGCATTGTATGTCAACTACTCCCAGCTCAAGTCAGGGGGCTCCTCCTCGGCCAATGATCCTTGAAGATTCACACCCCTTCGCGTCCTTCGCGGCAAGCCGTTTGACCGGTGCCGCCTCACGCACAAAAGAGAGCTACTCGCAAGAGAAGATAGTTCGATGCACCACCCGCCGCCCCCTGGCCAACAGACAACGGCGGCGGCAATCTCCTCCCAGGAGGGATACAAGAAAACCATTTTTATGAAATTTAGGATCAAAACCACATGATGCCCCGTGAGTCACGGGCATATCGGATGAAAATAGTTGGGTGGCTAATTTTCATGGGGTAGAGAAGGCTGACCCCCCTCTTTGAGATCCGATCCCGTGTTCAAAACTAACCCAGCCATTGTCTCGGAAGCATACCTGCATCAGCGTATACAAAACATGCTTCCGCTCACTTTGCGAGACCTTGTCCCACCTTCCTGAGTATTTTTCCCCTTCCCTCGCCGAATCC
>LFRN01000012.1 GCA_001512375.1 Candidatus Methanoculleus thermohydrogenotrophicum | reverse complement strand
ATATCTGTTGAAAAGGGTGGATATATCCATTCCCCGGGGTATCTCTTCTCCGATATCCAGGACGCGAAGAAATGCTGGGTTGCACCAGGCGACCCTCCGGTCATCACCTACCACGAGGAGGCCGTCGTCCAGCGCATCCAGCGCGAGAAGACCGCACGGTGCCCGGTTCTGATCTGAAGTTGTCATCTCCCTCCTGTACTGCAGGGTATGTTTACAATGCCGTACCTCTGGGTCATGAGTAGATAAAAAAAGTTTCTATTTCGTCTTCCTGGTGAAAAACTGTTGTCCGGTCCTTCAGGCGTCATTTCAGCACCATTCCTGGAGTCTTTCTGAATGCGGTCCCTCCTCCCTCACCCGGGGCAGTGGACCGCGGTGGACGATCATGTTTTTGGGGTGAGAATAGACTGGGGGTCTTTTCTGTACGTGCTAAATTATTGGATATGGTTGCATCTCCGTTGACACCGGGGAGGTTCAATCCCGGCTCTGACGATCGTCCCCACCTGCGATGAGGTGGTCCTGGTGGGATGAGCGCCGATCCAGGATTTTCCCGGAGCAGTGGAAGGGAGCTTGCCCCCTCCCCCGCGGAAGATACCGTTGCTCCGTCTCCCACCTCGCGCGGGACGAGGCGCACCTCCTGGAGCGGGCAGGCAGGGTATCCAGTGCGAACGCCGATTCAGCACTCGCTCCTTTCGGGGAGTACTGGTTGTTGAGAACCGGTGACTCAGGATCTTCACAGGCGCTGACCATCCTGGCTTGCAGCGATATCGGGATCTGATTACCTGGTTCTCGCAATGCAGATAAAATCTCTTGTTTTCC
>LFRN01000028.1 GCA_001512375.1 Candidatus Methanoculleus thermohydrogenotrophicum | reverse complement strand
GCAGGCGATCGAGAAAGATGACGCACCAGGTGACTACAGCATCAGGCTGACCTTCACCGGGGCGTTTGTATAAAAAGCTACGTTGAAAGGGAATCTTCATTCCCTTTTCACTCCTGCCATCAAGGGTGGGTGATGCATGCACGAGACCATCCTCCAAGACAGATGTTGACCTGTTCAGCGCTGGTGGTGGGGGATGGTGATCACCACCCTGGTGTATGGACCGCCAGGCCATCGGGGCCACAGGGAATGACCTGATCCGCCTCGTGTGCTCTGAGTGCCTGCTGATCGGGGTCCCGGGGGTCTCTGGCGCCCTCTTCACATCGGCGATGAATGTGGTCGGCAGGCCGTTCATCGTCGCGCGGCTCTCTCCGGGCTCGGGATCGCGATCGTCTTCTCTCTTGTAGCCGGGATCTACCCTGCCAGAAAGGCGACCCGGATGAACCCGGTTGCGGCGATCCGGGGGTTTGCGTGACCCTGCGGGATGGTGGGTTTTCCTGCATTATGATCGACGGGATATCGTGTGTTCCTGCGGGTCCGGGCGACGACATACCCGATTCCAGGTGAAAGAGCTAATATTCATAATTAATATATATTATATCAAATCAAGTTTGACATATTTTTTCAAAAGTGTTATTAAATGGAAGATCAAGTATCATTATAACTACTGTTGCGTTCACTTCCATGCGACGTACCAGGAGTTAACGAAGGTTAAGAAGGAAAAAGGTGAATTGATGTCTAGTTGGCTAAGATCGGGGCATATCCCCGTAACAATTGCTCTGGTGATGCTCCTCTTCTTTGTCTCGCCGGCCATTGCAGGGGTGAGCGATAACCTCACCGTCACGGGTGAGATCCTTCCCGAGGAAGGGAAGGATATTGACCTAACGATCGGCGGAATAGTGAACACTGTTTTTGGCAGCGCGGTATTCTGCAACGTACCAAACGAAATCAGGATCATAAACATCAAGAATGATGGAACCGATACGGCGGAGAATATCACAGTCGCCGTGTATGATGATGCCATCAGCACGACTGTTCCGGTTGCGACGACGACCATTCCAAGCCTCGCCGGAGGAAAGACGGTAACCATGACCAAACTGGTGGACCCCACTCTCCGTGAGTATGAGGGGGGTACGGTGACCTACCGGGTGGTTCTGGATCCGGACAACCTGATCCCAGATACCAACAGAGCCAACAACGAAAAATCCAGTTTCGCCAAACCCCTGAAATACAACGGGTACATGGGCGCCCAGTACTGGACTGGCAAGGAGGAGATCAAGACCTACAGGACCTATGACCTGCGTGGGAACATCACTCACTCCTTCGGCAACAGTTCCTACCGGTCAGGCAGCTTCGGAAATGGCTGGACCGAATACGCGGTAGGATGGACGGCAGAGGACCTGACCATCCCGGAAGGAGCCACTCTCCGGGAAGCCCGCCTGTATTTACCGTACTGCTGGGATAACAGCGACGAAGCGAGCAACGTTATTATCACATTCAACGATGCCGTGATCCCTGTTGAACGTGACCCCTGGGAGGTTGACCAGTCGAATTTTGGTGCCTACGATGGCCACTGGTATGGCCTGATGACGTATAACGTCACAGAGGGGTTCGCTGTAAATGAAGAGAACACGGCCGTGGTCTCAAGGATAAATTCACAGGCAAAATTCTCGCCTGCCGGTTTAACCCTCGCAGTCGTGTATGAAGATCCGCTGGAAACCCGCAAACAGATCTTCATCAACGAGGGCTTTGACTTGCTCGGAGCGGACCCATCGGGGTATGGTACTACCGAGGAACAGGCAACCTCGTACCAGGAATTTACCGGTATGACCATCGAGATGGAGGATGCCGAAAAAGCCTTGCTTACCACCTTCGTCCCGTGGGGAGCAGCGCAAAATGTTGGAGAGCCGGGCGAAGGTAATCTGTTTGTAAACGGCGTTCAGGTTGGGCACAATGTCTGGGAGGGAGAGCAGGTGACCGGCGAGAGCAGTGACCCGCAGGTTGCCGTCGATACCCGCGATGTCCTCAAGTACCTCAACCTGAATGGTACGGGGAATGTCATTGCCATCCAGAGCACGGAAGGCTCTACGCCCTGTATGGTTGCAGAGCGGGCGTTCCTCGTCGTTGAGTATCCTGCCGAAGCACCCGTGATCGACTTCTCGGCTGACGTAACTTCCGGCGACACCCCCCTGACGGTCACCTTCACCGCCACGAACACCGGTGGCGCGGTGGCGACCTGGCTGTGGGACTTTGGGGACAACACAACCTCTACCGAGCAGAACCCGACGCATGAATACACAGGCGACGGGACCTACACGGTGACCCTGACCGCAACCGGGCCGGGTGGTTCAGACACGGCGACAAAAGAGAATTACATCACTGTCGGTGCGGCAACCATTGCCGTGAGCGTAACCCCGGACGCGATCGCGTTTGGCAGGATGGAGGCGGGTGTTGACTCAACCGGGTCTGCCGATGTGGCGGTCACGACAACCGGTGGCACCGGCTGGTCGGTCGCTGCTGAGGCCAGCAACGGCGGTTACATGATGGCCGGCACAAACCAGCTTGAAAACCCCTTCCATCTCGCCAACGGCGACGGGGAGTTCCACCCCATGACCGGGGAGTTTGTGGACTTCATGACCGGCGCCGCGGGTGAGAGCAGGACAGATACCGCACGTGTCCGGCAGGCGATCGACGGGGCTGATGCACCAGGTGATTACAGCATCACGCTGACCTTCACCGG
>LFRN01000273.1:20773-22506 GCA_001512375.1 Candidatus Methanoculleus thermohydrogenotrophicum | reverse complement strand
GCGTTCAGCGTATATATCATCGTCTTTGTCCTGATTCTCCTCACGGGGCTCGTCCTCTCCCGTGTAACGCCCGGCGAGCAGTTCGGGATGATCATGGAGATGGTCCCGCTTCGTCGACCTGATCCGGGACTGGTGATGAAGAAGGCCTGGTCACGCCTCTCTGAGTTCCTCTTCATCGCCATGCCCCTCCTCCTCGCGGGGAGCGTCGTCCTCGGATTGCTCCAGTTCTTCGGTCTCATGACCGCATTTGAAGGGGTAGTGGAACCCTACACCATGGCCCTCCTCGGCCTCCCCGGATACTCGGCGACAGCGCTGATCTTTGGGATCCTCAGGAAAGAGATGGCGTTTGAGACCCTTGCGATCCTTGCAGGCACCGCAGATCTCGGGGCGGTGCTCACGTCGCTCCAGCTCTACATCTTTGCCATCGTGACCGTTCTCTTCATCCCCTGCCTTGCGACCATCACGGTCCTCCTGCGCGAGGTCGGCTCCCGGATCACGCTCGCGGTCACGGCCTACACAGTCTCCCTCGGGCTCCTTATCGGAGGCCTTATTTACCGCATCCTGGCATAAGGTCTCACGCAGAGATGTATTGCTGCAGAACCGGCATCCCGCTGATTGATGGGGGCCTGCGGGCCGCCACGAACGTCCTCGTTCTGCCCGGGCGTGGGTGAGGAGGACGACCGCGATCTCAACCGGTGACCGTGTCTCTGGCAATCATCGGTGCGTTCTGCAACCCTGGCATCCGCGGTGAGGGCAGCTCCCTGGATCCGTTACTTCTACGATGATGAAAGGCTGATATCTGAAGGATGATGATGAGAAGATGGCCTGGTCCTGGCCCTCTGCATGTCCTGGGAGGGGGCCGGCCATGCTGACGTTTGTGGGCCTCGGGCTCTATGACCTTGGTGATATATCTCTCAAGGGTCTCGAGTATGTCCGGGGTGCAGATACTGTCTACCTGGAGGCGTATACATCCCGGCTGATGGGGACCGATGTCACGGAGATGGAGGCGTTCTTCGGGAGGGAGATCAGGGTGCTCACGAGGGAGGACGTCGAGCAGGACCCCCATGAAATCATAGAGCGAGCCGCGAGCGGCCGGGTGGCATTCCTGACCGGGGGAGACCCCATGGTCTCGACGACGCACGCTGATCTGCGGATGCGTGCCGCTGTCCTCGGGGTCGCGACGTCGATCATCCATGCTTCGTCGATATCGAGCGCGGTCTGTGGTCTCTCCGGGCTCCAGAACTACCGGTTCGGGAAGTCCTGTTCGGTTCCGTTTCCGGCGAAGGGTTGGTTCCCGACGACCCCCATCGAGACGATCGCGGCAAACCTCGGCCTGAACCTGCACACGCTGGTCTACCTCGATATCCAGGAGGACCGCTACATGTGTATCCCGGAGGCAATCGGCATCATCGAGGAGATGGCTGAGATGCGCGGCATCGAGCCGCCCGCTCTCTACGTGGGCATCGCCCGGGCGGGCTCGGAGAGCCCGGTGGTTGCGGCGGGCTCCGGTGCGAAACTGAGAGAGACTGAGTTTGGCCCCCCGCTCCATGTCCTCGTCGTCCCGGCCGACCTCCACCCCATGGAGCGGGAGTACCTGGAGATCTTTGCGGGCTTATGACCCTCGAGGACTATGGAGCCCTCTTTGCGCAGGCTCTTTCCCGGACCGGTATCGCTGTCCCGGAGGAGACCCTTCTCCACCGGGCGGCAGAAGAGGTGCTCGAGATGGCCGCCGC
>LFRN01000273.1:17586-20730 GCA_001512375.1 Candidatus Methanoculleus thermohydrogenotrophicum | reverse complement strand
CCGCATCCCTGATACGGAGAGCGCCCACCTCCACGAGAAGACCCACCGCTACCAGCGGATGCTGCATTCGGCCCTCGCTATGGTCGAACCGGGACCGGACGAGGCAAGTCCGCTGCATGCGGGCTCGGGGGACCTCCACGCTGCGGCACGCTTCTGGTATGTCGAGGGGGCAGAACACCTCGAGGCGGGCGACCTCGCCGGCGCCCTCGCCCGGTTCAGTTACGGGTATGCCTGGCTCGATGCCGGTATCAGGGCAGGGCTGTTGCGGGTCACCGGCGAACGCGGCCTCTTTACGGTCTAGCGGGTTGTCGCATCCATCGTTTCATGCAGAAGGGCACGAAGTTCGGTTGCCGGGCGTTACACTCCCCTTCGCGAACTTCCCCGGTCTTCTCGCGTGCGACTGCCGATCCGTCTCACATGCAGATCCCTCGGAGTGAGATGGCCGACCCGGACCACCATCCCACGGGGAATTCCAGTCTGGTTCCAGTGGCTCTCCCTTCCTGACGGATCTGGTATCTGCCTGTTCCACTGATAAAACCACCGATTAAAATAGTAGCTATACGATACCTTATTAGTTCAATTTCAGGTAATTTTCGGAAAATCGGGAATTTCTGGTGCCGGTAGGCGCCAGGGGATCGATTTCGTGGAGCCGGGAGCGGGAAGAATGGAGAAGTCTCAGTGGAAGTGGCTGCTCGTTTCGATCGGGTTTAGCGCTCTCGTTATGGCGGGGGTCCTTTACTTCACCGTCGATGAGATGACGATCGAGTATCTCAGCCGCGTAAACCCCTTCTACCTGATCCTTGCCGTCCTCCTCCACATCCTCTCGCTCGGGTTCTGGGCGCTCCGCATCCAGAAGATGTCAGCGTCGCTCGGTTACCAGGTGGGTTTCAAATACTGCCTGAACCTGGTTCTGGCGAACATGCTCGTTGCTGCGGTCACTCCCTCACAGGCGGGCGGCGAACCGGTCCGGATCCACGAACTCTACCGGGCAGGAGTCACCATCGGGGACGCCACCGCTATCGTCATCATGGAACGGGTCATCGACGGGATCGTCCTCGGGGCGGCGGGAGCTTTTGCCATGCTCTTCCTCGGTCGGTACTGGAGCGGCCTTGCCTCAGGGTTCAGCGGCGTGAGTCTCATAATGTGCGCCGTCTGGGTTTTAATCATCATCTTTGTGCTGATCTTCGTCTACTCGGTGAAGAACCCGGACCACCTCAAAAGGGTCCTCAAACGGATATCGCGCTGGATCGATCGGCACTGGCACTTACGGCGGCTCGAGCAGTTGCTGGGGACAATCGACCGGGAAGTGGATAACTTCAACCAGGCTCTTGTCCAGTTTGTGAACCACGGGAAGAGCGGTCTTTTGTGGGGTTTTCTCTTCACGGCACTCTTCTGGTTCTCCGAGTTTATCATCGCATCGATGCTCCTCCTGGGGCTCGGGCAGCAGCCCTACTTCATCGAGTCGTTCGTTGTCCAGCTCGTCATCGCTGTCATCATGATGATCCCGCTCACCCCCGGGGGTTCGGGTGTTGCGGAGCTCAGCGCCACATCTTTCTACAGTCTCTTCATCCCGTCATCGATCGTCGGCATCTTCGTCCTCCTCTGGCGGCTGATCCTCTACTACCTTAATATCTTCCTCGGTCTGCTGCCGGGCCTCTCCATCGTGCGGCGTGAGTTTCGTATCCGCGCCAGAAGGCAGCGGTGATCTACCCCAAGGTTTAAACGTTATCAGGCTCATGTCAGATCACATGACAGCTCAAAGTTGCCGGGTGCGCGGTGTGTTCATGTCGGTGAGCGAGATGGGGGCGGCACCGACCGTCGTCCTGGATGCGGGGGGCGATAGCACAATACCCATATATGTCGGATTATGGGAGGCAATATCGATAAACAACGCGTTGATCAACGAGATGCTTCCCCGGCCGATCACCCATGACCTCGTCGTAGACCTCTTCCGGAGGTTTGATATCACGCTTGATGCGCTGCATATCGATTCCCTGGAGGAAGGGGTCTTCTATGCCAAGCTTCACCTCAGCCAGGGCTCACGCACTGAGATCATAGACTGCCGGCCAAGTGACGGGATAGCTATCGCTCTACGCTACGAGGCTCCCATCATGATCGAGGATACTGTCGTAGCGAGCGCGGCAGTCAAAAAAGATGATCTCCCGAAGATGGTGGACCTGAAAGAGTACCTCTGAGGGTCCGGGGTAGGTCATCTTCCACGCATCCAGGCTTTGTTCACGCAAACCTCATATCCGTTTTCGCCTCACGCTGGAATCAGTTGTGCGAAGATGCGAATTTTGTGGAATTACCAGCACTGGCCAGCGTCCTGCCGCATTCGGCTGGCGGTCCGTCTCACGCGCCCAAACCCGGGTGCACTGGGGGTCGTAACCAGTTGTTACTTCCGGCGTGCGGCAAGCTCGTCGAGGACGTCAGCCACATCGGTGCCTGATGCTTGCAGCGCCACGAGGAGGTGGAAGAGGAGGTCGGCTGCTTCCGAGACAGTCCTCTCTGGGATCTCGTTCTTTGCGGCCAGGATGAACTCGACTGCCTCTTCACCGACTTTCTCCAGGGATCTATCAACTCCTTTCTGGTGGGTCAGGAGAGACGAGACATAGCTCCCGGCTGTGGGGTGGTCTGCCCGGTCCTGGATGATCAGCCAGATCTCATCAAGGATGCTCCAGTCACGCATGGCTCTCTTCCTCCTCCTGAACCTCGCCGAGGTCAGTGTTGAAGTATCGGGAAAGCAGGAGCCGTGCTTTCTCGATGGTGCATCCGCCTCTCCCGATAGCGATGCCGAGATCCCCTTTACGGACGTATACGCTCAGCCGCCCGTTGTCTTCCTCTTCCACACCGACAACGCTGGCCGGTTTAAAAACGTTTTTGGTAAATGTTTCGATCTCAGGAGAATATTCAACCATCTCGACACGTTTTCCGAGGACTCGCTGCATCTTTCGGATATTGCTCCCTTTCCGGCCGATAGCAAGACCCATATCCCCCTCTTTTATGAGGTATACTATGCGGTCGAAACGCTCGTCGATGATGCAGTCAAGCGCGGTCGCCCGGGTAAGAATTCTCAGCTCTTCGATATATCGCCGTTCTTTAAAACACATGGTTCGTATCATTTAAGAAGTCCCCGATGGGAAT
>LFRN01000273.1:12539-17384 GCA_001512375.1 Candidatus Methanoculleus thermohydrogenotrophicum | reverse complement strand
CCAATGTTTTTCAGACCTCTCCAAAACTCTGAATCGTTCCATTAGCACTTCTGCAGGATCATCTTTATTGCTGCTCCTTCCTCAGGTTTCCCTGGCACCCGGTCCGCTGCCCAGACCCGCCCCCCGTACTGGTTTACGAGGGTCTTGACGATATGAAGCCCAAGACCCCTGCTCCCGGAAGCAGCCTTGCTCCCCCCGTTGAAGCGATCGAATATGCTGAGTTTTAAGTGGTCAGGTATGCCGATGCCGGTATCGGCGATGGAGAGCGTCACGGTATCTCCGGTCTCCACGACCCCGATGTCGATCCGCACCTTCATCCCGCCGAACTTGATGCTGTTGCTGATAAGGTTGGATACGACGTGCTCGAGGAGTGGGTTTGCCCAGACCATACAACTCCCTCCCTCGTAGCGGATATCGATCCCGGTATATCGCCGGATCTGCCCGCGGATGATGCTGTCAAGATCGACCGGTTCTATGCGAACGTGGTGTTTTTTGAGCGTATTTAAGAGTTCAACGTTCTTGATGACGTTGATCCCCTGCTCAATTGTATTCTTGACCCTCTGAGCGAGCTCTGCTTCCTCGCCGGAGAGACGTTCCCGGAGCATCTCGATGACGGTTGCCGCAACCATGCTGGTGTTGTAGATATCGGTGCCGAGCAGGTCGAGGTAGAGGGTGGAGAGCTGGTTGGTCTCCTGGAGGGTCCGTTCATAGTAGAGGTCCCTCGTGATGTCGCGGGCGACCCCGGCGGCTGCCGTGGTCTCTCCTGTGGCGTCGTGCAGCGGGTGGATGGTGATCTGGAACGACCGTTGTTTGCCGTGCCACAGGAACGACCGTGTCTCCGAGATAGCCTCTTCGCTCTCGATGACCCGGCGGGCAGCCCCGGAGAGGAAGTCTGCCTCCTCCTCAGGGAAGAGGGCGTGGGGCGTCCTGCCTGTAATCTCTGCTGGATCGATGCCCATCTCCTGGCCACCGGTCCAGAGAAACCGCAGGAAGACGCCATCCCGGTCGAGCTTGAAGATCATGTCTGGAAGCGATCTCGCCAGGATCTGTATCTCTTCTTCTGATGTCCCGGGAGACATCCTGCCCGTTCTCTCTTCTGAGATATCCCGGATGGTCTCAAGTGCACCGATCTGCCCGCCTGCAGGATCGTAGAGCGGGGTAGCCATGCAGGCAACCTTCTTGCCCGATACCAGCGGGATGCGGGATTCAGCGAGTAACCCCTCACCTTCATGGGCCAGGAGGCGGTAGTAGTCGCTTCCGGGGTCGCTTTGAGCCAGGATGTAGTTCGCCAGTGTGGGGCGTCTCTCCCCAAAGAGTACTTTTGCGTGTGCATAACTGCCTTTTCCCATGATATCTCCTGCTGCAACGCCAGTGTATTCTGCAATGCTGTCGTTCCAGATGACCACCCGCCCTTCGTGGTCGAGGACAAGCGTCGGTTGCTGAATGTGGTTAAAGATGTTTACTGATACCTGCGCCTGATTCATGGTTTCTCTGATTCTCTGTTGACTCATCATACCACCGTGCACTCTCTGCTGGCGCTCGCGAGAGTGCTTTCTCGCTGCTGCAACCTGCGGATGACGGTACACATGCACAGAGGGGATCGGAAATAGATGATGGTTCTCTCTCTGGCAGGATGTTCGGTAGTGGTCGTTTCAGCCGGCCGGTTCGAATAAGGTTGATCGCAAGCAGCCTTCGTGTGAATAAGCATCTCAAGCACCTCCCCGTTGCAAGCCACCGGTTGGGGTTAACTTCAAGCGCGCATCGTCCGGTACCGGCTCATACCCCCACAGAAGTACTGACCGCCCTCTCTCCAGGATTCCTGGCGCCGGCAGGTACGATCTGCCACCGCTTCCGGTCCCTGGTAACTACCGCGCCTCGCCAGGGACGATGACGAGGGATGTATTTCTGTGATCCGGGAACAAAGGCGCTAGGAAAAATGTCTGGAAACTCTCGCTTAAAAGGATGTCTGTTTATCCTTCCCGGGCCATACTGGCCGGGGAATCTGTTATTTATACATTGCTAGATTGCCCGGGTGTGTAGCACCCGGGGTTTCTGCAATATTCCAATTTTATCTGTAAATTATAGAAAATGTGCGTTTTACCGTGGACATTCCCGATCGGGTACGGTGCCGCGAGACCCGGTATTCCGTGTTATTGAAATAGGTTGATATTTGAGTATTTGCAGATCCTATTTGATGTTCGGGTACTATAATGACACTTTTCGCTATGAAGTCGGCGATATTCTGGTGGAAACCGAACGGATTGACGGTCTCCTGACCTACCGGCGGAGGTGTGAAGGGCGGGCGTTTGAGCGGATCCTGGTATCGAAGACAGGGAGGCTCATCATCAACCCTGTGGAACCGGTCAATCTCCCGAAGGATATCACGGATTTTCTGCTGGTGGAATTCTCCCCGATGTTTATCGAGCCCGGTGCCATCCAGACGATCTACCTGAAGTTTCCCGTCGAGATCGGTGTATTCCTGGAAGCTGCAAAAGATATCAAGGTACTGGATATCTTTGGCGCCGGTAGCCAGAAGTATACGCTCTATGGTCCGCCGACCAACGGGATCATCGCCCGCTGGTACAGGAGTGCCGTGTATTCTGAGATTCCTTCGGTTGAGCGTTTCCGCGAGGGAACGCTGGAACTCTCCATCCAGAATACGACCCGTGAGTGGGTCGAGGTCTCGCGTGTCGTCTTTAAGAGCGTCAATATGAAGATCTACTACGACGATACCGTGGCCGCCGTCACCACGATGAAGATCGTCAGTCCGACCATGGCAGAGACGAATTTCGTCGATACCCCGCTCATGCCGGGCATGACAAGGTCGATCGAGCTGTATAAGGCCAGGAAGATCCCGGTGATCGAACGCGGGTATCTTATGGAATGGGGTTTTTCATGATGTTCAACGCGACCGCCATCCAGAACATGCCCACCGGTGTCGGTGCGATCACCGTCGGCGACCTCCTGTGGTTTGTCATTATCATCGTCGTCGGGGTCGCGATCGCCAAGGTCATCTCGATAAACGTCAGGAGAGCCCTTACGGAGCGGTTACCCAAGAACGAGCGCGAGCTCCTCACGAAAGTGATCTACTATATCATCGTTATCTGGGTGGTCATCATCGCTCTCCCGTACCTCAACGTCGATCTCTCAGGCCTCCTGGTGGCTGGGGGTATCGCCGGTCTCGTCATCGGGTTTGCCAGCCAGAGCGTCGTCTCGAACCTGGTCTCAGGCCTCTTCCTCATGTTCGAACACCCGATCAAGATCGGCGATAACATCAACGTCGCGGGTATCAGCGGCAGCGTCGAGGATGTCAGGATCCTCTCGACGATCGTGAAGACCTACGACGGGATCTACACCCGGATCCCGAACGAGAAGGTCTTTACGTCGAATATCACCAACTACGTCCATAACGCTGTCCGGCGGTTCGAGTACTCGATCCGTATCCGTTATGAGGATGATGCGGATACGGCGATCCGGATCACGAAGGGGGTCATCGCGACCCACCCGTTTGCGCTGAAGAACCCGGCGCCATCGGTATTTGTCGACAAAATCGGCGAGAACGGCATCAACCTGACCGCCCGTATCTGGGCGCCGACCCGGAACTGGTGGGAGGTCAGGGTCGAGCTCCTCAGAGAGATCGTGAAGAAACTCGAGGAGAATGGTATTGATATACCCTACCCGCAGAGGACCGTCCAGTTTCGGGACGATCTCCGGGTGACGACCGGGAAGGAAGAAGAATAACCTCCTTTTTTCGATTGTCGGAGACCGCCGTCACCGAATACCGGGAGGGACAAACACCCGACCGGCATGGGGTTTCTCAGACCCGGTGCACCTTCCCAAGACCCCCCGGCTGGAAGGTCTCCGGATACCTCTCCTGGAGTTCCCTGATCTTATCGGTGCAGTGTGAGGCCGAGAGGTAGGCCACCCCGGCGAGCGCGTTCACATCCTCGCCGGTGACGGTATGGAGCCCCCCGATGACCCCCCATACCGGGCCTTCCCGGGAGATCCAGTCGATGATCAGGCTGATATGCGGGTGTGCGCACCCGGTGACGACCAGGAGACCGTCTGCCACATCGACCACGAGCGACTGTTCCCTGATATCGGTCCCGAGCGGGCCGGTCACGGCGATCCCGCTCACAATCTCCGTCCACTCGTCGACGATCCCGGGGATGGTGTACTCCCGGATCAGCCCGAGCGTCTTCCTGGCGAAGCCGCTATGGACGAAGACTTCCACTGAGGGGTTTGCGGCAAGGATCGCCTGGAGCCCCCCGGTATGGTCCCAGTGGTCGTGGGAGAGCACGAGGCACCTGATCCCCGCAGGACCAGTCCCGAGACTCTGCATGTTTGATAACAGTACGTCTCCCTTTGCCCCGGTATCAAAGAGCAGCCCTGCCTCGTTGACCAGGCAGGAGAACCCCCAGTCCGGGGTGAGACCGGGCCGGCAGGGGATGTTGTTGTAGACCTCGGTGAGGGTGGACATCACGATCAGACTCTTGCCTTCTGGTCTCTTCTCCCCCGGGGATTAGGCTTCCCAATGGGGCAAAGCTCTGATGCAGATGAAAAAGAGGAGCAATTTTTGGGGTTACGCTATGATGTAGGTCATCGAGACGGTGGCGGTCACGTCGATCTCGCCGACCTCGATCGGGGTCGGAACCGCGCCTCCTCCTCCCTTCTCCATGGCTGCGTAGCGGCTGTCGTAGAGCATGGGCACGTAGCTGCTCCCGACGTTGACCTCTTTGACGTCGACGATGGTCTTGCCGAGGGCGGCCACGACCGCGTCCGCGTCATCCCGGGCCTGCTTCACGGCGGCGGTCAGAGCCTGCGACCTGAACTCCTGCTGCTTTG
>LFRN01000273.1:0-12390 GCA_001512375.1 Candidatus Methanoculleus thermohydrogenotrophicum | reverse complement strand
GTCACCCTGCCTGTGCCTGATACATGGATCACCTTATCTTTTGATTCCTCCCCGGGTAGCTGTGCGGTGACATTTCCGACCACCGCGGCGCAGAGGACCAACAGGGCGATCCCCAGAAATGTTATCTTTTCTCGCATTGGCATCGATCATCCCTTGAATGGGTAAGAATAAATGTCTTGCTTTAACTACGAGATTTTTCGTAGTTTTTATTGGTTGATATGCGAAACAAGCCCAATTCCGGTCGCCGTCATTCCCAGACGGTCTTCGGCGACCAGACCCGGGTCGGGCCTGCAACCCGGGAGGCAGTGGAACTGCATCGCCATGGTGCGGGCGGAAAACCGGAAAAGAATACCCACTCGGGGGTCAGGTCAGCGTGGTATCGCCGCTCCTCCTCATCAGGGTTTCGATCGCGGCCTGCAGTTCCCGGGCAGACTGATAGCGGTCGGTCGGATCTTTTGCGAGGCATCGCATGATGATCGGGTCAAGTTCCACGAGGCTGGAGGTGGTCGCCGATGGCGGGGGCGGGTGATCGTGGAGGATTGCCCTGGCAAGCCCGGCGAGGCCTTCACTGGCAAACGGGGGCTTCCCGGTCACCAGTTCGTAGAAGACGACGCCGAGCTGGTAGATATCGGTCCTGGCGTCGGTCCTCCCGAACCTATCTGGCGCGATCTGCTCGGGGGCAGCGTACGCGAGGGTGAACCCGGCGATGCTGGTATCCCGGGTCCGCTCCAGCGTCGTGCTCATGCCCCAGTCGGTGATCTTCGGGGTGAGGTCGTCTGCGAGGAGGATGTTTCCGGGCTTGATGTCGCGGTGAATGACGCCCCGTTCATGGGCGTAGGCGAGCCCTGCGGCGATACCGGCAGCGATGCGGGCGGCGGTCTCCACGGGGAGGGGTTTTTCTATCTCGCCCAGGGTCCGGGGGAGGTACTCCATCTCGACGAAGGGGACCGGGAGGATGTTGACCGAGTGGACTTCTACGATGTTTGGATGAGTGAGGTCCTTCCAGAACCGCATCTCTTTCATGAAGGTCTTTCCGGTCTCCTCGTCGTAGGTGACCGGGATCTTCACTGCCACCCTCCGCCCATCATCACGCCCTGACCGCCGAGAAGACCTGGCCGAGTCCGCCCCTCCCGACGAATGCGACCTGGTCGTAGCGTTCTGCGAGTTCGGGCGGGAATCCGGGCGGATGGGAGGGCATGGTCCGCGATGTGCCCGGGAGGTGATCGAGGCTCGCCCCCGCTCCCGGGGGTTTCTTCAGGTGCCAGGCGAGCGCGACGGCGCCGGTGACCAGGGCCGCGGCGAGGAGGGCAAACCCCGGGGATCGGTTAGAGGTAGACCCCTGCCTGCCCGGGTCCCCCGGGTTTTTGTCGGCAGGGGTCGCTATCGGTGTATCCCCGCCCCTGTTCTGGTCGGTGCTCTTCCCGGGAGGGGTCTTCTCATCCCTGTCCGGGGTCTTGCTGGCGGCCTCGATGCCCCGGGGGTCGGCGTTTGCATGTTCGGGGGGTCCCCCGGCCCCCGCGACGGAGGAAGCGAGGGGAGCGAGGATGAGGGCGGAGAGCAGGACCAGGACGGCGGCGCGTCTCTTCCGTCCTGCCGGTTCAGGCCGCATCTGACGGCAGCACCTCCCCGGGAACGACAAAGACGAGGGTCGCCCCCGGTGCTCCTTTCGCGAGTTCGATGAGGTCTCCGTCGTGAAGTTCCTGGCGTCTGCCCCGGTCGAGCTGCGTGCCGTTGACGAAGGTCCCTCCTGTGCTGCCGCAGTCCTCGATGAACCAGGTGTCGTCCCGCCGGGTGAGCCGGGCGTGCGGCCTTGATATCCGGGTGACTGCCGCGTAGTCGTCGCCAAGCAAGATCTCATCGTCATGATCCGGCCGGCCGGGCGCGTCGGGGTCCACCCGGCCTATGGCGATGGTCTCGTGCCTGAGCGGGAATACCTTTCCGTCCTCTGCCCCGCCAAGGAGGATCAAGACCGGGAGCTGCCCTGAGAACTCCCCCGAGAACGTCTCCCTGACGCCGGCGAGTTTCTCAGCGAGCACGGCGTCGGTGAGCGTCAGTTTCAGGTTCGCAAACAGTCCAAGGTTTCTTGTGATCATCTCAAGACCCCCGGGCACGAGCGAGTATTTCCAGACCGGCCTGACTCCTCTTGCTGTCGGGCGGGAGAGACCCGCCTCCTTTCGGACGACTCCGATGCTCAGGAGTTTGTTGATGTGTTTCCTGGTGTTTTCGTAACTTGTCTCGATCTCGGATGATATCTGCCTGATATCTTTTGGTCTTCGTTCGATGGCCTTCAAGATCCTCAGGCGTGTGCTGCTGCTCAGTACGTCAAGGTATTCGGAGAGTTCCTGCAGGTCGTCGCCATCCATATCGAGGATCAGTGTCTTTGAGACATCGTCGTTGGTCATATCCTCATCCTCCCGGCCTTCTCTTTGCTGTATGTTTCCACAAACCCTCTGATGAAGGTTGTGGACAGTGCGAGGCGGGCTTGCAGGCCTGTATCCTGCCGTAAGGAGCAGAAGCGGGTCGATTACCACCGGTAAAAACTGGAGGTAGTTGATGGCCCCTGCCATGAAGATCATGCTCCTCGTCATCGCCCCGATCCTGTTTGCGGGCCTTATCCGGGTCCGCGCTCACGATTGCCCCGGTGCTGGAGGTGGGGTCAGGTACCGATGGTGAGCCGCGGCTCCAAGCCTCGTGATTACCCATGCATCAATCGTCGCCGGAATGGGTGGGTGGGGGCCGGTGGCGCTTCGGGTTATCTTGAAACGAAAAAGGGGTATCAGATCTCTTCTAACCGCCGGTTCACCTCGTCCCAGTCTACGACGTTCCAGAACGCATCGATAAACTGGCCCCGGTTGTTCTTGTAATCGACGTAGTAGGCATGTTCCCATACGTCAAGCACCATCAGGATCGGAAACATCGGGTAGACGTTGTTGTTGTGCTTCTCGATCTGCATGATCATCGGGCGGTCTGTCATGGTGCAGTATGCCAGTGCCGCCCAGCCTGACCCCTCGACGCTCGCGGCCGCCTTCGAAAACTCTGTCTTGAACCGGTCAAACGACCCCCATTCCCGGTCGATCAGGTCTGCAAGAGCGCCACCCGGGGTTCCGCCGCCGCCCTTACCGGCCGGTGCCATGGTCGGCCAGAAGAGGGTGTGCAGGAGGTGGCCACCGATGTTGAACGAGAGTTCCTTTAACAGCGCTTTCATATCAACGTCGGTTCCTTCCTGCCGTGCTTTCTCCAGATTCTCAAGGTTTGCGTTTGCTCCGGTCACGTAAGCCTGGTGGTGCTTATCGTGGTGCAGGGAGAGCTGTTGCTTTGAGATGTGCGGTTCAAGAGCATCTGGCGCGTAGGGCAGGGGTGGCAGTTCATACGTCTTCAGCGATGTGGTTATTACTTTCTGTGCAGCCATAGGTATCATCTCAAGAGGATGAGTTCGATCTATTTTATGGTGCCGGTGCGAGACCGGCCCCCCCTGTTTACACCTGCGCTGGATGTGGCGCCTCCCTGGCATCAGAAGAACCTGCAACGGTGGAAACAACAGCGGCAGATCGTGAATCTCCTGATGATGATGCTTCCTGGCCCATCCCTGCATCTACCTTTGCGGGCTCGCGGGCGGCATGAGCAGGAGGGCTCCCTGCGCAAGGGGGATAGTTCACCAGCCTTGAATACCGACAGGGTTGAATAGTCACGTCAATAGATAGTATTCTCTGTGCCAGGCAGTAAGAGGTCCTTTGAGGTTCAACAGACAAAAGTTCAGAATGCCAGACCGTTTTTGAAATGGGCTGGCGGAAAAAGTCAGTTATTAAACGAACTCACCATACGGTTCCCACCGGAGATGAAAGAAGGCCTCATCGAGACATATGTTGAGCCATTTGTAGGTGGAGGGGCTGTGTATTTTTATGTCAATAATAGTTACGCCTTTGATGAGTGTCATATCTATGATATCAACGAGGAACTTGTGCTGGCATATTCCGTCGTCAAGAATGATGTTGAGGAACTCATTGAGATACTCCGAGATGTGGAGACCACATACCTGAGTCTGGAACCCGAAAAAAAGGAGAAGTTCTTCTACGAAACCCGTAACCGGTATAATGAACTAAAGCGCTCGATCCAGTGGTATAAATATGATAAAACATGGATCCAGAGGGCGGCGGATCTCATATTCCTTAACAGGACCTGCTTCAACGGGCTATACCGGGTCAACTCAAAGGGCGAGTTCAACGTGCCTTTTGGTCGATACAAAAACCCTAAAATATTACATGAAGAGGTACTGCGGAGTGATTCGGCTCTGCTTGAAAATACGAGTATACATCCGGGCGACTTCTCGGAATGTGCTCAACACGTCGATGAATATACGTTCGTTTACTTTGACCCGCCATACCGACCACTGAACAAGACATCGGGCTTCACATCGTACTCCAGGGAAGGATTCGATGATGATGACCAGAGACGCCTCGCTGATTTATTCCAGAGATTGGATTCGAAAGGAGCGAGGCTGATGCTGAGCAACTCAGACCCCAAAAATGAAGACCCCGCTGATCATTTCTTCGAAGACCTTTATTCAGACTACTTTATTGATCGGGTTCCTGCTCGCCGTGCAATCAATTGTGACGGAGGGCGACGGGGTGAGATCAATGAACTGGTAATCACGAATTACAGAACTGGAATAACCAATCTCTCGATGTTCTGATGGGGAAAATAACAGGGCGCGACGAAACGTTTTTGAAGACCTCAATCGTCTGAAAAATCAACAATAATGGGTAGGAGTTACGCAGTTCCGCGCTCTGACCTGAGGTAGGTATAGTGCCATCCGCATAAATACCCGTGGTTCATGCCTCTCTGCTCTCATCTCGTGCTCCCTGAAAGGGGAGGGCCGTTGACCGCAGACCAATCAGGTGTGCCTCAGATCAGCCTTCGTCTGCTGAATTGAGCATTATCTCCGCGAATCTCCATACCTGTAGTTAATAACGCATGTGGCGCCTGCCTCCTCCGCCGCCGGCAGCAACAACCGTACCCGGGAGCGATGACCTGACTGTCAGGGGGAGATACAGGAGCGCATTAGTTGCCAGAGAACGCATCCAGGGATAAAACGTCCCTGGCTCCTTTGAAAGATTATACACGGGTTTTGGCCTACGCGAAAGGTTTTTCCCTATAATCACTTTTATAGACTTTCCTTTCGAGATAACCTATAAATACGTAGAAGGCTATAATCTGGCTTCGAAAGAAGTGATTCTTATGGTAGACCGTGAAAAATTACTTGCCGAATCCCGGCGGGAGATGTATGACAGTCTTCCAAAGATTGCCGTCGGCATCGCCATCGCATTTCTCATATGGCTCTTTGGCGTGCTCATCTTCCTGCCACTTGCAAACATGCTCGGGGATCCGTTTGTCTTCGGCCTGATAGGTCTTGGCAGCCTGATCTCGGCGATAATCCTCATCGCACTCGTAATCGTCATCTTCGGTATCTTCAGGGAGGTCCTTGATATCACCGATGCACTCGCAGGGTATGCTGCCGCGGCGTATTCCCGAAAAGAGACATCTGACGAGAAAGTAGAGCGTTACCGGCGAGCGTTCCGGGGTATCGCGTACGTGCTCCTCGCCGTCATCGCATTCCTGTTCTTCCTGCCGTTCATCGCGGGGATCATACCGGTTCTTGCGGGTATCGTGCTGATCATCCTGGTCCTCTGGGCGATCCTCGTCCTCTTCCGGACTGGCAGACTCTTCTCCGGAGAGATCGAGCGGTGGGCCGCGGAACTCACTCAGAAGATCGAGTCGCAGCGACAGGAAACGGCCCCGGAGGAGCGGGACGAATACCGCAGTGAATACCACGAAGAGTAGATCTATGAAAAAGATCTCAATTTACCTCTTTTTTGTGGCGATATGGGTGCTTGCCTCCGTGGCTGTTGCTGCATTTCCTGGTATCATGACCCCGGTTGCCGGCGCACTCATGCTCCCCCTCAATGAGGTAGTCGCACTCTTCCTCTCCCTGATGGTCGTGCTGACCATGATCTTCCTTGTGTTCATTGGCCGGGAAGCCGGCCGTTCTGTGGCAGAGTATCTTCTGTAGGCAGCACGCCATCGCCGATTGGCGCAGAGTGTGGCGAGGCAGAGCGGGGGATCGCCACCTTTTAGGGTGTGGTGATGAAGGCTAAGTCGCCCCCTCCCCGGGTAGCATGATCCAGAAAACAATACGTTTTTCTATCGTTACAACTTATCACAATGCATCTGTATTGCGAGAACCAGGCGATCAGATCCCAAGCATCTGCTGTAGGGCAGGAATTGCCCGAACAGGATAAGTCAACACCTGTGGAGACCTGGTAAGATTCCCTTTCCAGGCGAAGGTCGTTGATGGCCGGGAAGCCCCGCAACCATGAGGGTGGGGTAGTTCACGCTCGTTGCGGTCTATTATTATGCGAGGCATGGTAGTCTGACATGGGATGTCGTCGTTGTAGGTGCAGGCCCCTCTGGGAGTGCTGCAGCCCGGGCATGCGCGGAGAAGGGGCTCTCGACACTCTGTATCGAGGAACACGGGACGATCGGCTATCCGGTGCAGTGCGCAGGACTGCTCTCCACGTCTGCGTTTGAGGAGTGCGGCGTCTCCAGGAAATCGGTCCAGAACGAGGTGAGCGGCGCGAGGATGGTCTCAGACCTCGGGGGCGAACTCCTCTTCGACGCCCGGACCACAAAGGCCTACGTCGTGGACCGATGTCTCCTCGATCGGGAGATGGCACAGAGAGCGGCAGATGCCGGAGCTGAGTTCCTCCTCAAGACCAGCGTATCTGGCATAAGGGGCACCTCTCTCCTGACCAGGGGTGTCCGGGGGTGTGAGGAGATCCCCTTCCGGCTTGTCATCGCCGCAGACGGACCACGGAGTTCCGTTTCCAGGATGCTCGGCTTCCGACGCCCGAAGACCTACCTCGGCGGGGTGCAGGCTGAGGTACCGTGCAGCGTGGACCCACGCTACGTGGAACTGCACCCTAACGCCTCGCCCGACTTCTTCGGGTGGGTGATCCCGGTCTCAGCGACCAGGGCCCGCATCGGTCTCTGTGCAGGAGAGTACGCAAAAGACCACTTCGACCGGTTCATCGCACGGTATGGTGGGAACTGCATCCACCTCGTCAGCGGGGTCATCCCGCTCGGGGTCATGCCGCAGACCTACGGTCATCGCACGCTCTTTGTTGGTGACGCAGCAGGTCTCCCCAAACCCACGTCAGGCGGTGGGATCTACACCGGTGTCAGGTCGGCAAAGCATGCGGCCGAGGTTGCGGCGGCCTGCTGCTCGCGCGGAGAATTCGACGACGACAGCCTCAGGGATTATGAACGACGCTGGAAGGAAGATTTTGGGAAAGAACTTGATATTGGATTGAAAGTGCTCCAGATGCGGCAGAGAATGACCCCGGAGGAGATCGACCGCCTTTGCCGGACTTTAAACGACCCGGGCGTCATCGCGACGATCGTGGAGCACGGTGACATGGATCGGCCGCTCACCCTGATCAGGAAGCTCGCCCTGAAACCTGCCCTGATCCGGGGCATGGGCGTACTATTCATATCAAAAGTACGTCAGATTCTTACAGACCAGACTCTGCATAGAGTTTGATCACACTTTTATATTCAAACGTATTACATTCCCTGGGTGTGTTTAATGCATATACCTGACGCGTTTATACCGATGGGGCAGGCCCTGGCCTACTGGGTCATCGCCCTCATTTTCATCGTGCTCGCCCTGCGGTGGGCGCGAAATTCAATGGGGGAGGAAAAGGTGCCGCTGGTCGCTGTGCTTGCGGCAGGAATCTTTGCCATGCAGGCGTTCAACATCCCCGTTCCCTGGGGAACGACCGGGCATCTGCTCGGGGCGGCGCTTGCGGCTATCGTGCTCGGGTCACCGTATGCGGGAATCTTTGTCCTGACGCTGGTCCTCCTCGTGCAGGGCATCATATTCGGTGACGGCGGCATCACCGTCATGGGTGCCAACATCATCAACATGGGCGTCGTCGGCGGCTTTATCGGCTACTATGGCTACACCGCACTCAACGGCGTTATGAACAACGCATACATCGCCGCGTTCATCGCTGCGTGGGCGTCGGTCTTCGTCTCAGCGCTCCTCTGTGCGGTTGAACTCGCGATCGCCGGCACGTTCCCACTGGTTCTCGGACTCGTCTCCATGGGGATGTACCACGCCGTCATCGGTCTCATCGAGGGTGGGATCACCGCGGTTGCCCTCTACCTGATTGCAGCGGCGCGGCCTGACATCCTCGAACGTCCAGCGGGGGTGGCAGCGTAATGGAGAAGAAGCAGTTCATCATGATCGGTATCGCGATCGCCCTCGTGATCTCCGTTGCCGCACCGTTCATCACGTCTGAAAACCCTGACGGCCTCGAGAGCGCGTTCTTCAGCATATACGGTGCAAAAGACTTCAGGGGTAGCGAACTCGACGAAGAAGCCGCCGAAGCCGCGGAGGCGAAAGCAGTCGCCATTACCGGAAACGACTTCTCGTTCGATGCGCCGCTGCCTGACTACGGCATCGAGGGTCTGGATAAACCAGGAGAAGTGCTCGCCGTTGTTATCGGCACGATCCTTACGGTCGGCCTCGCATACGGCGCTGCGAGAGTGACTGCCCGACCCGATAACTAGATACCTAACAAAACCCCTACTTTTTGCTAACATGCATCTGGTCGAGACACGCGATCTCACCCATATCTATCGCGGCAACCTTCACGCCCTACAGGGTGTAAACTTCATTGCAGAGCGAAAAACCCGCATCGCCGTCATCGGGCCGAACGGGGCCGGGAAGAGCACTCTTTTCAAACACTTTAACGGTATACTCAAGCCCACGTCCGGCGAGGTGCTGGTCAGGGGCGAACCGGTCACAAAGGAGAACGTCCGGGAAGTCAGGAAGTTTGTTGGGATTGTCTTCCAGAACCCCGATGACCAGATCTTCTCCCCCACCGTGGAGCAGGATGTCGCGTTCGGCCCGACCAATCTCGGGCTCGATGAGGCGACGGTCGCCCACCGCGTTGAGGAGGCCCTGCGCCTCCTCGGGATCGAAGACCTCCGCGAGCGCGTGCCGCACCACCTCTCGGGCGGCGAGAAGAAGAGGGTCGCCATCGCCGGCATCCTCGCGATGGAGCCGCAGGTCCTGGTGCTTGACGAACCGACCGCCGGACTCGACCCCCAGGGCGTCGCCGATCTTATGGCGTTTGTCAACCGGTTGCCCGAGGACTATGGCATGACTGTGATCTTCTCGACGCACCAGGTCGACCTCGTGGCTGAGATGGCGGACTTCGTCTATGTGATGGACCGCGGACAGATTGTGGCCTCAGGGACGGTCGAGGAGATCTTCGACCGCCCGGAGATGCTGGCCCAAACCAGGCTCGATGTGCCGGTCATACCGAAACTGATCCGGTCGCTGCAGGAAAACGGTGTCGCCATCGATATGGCCTACACCTACGAGGATGCGCAGAAGTCGTTTCTTGACGCCTACACGAGAAGAACATGATCGACGACCTCTACGCTATCGAGAAGTCGGCCTACCGCGACAGCGTCATCCACCGGCTGGACGCAAGGGTCAAGCTCATCATCGCCCTCGCCGGCATCGTTGCGATCGTGGCGATGCCGTACTCAACGAGAGTCTACGAACTCGGCGCTGTCCTCTTTGCGTTCTTCATCGTCCTCTGGTTCTGCTCACGTCTCTCTCCGCTCGTATACCTTCAGCGGCTTCTGTTCATCCTGCCATTCGGGATCTTCCTCATCGGTTTCCAGATATTTGTGAAGAACAAATACTACGACATCTTTCATCCAATCGCAACCCTGCCGTTCGGGATCGAGATCTACGCGGAGTCGGTTGAGTTCGCCTCGATCCTCTTTGTGAAGTTCATCGTCAGCGTATCGTTCATCATCCTGCTCTCGTCGACGACGAAGATGCAGGACCTGCTTGAGGCGTCGGGGAGGCTCGGCCTGCCACGGGAGTTCATCCTCCCGCTCGGCATGATGGTCCGCTACATCTTTGTCTTTGCCGAGACCTTCGGGAAGATACGATCCGCGATGGATGCCCGGTGCTTCGACCCCTTTGATCGCAACCTCCCCTACCGCTACCGGCTTCGTCAACTTGGCTACACGATCGGTATGTTCTTCATCAGGTCGTACGAGCAGGGCGAACGCACCTACACGAGCATGCTCTGCCGCGGGTATGGGGAAGGGGCGCACCTGCATATACGATCCAGACCCCTCGGTCTCGGAGAAGCGTCTTTCTTTGCCGGCGCGCTCGCCTTCATCGTGCTCTCCACGATCCTGATCTACCTGCGCCCTTAGGATCAAGAGAGGAGAGGGCCAATATACAGCCCATCCACCGGTATCGTTAAGAATATATTGACATTGGAGTTTCGCGCAGTATCTCTGCCGCACCCGGCCGGGGTGGTGAGCGGCAGCAAGCAGGTGGTGCGGCGTGTTCCAGCCATCGTTCTCACAGATGCGTTTTTGACAGATCGTGTCCCAGGTAGTACGGAATGCCTGATACACGGGAGTTTAAGTGGAAACAGTGTCTGGTTGTGCGCACCGATATCAGGATGTCCTGCGGTAAGAAATGCGCGCAGGCTGCCCATGCTGCCATCGGAGCCTACGAGAAGACCGATAAGGCCACCAGGAAGGCCTGGTTTGACGAGGGGCAGAAGAAGGTGGTGCTGAAGGTGCAGAGCGAGCGAGAACTCTATGAGCTCGAGACGATCGCGGAACAGGCAGGTATCCCGGCATCGATCATTCAGGATGCCGGGATGACCGAGATACCGCCGGGAACGGTGACGGCGCTTGGTCTCGGGCCCGCACGTGCCGAAGATCTCGACCGGATCACGGGAGACCTCTCGCTGCTATGATGCGCACACCCTATCCCCTGGAAGAGGAACTGGGGATGCGCTACTACGCATCCAGGACCCCGGGGATCGCAGGAAGGCTCCGCTCCAGGCCCGAGGACTTCATTGTCGAGGAGATACCGCTCCCCTTCGGGGAGATGGACGACGGCCCTTACCTGGTCTGCCGGCTCACCAAGACGAACTGGGAACTCCAGCGCGCGGTCAAGGAGATTGCGAAACGGCTTGGCATCAGCCATCGGCGGATCGCCTGGGCAGGGACCAAGGATAAGAACGCGGTGACCACCCAGTTCATATCGATCTACGATCTTGCGCCCGAAGCAGTCGGGCAGGTGCAACTTGAGGATATCTCCCTCGAGGTCGTCGGGCGGTCGCAGCACCCGCTCACCCTCGGGCGTCTTGTTGGCAACCGATTTGATATCATCATCCGGGACTGTATCCTGGAGAACCTTGCGGAACGGGTGCGGGAGGTCACGGAGGTGGTGTCCATTGGGATACCGAACTACTACGGGCTGCAGCGTTTCGGTGTCGTCAGGCCGGTCACCCATATCGTTGGCGAGAGCATCCTGAGGGGCGATTACGAGGCAGCTGTGGTCACCTACATAGGCCGGGCATACCCCCGGGAAGCAGAAGAGACGCAACAGGCCAGGGCACATTTCGCCGAAACCCGCGATGCAAGAGCCTTGCTCGCCGAACTTCCAGTCCAGATGACCTATGAGCGGGCGATGGCGAACCACCTCGTCACAAACCCCGGCGACTATACCGGTGCGCTCCGGGCGCTCCCCCCGAAACTCCTCTCACTCCTGGTGAGCGCGTTTCAGTCGTACCTCTTCAACTGCGCGCTCTCCCGTCGCACCGATGAAGGTATGCCACTCACCGAGCCGGCGGTCGGCGACCGGCTGCTCTTTCAGGACGGTCGCGAGGATATCGTTACAACCCGGAACATGAGGGCAGCACTTTTGCATATCGGCCGCGGCCGGTGCCGGATAGCTACATTTATCCCGGGGTCAGAGCCGGTGGTGCCGCGCGGCCGGATGGATGAGATCATGCAGGAACTGCTGCAGGAGGAGGGGATCGATGCCCGGGACTTTGAGCGCGCATCCCAATTTGTGGAGACGAAATTCGACGGAGCCCTCAGACCAATCGCGCTCTCCACCGATCTTCAGGCTGAGGTGTCAGACGATAGCGTCCGGCTCAGGTTCACGCTCCCACCCGGTCACTACGCAACAACGGTCTGCCGGGAGTACATGAAGGCAGACCCCTATACTATGATTTAGGATCAAAACCACGGTTGGGTTGCTCGTGGGGCGGCCACAGGCTCAACCGATGAAAAATTTGGGGTCATCTTCATACAAACAGCGCCAATCCCCGCTATTTCAATGGCTGGATAGATACAGCCCATCCACCGGTATCGTTGAGAATAGTTATCACGCTCACCCGGGAAGCATTGCGAAAGTGGCTGGCTCCCGGGAACACATCACAGCAGTGCTCTATCGTCAAAAAGACCCGACTCCTGCTCATGTTGTGGGAT
>LFRN01000280.1:497-695 GCA_001512375.1 Candidatus Methanoculleus thermohydrogenotrophicum | reverse complement strand
AGATGTGTATAAGAGACAGGTGCTGGATCCGGCTTCTTCCCTGGATTCGTCATCGGGCGCTGGATCGTGGCGGGAGTCACAAGCAGGGGTGCGGGTAGAGGGGGGCCGCCCCACCCTGCCTTGCACATTCTGCGCTCCTCCTCCGCCTATGAGGGACAGTGCGTGGTGATACCCGCAGGAAAACGTGCCCGTGCCCGA
>LFRN01000280.1:0-349 GCA_001512375.1 Candidatus Methanoculleus thermohydrogenotrophicum | reverse complement strand
GGATGACTCGATGCGCTACCGGCCCCGGATGCCCATATGATCCAGGAGTTCAGAGAACTCCGCAAGGACGATGTCGGCCACGATCTCCGCCGTCCTGCTCCGCTCCCGGTCCCCATAGGCAGCAAAGGCGGTCACCATGCCGAGTTGTCGGCCGGGTGCGATATCGCGTCTTGGGCTGTCCCCCACCATCATAGCCTTCTCCGGCACCGTGTCGATCTGCCGGAGGGCGTAGAGAAGAGAATCAGGATCCGGTTTTCGTCTCCCTGAGACCTCCGGAGTCACCACGACCTCGAAGAACTCGATGAGCCCGGTCTTTGTGAGCCGTCGGTCTGCCTGGACCGACACCGCA
>LFRN01000112.1:4968-5664 GCA_001512375.1 Candidatus Methanoculleus thermohydrogenotrophicum | reverse complement strand
TCCCAGGCATTCTTTCGCAATGCAAGAGTATCGTTATAGACCCACCGACAGATCTCAAGCGTCTGCTCATGCAGAGTTACTTGAGACTTTGAGGGATAGAGTCGATACCGATATGTCTTACGCATTATAGTATTACACGTCGCGACGCATAATAAGGTTGTCGATGGACGCCATTCATCCCCCCACTAAAGTAGGGGGCCTTCTGCCTGTTTTCTTCGTAAAGATTCCGGGTGTGAACTTTTAACTCTACAGGCGAGAAGTCCCCTGCGCAAGCGGGGGTAGTTCACCCGGTATGCTGCTATGGGGATTTGAACCCCAGTCGTCGGCGTGAAAGGCCGACATGATTGGCCCCTACACTATAGCAGCCTATGCAATGTGCTATACAACTTGGACACCAGGAGATAAAAAAGTTGTGCTGGATGGAACCGGGCGGATTCGGCCCGTGCCTCTTCTCTCCTTGTTCTCCGGGGCGGCCAGCGCTGCCGCCGACCGGCGGGCGATATGGAAACCAGGACCAGGAGCACGCCGGGATCCTGTCTATCCACCGCGATGGCGGGGTTTTTGCTTTGTGAGTGCCGTGATGAGGTGCTCTGCGCCTGCAAACCCGAGCGTCCTCTGACTGCCGTGCATTATGTCCAGGTGCTCGATCCCGAGCGATGCGGCGAGGGGCTTCTCGAGCATGCCGCCAAAGACCAG
>LFRN01000112.1:0-4861 GCA_001512375.1 Candidatus Methanoculleus thermohydrogenotrophicum | reverse complement strand
GAAGCGGCGACGCGGTCGAGAAACCGAACAGTGGCGGCGTGCCCGATAGGGATGTCGGCGACGATGAACGGGGTGGCGCAGATCTGCTCGAGCAGCTCTGCGGCTTCCTTCCCCGCCGGTTCGCAGACGACGATGTTGAGCGCCGCAGAACCCAGGCGCTCGAGGTCCTCAACCGTTGCGTCGGCGGTAAGCGCCGCGTTGACCCGGACGCCGACGAGATCGAGGATACGCACGAGCTCGCGCAGGTCCGGTCCACCTCTCAGGAGGCCTATCAGGTTGACAGACCGCTCCTCGACCTCGCACGGCCCCCGGACGAACTCTTCGACGAGCCGGCAGAGGGTCTCGCTATAGCCCATCCGGAAATCCCCCTCAAACCCCCCGGCCTCAATCCCGACGACCCGCGCATCGGTCGAAGCAGCCTTCACTGCGGCGTCAATGTCCTCGCCGATGACACTTGAGACGCAACAGGAGAGGACCGCGATGAGGTCGGGGCGCAGCTTCGCATCGAGTTCTTCGATAGCCTCTTTGAGTTTCTCCTCGGCGCCGAATATAACGTCGTGTTCATCAAGGCACGTCGAGTAGATCTCAGACGGGCGGTCTCCCCGCATCCCGAGGATGTAGTTGATATGGTAGACGCAGCCCTTCGGCCCGTGCACGAGCACGACACACCGTTTGATGGTCGCGAGCGCCTTTATCGCACCGAAGAGCTTGCATGTCGCCCGGGGGATCTTCACCGCCCTGGTGGTCTTCATAAGATATCCTCCATCAGTTGAGTCTGGCCCCGGCCTCGCCGCACGAGGCAGGAGCGACCATCCCAATCTTGTTTCGGCATACTACTTATACATCTGCGAGGCTCTGCAGGGGGCGGAAAAAGGCAGGGAAAAGGATATCTGCCGGAAAGAATCCGGCCTCCTCACTCGTAGACCAGGGTTCCTTCTTTCTGGGTAACAGTCTTGAACGCTGCCATCAGCTGGCGCGTGATTGGACCGGGCTTGCCGTTCCCGATGATCCGCCCGTCGATCTCGCGGATGGGCGCGATCTCAGCCGCGGTCCCCGTCACGAAGACCTCATCTGCCGCATAGAGGTCGAAATAGCCCAGATTCCGCTCGAGCAGGGTTATCCCCATCGACTGCGCGATCTCGAGCACAACCTGGCGGGTGATCCCGCGGAGGTTATTCAAGGTTGGGGGGGTGATGATAGCACCATTCTTGACGATGAAGATGTTGTCTCCTGAACCTTCGGAGATGTAGCCGTGGGTATCAAAGAAGATCGCCTCGTCCACGCCCATGTGGTTCGCCTCGATCTTTGCGAGGATGTTGTTTAAGTAGTTGAGACTCTTCACGTTCGGGGGCATCGACTCCGCGGGGGTGCGTCTGACCGAGACGCAGATCGCCCGGAGTCCCTTCTCGTAGAGGTCGCCGTACATGGCTCCCCATGTGACGGCGATGACGATGACCGTCGGTGTCTTGCACCGCCGGGGGTCAAGGCCGAGATCGCCCTTGCCGCGGGTGACGATCGGGCGGATGTAGGCATCTCTCAAGTTGTTGCGCCGCAGCGTCTCCTTGATGACCTCGGCCATCTCTTCCTTCGAGATCGGAATAGCAAGGTCGATCGTCTTTGCCGAGTCGTAAAGCCGTGCGAGATGCTCGTCAAGACGGAAAATTCTTCCGTTATAGGCGCGTATCCCCTCGAAAACACCGTCGCCGTAGAGAAGCCCATGGTCGAAGACCGAGACCTTCGCCTCCTCTTCGGGGACGTATCTGCCGTCAAGGTAAATGATCATGGAAATAATGTGGTAGCGATTCGTTAGTATGCTTTGCGTTTCATACCGGCAGGCGCCCTGCAACGGTCCCGGACCATGGGTAACTTCCACCTCCTCGCCGGGCGCGGAAGAATCAGGACCGTCTCCCAAAAAACGATGCCACGAGAAGACAGTGCCCCCGGAAGTGCGACCTTCAGCCCGGGGAACGGCGACGATTCTGGTGCGTGCGGCAGATCGCCAATAACTCAACGGGCCTCGCGAAGAACAAGGGAGGAAGCCGGGTAAACTCCGCACGCCTCTCCATGGGGCTATTTGGGGTAGGATTATGCGATGCCCCGGGAAGCACTCACCTCCCGACAGCAGTCCACAAAGTGCGCAAACATCCCCCGGCTCGTCACCGGGTGGAGATGCGTGTAACTCGCGATCGTCTGATCCTGGAGAGCCCCGTCGAGCCCATCCTGGATCCCACCCCCCCGGCTCAGCCGGTAGGCATAGCGTGTCGCGGGCGAGAGTCGAACACCGCTGTAGTGGAATTCGTGGCCCCGGAACCCCGCCTGGCCCATGGGATTTTCGGCTGCGCTCGTCCCCACAACGTAACCAAGCATCCGCCGGGCCGGCATCCGCGCCTCGCCAGCAAAGACCCCGGCGAGGTCGTAGATACGCTCCCCATCCACGCCAGCAAACCCGGGGGCGAGCACCATCCGGTCGGTGAGGTAGATGAGCCCCCCACACTCGGCGTAGATGGGCGTGCCGTTCCGCGAGACCTCACAGATCCCCTCCCGCATCCTGGTGTTTGCCTCAAGTTCGGCGCCGAAGAGCTCAGGGTAGCCGCCCCCCAGGATGTAGCCGTCAGCCTCCGGCAATCGGTCCCGGAGCGGGGAGAACGGGATCACCTCGGCCCCGAGCGATGTCAGGACATCAAAGAGGTCGGCGTAGTAGAAGTTGAAAGCCTCATCCAGCGCGACCCCGATCCTGACGTCAGGCGCCTCCGGCACTTCGTAGATCGGGCTCGTCCCTGCCGGTAACGTAAACTCCCTGGCGATCCCGACCAGGGCGTCCAGGTCGACATGCTCCCCGATTATCCTCGTGATGAGATCGATGCGCTCCCGAAACTCTCTGCCTTCCGCCCCTTCTTCGTAAGGTACAAGCCCGAGATGGCGCACCGCAAGCTCCATCTCCTCCATCCGGGGGATGGCGCCGATGACCGGGACTCCACAGAAGTGCTCGACTGCCTGGATCGTCTTCTCCCGGTGCCGCGCGCCAGAGATCTTGTTGAGGATAACTCCCCTGATAGCGACATCAGGATCGAACGCCTGAAAACCCTTTACGATCGCTGCCGCGCTCCTGGTGATGCTCCGGGCGTTGATCACGAGAACAACCGGCAGATCGAGCTGTTTTGCGACCGCAGCCGTGCTCCCGAGATCGGTGAGCGCCTCAGCCCCCTCAAAGAGTCCCCGAACCCCCTCCACGATGGCGATATCAGCCCCCCGGCACCCGTGTGAGAAGATGGTCCGGATCTCGTCCGGGCTCATCACGTAATCGTCAAGGTTCCGGCAGGGCCGCCCCGTCACTGCCATCAGGTAGGAGGGATCGATGTAGTCCATCCCTACCTTGAAGGTCTGGACGACACGCGATCTCGAGAGGAGCGCCGAGAGCGCGAGCGTGATGCTCGTCTTCCCGCTCCCTGACCGGTCGCCGGCGACCAGCAGACCCTTCATCGGATGCTCCGCAGGACCGCACCGAACTCGCTCTCGACGATCTCCCGGACACCCAGGGTCTTTGGGTGCAGGTCAATCTCGACCATGACATGGCGATGCCCCAGCTCCCGGAGCGGCTCCACCTGCCGGGGACCGTTTGTGACCGAGAAGACCTCGATTCCGTCCGTGTACTCAGGGGGAATAGCATGGGGCACCCCGACGATGAGGGCGAAGTCGGGCGCAAGTTCCTGGATTCGCTCCCCGACCGCGATGCCGTTGGCGCCGTACTCATCCAGCGCCCCAATGAGTTCAGGATCGACCCCGCGCTCTCGCATCCCGGCAAGGATCCGGGCGGCATCCTCCCGCACCTTCGGGAGCCCGCGGTCTTCCAGGTTTGCGAGGTAGGTGATCGCGGCCTCAGGACAGGTATCACGGAGGGCGATGAGTTCATCGGCGAACATGTAAGCGGTCTCTTTCTTCGCGTTCATGACCGCAACCCCCCTGGCACCCCCGTCGGCGAGTTCTACAAGACGCTTTGCGGCAATGTGTTTGAGATCGCCGCGTGATGGCTCGATGTAACTCCTGGACGCCGCCCCCCGAAGCCGCTCCACCTCGTTTGCCTTCCCGAGGTAGTAGCGCTGGCGTTCAAGCTCGCCCTCGCTGATCCAGCCAGCGGCGGCGGCCGGTTCAAGCGTCGCGATCACTCCGTCGATGTTCTCCCGGAACCCGGCATGGATCTCCACAGCGATCGTTGGTGTGGTGACCCCGGCGTCGTGGATGGCAGATTCAAGATCCTCGCCGATGATCATCGAGACACAGGTCCCGATGACCGCTATTCGGCGGGGTGAAAACTCCTCATCTGCGTGGCGGAGCACCTGCACGAGCGGGTCATGCCCGCCGAAGATGAACTCGTTATCGCCAAGAGAAGTCGTCAACACCCGCATTCCGTCCTCCTCGAGGAGACGGGCGTGTTTGAACGAACAGCCCGACGGACCGTGGAGGATAGCCAGATCCACGCCCAGATCACGGGCGGTGTAGAGCGCTGCCACAATAGAACTCGGTCTTGGTTGAATATACTGCATTGTCTATCTCCATGTCTTGACCGCGAGGACGATAGAACCCGCGGGAGTGATCTCCCGGGCCAGGTCAAGCCCTGCATCAAGGGTTGCCGCCTCATGCCCTTCTCCGACATAGACGGTCGCCGTCGGCCCGATGGACGATATCGCCCGCGCGATATCCTCCGGAGAGAATCCGTCGCAGATTGCCCGCGCCTCCTCGCCGATGACGAGCGTCAGGGGACCCTCCCCCCTGAGGATCCGCGCGTAGCGGGCGGCCTCGATGGTGGTATCCACGTTCGTCCCGCTGTTTGCGTTGTCCACGATCAGTCGGTCCCCCTCCCACC
>LFRN01000103.1:793-2731 GCA_001512375.1 Candidatus Methanoculleus thermohydrogenotrophicum | reverse complement strand
GGGGTTCGCCCCCACCCTCTTATGACCCCCGCCGGAGGCGTCCATCTGTGCCCTGTCTCTTCTCCACCGGCCAGACAGCCGGATGGCTGTCTGCGGCGCGAGCATACCTCATCTTCTGACGAACGCGGCGTAGCCCCGGTGTCCCCCCTCGCAGGCGGTCCTGAAGACAAGAACTTCCTTTCCGTGGTGTTGCAGTTGCCGGGCATAGGCCTTTGCGGCCTGCTGGGTCTCATAGAGCCGGTCGGCGTAATACTCTGCCTCGTCGACGACCCGTCGCTGCCGTATCCTGATCCACTCTGTTTTCGGGCGTTGTCCCATGCTCAATGGTTGAGGCAGCCGCGCTAAAAAGGATTACCTCCCTCCGACACCGCCACCGCCGAAACCACCGCCACCGCCGAAACCGCCGCCACCGAATCCCCCGGTCCTGTCCGAGGATGGTGGGGAGTAGAGGATAATGGGCGCAAAGATCGCCGGTATATTCGAGTAGAGCGGCATCCCGACGTCCGGGATGCTGATATTCAGGTCCTTCATCGCCGCTTCAACCGCTTCACCGAGGCCGAGCGCGGTCCCGTAGACCAGCCACTCCCCCCACATCGAGAGGTCGGCCGGGGAGTACTTCCGGATCAGGGCAAGGTCGGAGAGGAAATGGGCAAACGCGTCCCACTCTAGTTTCTCCTTGTAGTGGTCGCCCTTCCAGTGGCCAAAGAGGGTCGAGGGGAAGAGTGCTGCAATCCCGACCTGAACCGCGACGATGAAGGAGAGGATACCGGCCGGGACCAGGAGGTAGGCCGCGCCCGGCGCGAAGATGAACGTCAGGATAGAGAGCCCACAGGGGATGGCGCCGAGGAAAGTAAGCGGGAGAATGATCTCCCGGCCGTCCCTGACGTACTGCCGGGAAAGTGTGGTATCCACGCTTCCAGTCAGCGCGGTCAGCGACTGCTGGTACTGCAGGATCCGGTGCTGGTAGCCAGGACTCCGTCGGGCGGTCTCGGCAAACGCCGCGAGCTCAGCGGTATCCACAATGTGGTCATCTGCGACGTTCGAAAGGAAGTTGAGTACCCGCTGCTCGTAGGGGTCTGATGACTCCTCTGAGACGATCCTGACCGTAACCCCGCCATCAGGCTTCTCGGTCACCACGATCTTTCCCTGCCTGTGGAGGTCAAGCACTGTCGCGTAGAAGCCGTCATCGTCGAACTCAAGAGCGTCGCCCTTGAAAAGGAGGTTCACCTGCCAGGGTTTGAGATCTGTGTTCGGCGTGAAACTCAGGTATTCGGGCACCGTAAACTGCTTCTCCCTGCCATAGCGGAGGTAGACGCCGAGGAGGATGAACGGCATCGCGAGCACGAGGAGGATCGAGAGGCTGTGGAGAACCCCTGCCGCGCCGTAGAGGATTGCAGGCCAGCGGTTGGCGTCGGCTGTCTTCTGCCGAACGTCCGGGACGTACTCCGGGAATCCTCCGACTCTCTCTATGAACGCAGGATCGAGGACCAGCTCAACGTTCAACGCGTCGTCCTGGGAGGTGCTCCCTGTTATGATGACGGCCTCGGCGGTCCGCTTGATATTAAGGGTTGGAGGATGGGTGTAAACCTCCTCGATATCGCCGGCGAATGGGAGAATGATGCGCAGGTCACGGTAGGGGACGTGCTCATCAACGAGTTTTAGGTTCAGGTGCGCCCACTTCTCATCATACTCGATTGGTGGCCGGACCCGGTATCGGTACTCCACGGTATAGGTCCCCGGTGCGAAGTAGTCAGGGTTATATATCCCCACCTCGTTTGCGAACGCAAGGTCCCGGATAATTGCAAGATCCGAAGAGCTCGCGTTCCCGGCTGCCGTCCTGACCTCGTTTTCCAGGTTCTTAACGTAGCCGACGGTCCCGGGCGGCGCAGTCATGCCCAGGAACTCGATGTGCGGCTGATCGGTGGGCCCGAAGGTGAG
>LFRN01000103.1:0-766 GCA_001512375.1 Candidatus Methanoculleus thermohydrogenotrophicum | reverse complement strand
GGTCCCGTTCTCGAAGAAGACAGCATCGTAGGTCTGAACGTCCAGATTCCCGCGAAAGAGCCCCGGAAGCGCAGTCGCTCCGGCAACCGCCAGCACCCCGACGAGGAGGGTGATGGAAACGAGGATGATGATCTGCTGCCGTTCAGTCACGCGCATGGTCAATCAGAACGATATCGTTGGGGTCCGCTCGATCTCCTCACCAAACTCGAGATACTGCAGTTTCTCAAACCCCATGACGCCGGCGACCAGGTTCGAGGGAATTGTATCGGTCATGGTGTTGTACTGCTGGGCGATGTTGTTGTAGGTGTAGCGCTGCCGGGCGATCTCGTCCTCGATCCCTCTTACTGCGCCCATCAGGTCCTGCACTGTCTGAGAGGTCTTGAGATCGGGGTAGTTCTCGGCGACGGCGAGGAGCCGCCCGAGGACCGACCGGGATTCACGTTCAAGGCCGTTTAAGTCTCCTGGCCCGGCGCTGCCGATACGGGCCCGCATCGCAGTTACCCCGGTCAGCGTCTCCTTCTCAAAAGCCGCGTAACTCTTCACCGCACCGAGGAGCTGCTCGATCATGTCCAGCCGTTTCTTCATCGCGACCTTCACCTGACCGAGCGTTGCTTCGGCAGAGTTTTTGAGCGAAAAAAACCGGTTATAGATGCTGATGAACGTTGCCGCGATGCCTATTGCGATCAGCACCACGACGGCGATGAGGATGAGGGATAGGATGTCCACCACATTGTCACCATATAGTGTATGTAACGTAAGGCGTATT
>LFRN01000050.1:3957-4253 GCA_001512375.1 Candidatus Methanoculleus thermohydrogenotrophicum | reverse complement strand
GGGATGGGTGTCGGTGTCACGTTAAAGGCCTGCTGGACTGGACTGCCGTTCAGGAGGATCGGTACATCGGGACCCGGGAATTCAAAGACTGCTTCCTCCCCTTCATCAACGTGAAGAACGGCGTAGAGAACCGGTGTAACATTCGCGGTCTCGATCGTCACAGTCACGTTCTCATTCACTCCCTCGCTGAGCGGGGTGTACCCCAGAACCTCCCCTGGCGTTCCGTTCAGGTCTGCCTGGATGCTTAACCAGCCGGTCTGGTTGATCACAGCACTGTCAACGCTCACCGTGTCGTT
>LFRN01000050.1:3169-3848 GCA_001512375.1 Candidatus Methanoculleus thermohydrogenotrophicum | reverse complement strand
TGGGTGTCGGTGTCACGTTCACTTCCGCCCCCGGCACGCTCACGTAGATGTTCAGCGTATACGAAGCATCCTCCACGGAGTGGCCCGGAGGTCCGTAGGAGTAGGTCACAGTGTCCCCATCGGTCACGTTCGTCACCGCGGGCCCGGTCGTACCCTCCTCACCATTCACCCAGAACGTCCAGGCGTACGGGGTCTCATTCCTCACCTCGTTTTCAATCCCTGTAATCGAGAGTACACTCAAGCTCCCCTCTTCCGGAGACAGGTCTGCGATGACCTCGTACTCGAATTTCCCGAGGATCGAGGCTGCATCAAGTGCTCCAAGCACAGTCGTCTGTGGCACCTGGTACGTCTCGGTACTGTTTATCGGTGTAATGTTCACATACTCATCAAGGTTCAGTTCGACAGGCCCCTCCCCGATCACGACCGCCATACTCACGGTAGTGATCGACAGGAGAAGGACAATGCACAAACCGAACAATAAAGAATTTCTCATACATCTTCTCCCCCCTTCTCGGGGTAGGATCAATATTGTATTTAATATAAAAACCTTACTATAAAAAATCCAACATGCGTATGTAGCAAAAATATGCAAGAAAACCGAAGTTTTCAGGATCTCGCACTGCGAACCATCATGGATCATCCCGATCGCGTAGACGGACTGCGTTAATCCCCGGGAGGC
>LFRN01000050.1:1129-3144 GCA_001512375.1 Candidatus Methanoculleus thermohydrogenotrophicum | reverse complement strand
AACTTAAATCGCGGGGTTCACGGCGGCGTGAGCGGGAAGACCCCGTCCAACAGGTGCGGGGTAGTTCGTTCACACCCACAATCGGGCCCGGTAGCCTGACAGCGGAGCATATTTGAGATCACTCACATACCTACTAAGCCACAAGGAGTTGTCCGCTTGAGAGATTCACGTACCCCCGGCAGGACCGTCCTGCCTCCAGACCCCGCAGTCCGGGCAATCGCCGCCGATGCGCTGACGTTCACCCGGTACAAACTCGACACAGTCCGCCTGCTGCCCGGCATCGGCACCTGTTGTGGGGCGCGCCCATGAGCCCTCGCCTGGACATACGGGAGCACGCCGGGATCTACCTGCGCGGGCTGATGATGGGCGCCTGTGATATCATCCCCGGAGTCTCAGGGGGGACGATCGCCCTCATCACAGGAATCTACGAGCGGCTAATCACGGCTATCGGCAGTATCAACCTTGCCTCGGCAAAACACCTTCTCAGGGGAGACCTCGCCTCCCTCCGCGAAGACATCAGGGAGATCGACCTCCCGTTCCTCGTGGTCCTCCTCGCCGGAATCGGCACCGCCTTCCTCCTCATGTCCGGGATTATCCTCTCCCTCCTTACCGACCACGCGGTGGCGACCTACTCCTTCTTCCTCGGCTTGATCCTGGCCTCCGCCATCCTTCTCTTCCTCGAGATCCGCTCCCTGCGCGCCGCCACCCTCGTCTACCTCGCTGCCGGGATCGGGGCCGGATTCCTCCTTACAGGCCTCGGCCACCTCGACATCGGCCACTCCCTGCCGATCCTCTTCCTCACCGGGATGATAGCGCTCTGCGCCATGATCCTCCCCGGGGTCTCTGGAGCCTACATGACCCTCGTCCTCAACCAGTATGAGTTCATGCTTACGGCGCTCCGGGCCATCTCTCTCCCCGAGATCATCGCCTATATCGCCGGCGGCGTCATAGGCCTCATCATCTTCACAAAAGGCCTCAAGTATCTCCTCAAGACCCATCACGGGGCAATGCTCGCCTTCCTCACCGGGCTGATGCTCGGGTCTGCGCGGATGCTCTGGGAGAAGGGGTCCCTGGCCGGGGATATGCTGACTGGAGGCTGGCCTTTCTTCCTTGCCGGTCTCATCGTCGTCGGCGCGGTGGAGTACGTGAAGAGGCGTTACCAGGACAGCGAGGCCTGACTCCGGGTAATTCAAAAACTTACTTCCACCCGGAGACATAAACCGGTACATCAACATGTTTATCGGCATCGACCACGGCACCACCGCGATGCGCTTCTCCTCCGGGACGCAGGAGTTCAAGATCTCCCGGGAAGAGGCCAGGCAGTTCTCGGCCGACGACCTCAGCCGCCTCTGCCCTCTCGACGAGATCGAGGGTGTTGCCGTCTGCTACTCGATGGGTGACGGCATCCCCGCCATCACCAATATCAGGAAGGTCAAGAACCGGGGCATTATCTCCCGGGAGGGTGCTGGCAAGCATATCGGCGGCGGCACCCGGGTTTACGATGAGATCGAGCGAAGCGGTCTCCCAGCCGTCGTCATCCCCGGGCTGCACCGCAGATCCCCAACCGACCCACGGTTCAAGGCATACTCCCACCAGGCGAGCCCCGAGAAGATCGGGATCCTCTATGAGGTCTCGCACGACCTCGGACCCGACCTCGTGGTCTGCGACGCGAGTTCAAATACTGTCACCCTCCTTGTGACCGGTGGCCGGATCACCGGCGCGTTTGATGCCTGTATCTTTGCGCCCGGCACCCAGCATGGTGCTCTCGACGTGGATGCGATCCGCCAGATCGACCGGGGCGACACTACGGCAAACGACGCCTTCCTCCACGCGGGAGTGAACCATACGGTGCCTCAGGAACTCAGGGTGGAGACGATGGCGATGTTTGCCGCGATGGAGTGCGCCGCGATGCTCCTCATAAACCCGGGTGCAGAGGTTGCCCTCGCCGGCTCCATGGCCCCTGCTATCGCGCCAGAGGTGGAGGCGCTCCTCTCCCGGAAAGTCGCCGTCTACGA
>LFRN01000050.1:0-991 GCA_001512375.1 Candidatus Methanoculleus thermohydrogenotrophicum | reverse complement strand
TGCGTATACAACGTGAATTATCACTTCGTATGGTCAACGAAATACCGCCGAAAGGTTCTGATCGGTGATGTTGCCAGGACTCTTACAGACCTCCATGTATCAATCGCTCAAGATAAGGGGTTCATCTTGAACACTCAGGAAGTCATGCCTGATCACGTTCACCTTTGTCACCGCCCATCCAGAATTCGCTCCTGCCACCATTGTTAAGATCATGAAGGGGGGGATCACTGCTAAGAAACTCTTTGAACAGTATCCCGACCTTGCGAAACGTGTTGGGGGAAGGCCATCTCTGGAATCCATCATATTATGTTGGAACGTGCGGGGATACGACAAAAGAAGAGGTCATTCAGAAGTATACCGAGACTCAGAAAGTAGTGTGACCCGACCATGCAGATGAAAGCGTATCGTTATCGACTCTACCCGACAAAATCGCAGGTTTCTCAGATGGAGCAGACGCTGGAGATATGCCGATGGGCCTATAACGCGACACGAGACCTCTATCGTATCTCTGTGGTGCAAGTGTTGTCCATGATAGCCGGGAAAGCCCCGACCCCCTTCAGGGCGGGGTAGTTCACACACAAATAGTATCGTATCCGGGGGCAGCCCATAAACGTGCCGGTGGATGGGTTGTATGCCATCATTGAAATAACGGGGATTAGCCCCGTTTCGATCCCGATATCCTCCAATCCCCGCGCTCCATACGCTTTTATGTGGTTTGAGGTAGAGTAGATACCTGACCAGGAGGGTAGGAAAAGTGAGAACCGNNCATCACCGATCTCATGCTCTTGATGGCATCGAGCATCGAGGACGTGGCACGCGCTATTAACCAGGAAGATGTAGCCCGGTTCCTTGACACGATCCTGGCCGCAGATCGGATCTACGTGGCAGGCGCAGGGCGCTCGGGCCTGGTCGCGAGAGCGTTTGCCCAGCGCCTGATGCATCTTGGATTTGAGAGTTACGTCATCGGCGAGACCATCACACCCGCATTCAG
>LFRN01000272.1:1661-9420 GCA_001512375.1 Candidatus Methanoculleus thermohydrogenotrophicum | reverse complement strand
CCATGCACGGAACGCCTCAAGCGCCCGTGCCCGGTGCGAGATCCTGCTCTTCTCGGCAAGCGGCATCTCGGCAAGCGTCCGCCCCTCGTAGTCGAAGATCGGGTCGTAGCCAAACCCCCCGGCTCCCCGGGGGGCGACGATCGTCCCCGGCAGGATCCCGCGAAAGACCCGGATGCCGTCCTCCCGGGCGAACGCAACCGCCGTCTCGAAGTAAGCACTCCGATCCTCCACGCCCTCCATGAGTTTCAGAATCCCTGCATTCCCTATGGTATCCTGGACATACGCGGCACACGTGCCGGGGAACCCCCTGAGGGCATTAATGAAGAAACCGGTGTCGTCGACGATCAGCGGACGGGAGAGCACCTCGTAGGCATACGCCGCCTTCCCACGGGCAATCTCCCCAACGTCGGCGTGGCGAAACTCCGGGCACGCGAGCGCGACATGATCAACCTCAAGCAGCCCCGCGAAGTATGCAGCCACCTCCCGCGCCTTATTGGCGTTACTCGTAACCACCGCGAGCCTCATAGGTACCGCCCCCGCAGTTCCACTTCGTGTTCACGGGAGAGAACTTCATCCGCTCCCGGGAACGCACCTGTATACCCCTCGATGAAGGCCGTCTTTAACTCCTCAAAGTTCTCGGTGGTGCTCTCGAGCGTCTGGAAGAAGACATGGAGGTCGACCCCGCGTGCCTCCACCTCTGACGACGTGGATGCGAGCCCAAAGTCAATCAGGACGCACTGACCGTCGCGGATGATCATGTTGCTCGTCGTCAGGTCGCCGTGGACGATCCCGGCCCCGTGCAGCTTCCCGACCACCTCGCCGGCAAGAGCAACACTCTCCGGCGTCGTGACATACTTCAGCACCTCTCCTGAGACCCGTTCCATAACGATCGTGTCAGCCGTGATATCCCGGATCACCGGGGTCGGGACGCCCGCCCGCCGGGCCGTCGCGATCAGGCGAGCCTCGGCACGGGTCCGCTCCGTGATCAACCGGCGGTCAAGGCGTGGATTCCGGTAGCGCTTGCTCGTCCGGCGCTTGATCACGTCCTCCTCCCGGATCTCCACCACAGCCTCCGCACCTCGCGCGACGCCCGCTTCGTGCGGCCCGACGGCAAAGATCTCACCAGGTTCAGCCCGCCAGACGACATCCACCTCATCAGCCCGGTAACCCGGCCGGATCCGTGACTCCTCAAGAGAGAGCGTGACACCATGCTCCAGCATGATCTTCCCGGTGCAGGCAATCATCGCGCCGTTGTCTCCGAGGTATGTCCGCTCCGGGACGGCAAACGACGCTCCCCGATCCTCGCACATCATCCGGAGCATCTCCTGCAGCCGAGCGTTCGCGCCGACCCCGCCGACCAGCAGCACCTCGCTCTTTCCTGCATGCGCAAGCGCCCGTTCGGTCACCTCGACGCACATCGCAAACGCCGTCTCCTGCAGGCCGTTGCAGACGTCCTCAAGCGCCGCGGTGCTCTCCTGCGCGGCGCTGACAAGACCGGAGAAAGCAAGGTCCATTCCCTTCACCGTATACGGAAGCTCGATATACTCCCCCTGCCGGGCAAGTTTCTCGATGGCCGGGCCGCCCGGGTGCGGGAGGTCGTGGCTCCTGGCAAACTTATCAAGCGCATTCCCAAGCCCGATATCCAGCGTCTCCCCGAAGATCCGGTAACGGCCGTTTAAGTAGCCGAGCACCTGCGTGTTGGCGCCGCTCGCGTAGAGGACAATCGGATCTGAGAGACCGGTCGCCCATCTCCCGATCTCGATATGTGCCACACAGTGGTTGACGCCGATGAGTGGCACGCCGAGCGCGATCGAGAGGGCTCTTGCGGCGGTCGCCACTGTCCTGAGAGCCGGTCCGAGGCCGGGGCCCTGCGAGAAGGCAACTGCCCGGATCCGCTCCGGTTCTGTGAGCACCCGGGATATGACCTCCTTCATCATCGACGCATGGTGTTGCGCGGCCTCGCGCGGGTGGATACCCCCTCTCGGCGGGATGTAGGGCGATGAATGGAGGGCGACCAGATCTTCTCCGAAGAGTGCGACGCTGAGATTCCACGCTGTCCCCTCGATCCCCAGCACCAGCCCGTCTTCGGGCATCATATCAGGCATAAAACAGGTATTGCTCCGTTATGGAAAATCAGTCGTGGCCAGGGCCTGCAGGCGGGCGCAGGTGAAATGCAGCCGTGGCCCATATTTCAGTATCAGAGAGTGAGAACCTACTTCCGGAACTCGGTATAGCCACACTTGCCGCAGGCCACCCGATCCTTGTGCGCGGCCATCAGCACGCCAGGGCCACACCGGGGGCAATGCCGGTTTTTCAGGACTGCCCTGTCGCCCTCGACTTCGTAGCGTTTGTATCTCTTGACCGCCATGCCTTACTCCTCGCTCCTGGCCTTTGGCTCGCCGCGTTTAAGCAGGTAATCCCGCTCCGTCGACTTCTTGCTCTCCTCGTCGTCGTAGACGCGGGCGCGTCCTGCGACCTCCATCTTCCCAAACCGCGTCTTCAGCGAATCCAGCACAAGCAGGTTCTCATTCTTATTCAAGATCGCGGCGAGCTTCTCCTGAATGCTCTTCCGCGAGGGTGTTGGGCCGTCGAAGGTGAGAGTGAATACAAGCTCCCTCCGGTTCAACACCTCGTTCCTCACGTCACTGATGATCTCAAACTCCATCAATATCCCTAAAATGTTGTTGACAGATTTATTTAAACTCTGGGATGGCGCGCGGGCAGTGGTTCCGCCGCGTGGCTCACTCGCGCACGAAAACCTTCAGAATGGCCTCTGCCTCCCGCTTCGCCGACGCATCAACAATCCTGAGGACGACGCCCTCCCCTGGCTGACCATAGAGGACTGCAGCTCCCGGCGGCGCGGCGAGGACGAGCGGGATGACCGCAAGGTCCTCCTCGCCATCAACGAAGATCACACCCGGTGGATCCCGGACCACCTCATCGATCACGTCCACGAGTTCGTCGGTGATCGTGCCCGGGGGGTTCTTCGCCGTCATCCTTCTCGCCTGGAGGAGGGGTGAGCAGGTGCAGCGAGTGCGCATTGTGTAGCCGTCAATAATGGCGATGTCAGGAACGATACCCGCATCGAGGAGACTGTGGGTCACCACATCACCAACGGCGTAGACCGCCCGGCCTTCGAGCCGGGGAAGGAGTTCGCCAATATCGCGGTAGAGGGTACCGAACGGTACTTTCAGAAGATCGCGGTGCGCCTCGGGAAGTCTGAGCATCAGCGAACCTTCAGGGCATACCGGCCAGGCAGGGTGATATTCATCTTCTTTGCGATATCCGAATGCTCAGGGTCGATGATCACCACATATCCTGCCCAGTCTTCACTCAGGTTAGCCGTGCCGCAGATCACGCAGGTTCCCCCTTCGACGACCCGGTGGCACTCGCGGCAGACCTTGACAACCTTCTTCTTGCGCACAACCATTATGCCGCCCCCCTCTCCTCTTCAAACTCTTCCTCCAGCCAGAGCAGGGTTCCAAGCCCTGACTGTCTCATGGTGAGGCCGATCTTGCTCTCCCGGGGCTCGCGTTCGTTGAGCGAGAGTGCGACGACCCGCGCCCTGATCCCGTCGCCCACGGCGATATACCGCTTTGAATCCTGGCAGATCAGCCTGCCACTCTTCTCGTCGTAGTTAATATATTCATCTGATATCTGGCTCACGTGGAGCATGGCATCGATGGGGCCGAGGCTGACGAATGCGCCGAAACTCGTCGTCTCCACCACCACGCCCTCGATCACCTCCTGGAGCGCCAGGCGGAGCACCACCGCCTCGAACCTGACGTCGTAGTAGACAGCACCGTCACCCGGGATCAGTTCCCCCTCACCGATATCGAGAACCTTCGTGACCACAATGAAGATGCCGATCTCCTTTGAGATACTACCTTCCAGCTGTTCCTGCAATACGCTGAGGATGACCGCATCAAGGTCTTCCCCGAGGCGGTGGGGCGGAACCCGCACCTTGTCCTCCAGTGTCACCTTATAGTACATGATTTCACCTATCCTCTCATCAGGTCCAGTGTTTTCCGTTTTCGCATTGAAACAACATCAATTCCCTCCCGGAGGAGGGCTTTCCGGAGTTCCCGGTCATTCGTCACCACGACACACCCTTCCCGTCGGGCATACTCGAGTAGCCTTTCGTCTACACCCTCCGCGCTACTCCCGCTTGGCACGATCGTCGAGCGCCGAGCCAGCGCCAGGCCCACGCGGGCGGCGGCAGCATCCCGGCCACCACCCCGGGCGAGCCCTGTGAGCTCGCCGATCACCTCCTCGAGCGTGAACGCCTCAAAATCCCCGAAGAGGCTCTGAAGCTCGCTATACAGGTCGATACCGAACTGGGCCGGAATCAGGAGGGCGTTGGTATCAAGGAGTATCTTCACTCGACCAGAACACCCATGCCGATCAGTCGCCATCTCCCGCCGACCTGTCTGCTGATGGCAATCCGGGCGCCGACTTCCGCACAGATCGCCCGCTTTAGCTGGACCTCCACCTGGTTCTTCCTCGCGTTCACGACCACACCAACAGTAACGGCAGTGCCGACCGAGAGCATCAGCGGCTCCTTATGTTTGAGCGGCTCGATGATCTGTTCGCTATCCGCACCGACCACCCGATCCATGAGCGTGACATTGAACTTTAATCGCTCCCAGACCGGCGGCAGCCTCCCGGGATGCCCGGCCACCTGCCCGGCGAGAGCATCACTCTTCGTTAACGCCGGGTCGAGCTTCGTCGCGACGCCCAGAAGGCCGCCGGGCGCCGCTTCGGTCACCCTGACATTTCCGGCGTTGATGGAGGTTATTTTCGTCTTGATCGGCTCCCATTTCATCCGATTCTCAACCTGGACCTGCCGGCCCGGCCTGATCTCGATCTCGTCCCCCTCCCTGAGGACGCCGCGGACGAGCGAACCTCCGATGACGCCGCCCTTCACGTCCCGCCAGCTGCAGCCGGGCTTATTGATATCAAACGATCGCGCGATAAGCAGCATCGGGTCGACATCCGGGTCGCGGGCAGGCTCAGGGATGACCGTATCAAGGGTCTGGATCAGGGCGCCGATATTGACTCCCTTCTGTGCCGAGACAGGGATGATGGGCGCATTCTCGGCTATAGTGCCCTTAATGAACCTCTTTATCTGTTTATAGTGCTCCAGTGCCTCAGCCTGGGTGACCACATCGATCTTGTTCTGGACGATAACAATCTTTTTAATGCCTATCAGCTCGAGCGCCATCAGGTGTTCCTTGGTCTGGGGCTGGGGACAGGCCTCGTTTGCAGCGATGACAAGCATCGCCCCATCCATCAGCGCGGAGCCGGAGAGCATCGTCGCCATCAGTGTCTCGTGGCCCGGGGCATCGACGAATGAGACCGTCCGGAATGGGACGGCGCGACCTCCACACACCGGGCATTCGGCACGGGAAGTGTACGCTTCAGCCCCCTCACACTTCTCGCATTTATAAAAAGTCGTATCCGCGTAGCCGAGCCGGATGGAGATGCCGCGCTTGATCTCCTCGCTGTGCCTGTCCGTCCAGGTACCTGTCAGCGCGCTGACCAGAGTGGTCTTGCCGTGATCGACATGGCCCACGAGCCCAATATTGACTCCGGGAATGAATGCATCTCGCAAAAGTTTTCGAACCTCCTTATCCAATATATAATAACACTACTTATACATAATCAGTAGGGATTACTTTTCCGTTCCCTGCCGATGTTTGGTAACGCCCGTGCAAGACCCCCTGTCTGGTGCCATCTCCGAGACATACGGAGTGTGAGGAAAATCCCGGGATGCGAGCTAAAATTTATACCTAATTAGTATAGATATAACTGATCAAGTATGTCAGGCGATACCGAACTCTCACGTATCGGGATCTCTCTACCGAAGAACCTTCTCGACAAATTTGACGAGATTCTGAGTCTCCGGGGATATTCCTCCCGTTCTGAAGGTATAAGAGACGCTATACGGAACTATATCACGTACTACCAGTGGATCTCCGATGTTAAAGGAGAGCGGCAGGGCGTTATCACCATGGTCTATGATCATGACCAGCGCGGGTTACTCGAGACGCTTACTGAGATCCAGCATGAGTATGCCCATATCATCCGGGCATCCCTTCACTCACACATCACTCAAAACCGGTGCCTTGAGGTGATCCTGCTTCGTGGGGATGGAACAGTGTTGAAGGAAATTACAGAACGGTTGATGTCGCAAAAAGGTGTCGAGGCGGTGAAACTCACCACCATACCGATCGAGAGTTAGCCACCGCCTTCACAACTCTGGTCGGTATCCTTCTCCCAGAACCCCTCCAGCTGTTGCTGGAGTTCCTCCCTCTCCTTGAGGTATTCCTCAAGATTGCGTTCCTTCTTCTCTGCCCTTCCGGCCATACGGTCGACGCTGACGAGCTCGTCTACCAGGTAGTAGAGACCGGTGCTGTCGAGCTCGGCATACTGCCGACCGTCGACCTTCTCGATCCGCAGGACTCTCCCGGTCGTGCCGGTGCGAGGGTACCGGACAACCGCGCCCACAGCTATGTCATCCGCGGTCATACGTGGTTAGAGTATACCTGCTATGCTATTAAGGTATCACCTCCAAGGGATACTGGATGGCAATCACGATTCGCCCGGTAAAAAAACAGTACTTTGACGGGACACACCGTTATCGATCTCCCGATGAGACTCATGCCGCCGTTGAGCCGTTGATGGCGGAGATCGGTGTCTCCGAGATCATTGATGTCACCCCCCTGGATCGTCTCGGGATCCCGGTCTTTTCGGCGGTTCGTCCGGGAGCAGCCCGGGGATCCGTCCGCGTCCACGCAGGGAAAGGAAAGGAGCCGATCCATGCCCGGGTCTCGGCGATGATGGAAGCGATCGAGCGTTATTGCGCCGAGTACAGGGGCGACCAGATGGAGTATGCAACCTATGAGGAGATCGGTCCGGGACGGGCCGTACATCCTGAAGACCTGATCATCCCACGAAGACTTGAAGAAGGGGAGAAGATCCACTGGACACCAGCATGGGATATCCTGAACGATGAGGAGGTCTACGTTCCAAGTAACGCCGTCTTCCACCCCTATGACTCGCTCGGTATGACCGTGCCACTCTTCCGGAGCGACTCGAACGGGCTCGCATCGGGAAATATCATGGAGGAGGCGATCCTGCACGCTCTCTTTGAAGTGATCGAGCGGGATGCGCTCAGCACCGCAAACCAGAAACGTGACCTCGGCCGCCGCCTCATCATCGAGAACGACTGCGCTGCCCGGCAGGTCCTTGATCGGTTTGAGGAGAACGGGATCGATGTCTACCTCTGGCTGCTCGACGGAAAGACCGGTATCCCCACCGTCGCGGCCGCCGCGGACGACACCGTCACGAAAGACCCGGCTATGATCGTCATCGGGTCCGGGACGCACACCTCTCCTGAGATCGCAGCGCTCCGCGCCCTGACTGAGGTCGCTCAGAGCCGGGGGAGTTATCTTCAGGGTGGTCGCAACGACCCCCGGCGGGAGATGGTCATCAGGAAGGCGGGATATGAGCGGTTGAAGCGGATTAACAGGATGTGGTTCGCGGACGCAGAGCCTGTTAATATCAAGGACATCCCTGATACAAGTACCGACCGGTTCGATCTCGATATTGAGCGGGTGCTTCGGGAAGTCAGCCCCTATACTGACCGGGTCTGTGTCTGCGATCTCTCGAGAACCCCGGTACCGGTGGTGCGGGTCATCGTCCCCGGGTTCGAGGTATCATATATGGACCCAGACCGGCGGCGCTCTGCGCAGGG
>LFRN01000272.1:1176-1578 GCA_001512375.1 Candidatus Methanoculleus thermohydrogenotrophicum | reverse complement strand
GACCCCTGCTGCCCCCTCCATCCAGTCAAGGTCGAACGTCCTCTCCTCCCCGTAGGCCCGGCAGAACTCCTGGAGGTCGAGCATATGCCGGAGCCCTGCCGCCGCCTTATCATTCTGCAGGAGTTCAAGCGGCGGCTCCAGCAGCGGCCGCGGCAGAAAGACCATACACTTCGCCCGGCTCCTGGTCAGAGAGACGTTCAGGCGGTTCTGGCTGTAGATGAACTCAGCCTCCCCGAGCGCTGTCTCGATGTCACTTACGCCATAACTGACGATGACCGTCTCGGCCTCCTGTCCCTGCATCTTATCGACGGTATCCACGAACGGCGGGTAGTCCCAGGCCCGCACCCTGGTCAGGTGGCTCCGGATGGCGCCGATCTGGGCGTGGTGCGGGCTGACGATGAA
>LFRN01000272.1:0-1161 GCA_001512375.1 Candidatus Methanoculleus thermohydrogenotrophicum | reverse complement strand
GGTGAGCCGGGCGACCAGCGCCGCCTCGACAGGGTTTTCGATCGTCGTCTGGACGTTCTCGAGCACGCAGAGCACGAGCGGGTATGCCGGGTCGAGGATCCACTCGAGGCACTCCTCCCCCGGAGCCGCCGGGGGAGGAGCCGGGGCAAGCGCGATCCGCCGGCTCCCGATCACGTCGGTCGCGGGGGCGTACCCGGTGCCATACAGCGTCTCTGCCGGGAACCGGGAGAGGGTGCGGTTCATCCGCCAGTTCTCCTGGAGCTGGCAGGTGTAGACGGGGTTCTGGGGGTCGTCACGGTGCCGGAGGTAGGCGAATATGGAATCCTCAAGCCCGGGCAGGCCGTCCTCCGGCACCGGGTAGTCGCCCTGGATGACCGGGGGAAGCTGCAGGTCGTCGCCTGCAAGGATGAGCCTTCCTCCGTCGGCAAGCACCGATATCGCCATCGCAAGCTCGGTTGGTCGCATCTGCGAGGCTTCATCGACGACCAGCAGGTCAAGCGACGGGAGGACCTTCTCGAGCCTGCCGAAACTGTGCACCGTCCCGCCGATGAGGAGAGAGGGGTAGCCGATGACGGTCTCGGCCCGGTCGTGGGGCAGCACCTCCAGACTCCGCCTGCCCCGGAATGTCTGGAGACTCCTTAATTTATAGATCGGGAGCGCGGCCGTGAGACCGAACTCGTCGACCGAGTCCTGCACCTTGACGAGCAGGTTCTCGATGGCGGCGTGGGTGAACGCCGTAACACCCACCCGGATCGGTTCCCCGTGCGCCCTCCTGGCCCTGACCAGGGAGAGGAGCGCCGTGGCCAGGAAATGCGTCTTCCCGGTGCCCGGCGGACCCCAGACCAGGGTCAGGCGGTTTGTCAGCATCTGGTGAAACGCCCGGGCCTGGCTCCGGGTAAACCCGCCGCGACCGAGAGCAAGTTTTTCTGCATCGGCGATGACCTCCGCTGACTCGGCGACCGGTTCGGCGAACCCCTGCGGGTCCCGCAGGAGCCTGATGAAGGGGTTCCCGGGCTGCGCATCCAGGGTGAGGAGACGGTCAATGTAGCGCGGCGCGGTGAAGTCGGTGAACCGGGGATGGAGCACCGCACGGTCGCCCTCGGCGAAGGGCGGATAGTCCCGGCCGTAGGTCACCTCCAGCACAAGACCCCTGACCTCTCC
>LFRN01000088.1 GCA_001512375.1 Candidatus Methanoculleus thermohydrogenotrophicum | reverse complement strand
CCATACGCGATCTCAGTCGCAGTTCAGCCTTCGATGGCAATTCAAGGGTTGGTTTTCCCGACGGAGTCAAACTCCAAAAAGAAATCAACCTGCTCTACCCGATCAAAGTGGGTTACGCAGGGGTATGGTTTTTTTCATGGGTTAAGCATGAGGCTCTGCATCATAGGGGTTTTCAACTCATCAGACCTGCCTATGAATGACAGGGGTTCTTCCGGGCAGGTATCGTTCAACCCGGACGGGAGTTTCACGGTGATCCGGACGGAGAGCGACGAGAGAGGGGCGACGGCAGCCGAGCCCACCCAGACGCTCCCTCCCGCGCCGGGTGGAGACCCCCTGATGGAGTTACGGGGTGCCCACCCGAACATAGAGAGAAACGCCGAGATCATGGAATACATCAGGACCTGCGGTCTCTCGAGCTGGTGCGAGAGGCCCTATAACACAACCTGCCGCTATGTCTACCTTGTCCCGGGCACGTCATGCTCGCAGACGCTGGTGTACCTGAACAGGGATGTCAACGAACGAGAGGATCATAACAGTATCGTATGGGTGGGTCTGGTCGACCGCGGCGAAGAACTCCCGGTAGAGGCGTCCGATCCGCTTGCCAGCCTCTCTGTCCGATACCCGCAGGTGATGGAGAACCCCGCAGTAGACGCGTTCGTCAGGGAGGATAGACCAGAGCGCTGGGGTGAGGTGTTCGAGAACGAAACGACGGTACAGGTCTACCTCATCGCTGAGAACGTGACCTTCAGGGAGCTGATCGCTACCGTAGAGTCAGGGGCCGTCACGGGTGTGACGGTCCTTGATGAGCAGCACCTTGCGGTCAATAAAACCGAAGCGCTGGCAATCGCCGGGGAGGATGTCTCCCCTGCCGCACAGCTCATTGATACTCATCTCCGGCTGAAAGACGGAAGGGTAGTGTGGATGGTCTCATACATGGACGGTCCCGTCTATACCTCGATCCCGGTGGACGCCGGGGAGGCACCGGCAACGGGGGAGAAGGTTCCCGGATTTTCCTCCGCCACAGCGGCCGGAGCGCTTCTGGTCCCGGCGGCGGCACTGCACTGGAGAAGAAGATGACCTCACGAGGGTGATGCCCGCCACGGTCCATAGCATGGGGTGAAGCGGGAGAATAGGTCGCTTTCCTGCGTACAGCCTCTCGCTCTGCCCCATGAACGCTCTACACCCCTTCGCGATCTTCCGCGTGATCCACGCCAGAACCCCCAATATAAGATGCAATGCTCCGCTCGTACATCGATTCTAAATTAACAGACTCTACTGGGCCTTCGTCCCCTCCCCCACGGAGCGCTCCCATCCGTCCCCCCACCCTGCCCGCGCTNNCGTATATCCGGTGGAAAGCCGTCCTCCAGGATGCAAACCCCTGGATAGTGTGAAAAAGGTCGATACTCCCCTCCGTTGAGAGTGTCGGTAATTGAGAATCGATGCACTAGATACCCCGGTGCAGAATCTTTATAGCCGCTACCGCCTTCTCCCCTGCTGTCATGGAGTTTCAGCAGAGGCTCTCGCAGTTCGACCTGACGAGCATCATCGTCGGCGCTATCGTCGGCGCTGACATCTACATCGCATCCGCCATCACCGCCGGCCTCGTCGGCCCGTTCTCGATCGTCCTCTGGGTGGTGGCCGGGGTCTTCGCCACCACAATCGCGATGGTCTTTGCCTACTGCAGTTATTATGTCCCCCGTGTCGGCGGGCCGTTCGCCTACGTCTCAGAGGCGTTCGACGACTTCTACGGGTTTCTCACCGGCTGGAGCATGTGGATCGCCGAACTCCTTGCACTCCCGGTCTTTGCGATAGCGTTCGCGAACTACCTCCAGGCGCTCATCCCGCTCACCCCGATCGCAGAGGTCGCTGCGAGAGCGCTCTTCATCGCCTCCCTGACACTCGTCAACATCGTTGGCGTCCGGGCCGCGGGGAGATTGAACGATGTCCTCACCCTCATTAAACTCTTTCCCCTGCTCCTTTTCATCGTGGCCGGGATTGGCGTCTTTATCGCCCGGCCGGAGACGGTCATCGCAAACTACACCCCCCTGCTCCCGCTCGGGCTCGATAACGCCGCGCATGCGCTCGTCCTGATCTTCTGGGCATACGCCGGGTTCGAGCTGGGGACGCTCCCGGCCGGGGAGGTGCAGGATCCACAGAAAGCCATCCCGCGCGCCATCACCAGCGGGATGCTGATCGTCTCTTTCTTCTACATCCTCACGAACCTCGTGCTCTTCGGGCTCGTCAACTGGACCGAACTCAACCAGACCACCGTGCCGCTCGTCGTCGCCGGGAACGTTCTCTTCGGTTCGGCAGGGGCGCTCATCATGACTGTCGGCGCCCTCTTCTCGGTCTCAGGGTCAAACGAGTCAGGGATGCTCGGCAGCGCCCGGCTGGCGTACGCGATGGCGATCGACGGGCTCTTCCCCCGGGCATTCACCGTGGTTCACCCGCGCTACGGCACGCCTTACGTGGTTCTCGTCGTCCAGGGAGTAATCGCGTTCATCCTCTCAAACATCGGAAAACTCCCCGGGTTGATATCGTTCGCCGTTCTCAATCTCGCGTTCTCGTTCATACTCACCTGTTTTGCGCTCATCGTGCTGCGGAGCGATCGCGTCGCGAACCTCCGCGGACAGCACATCCTCCCCCTTGCCGGCATCGCAATCTGTCTCTTCCTCCTCTCCTCCACCACAACCTTCGATAAGATCGCAGGGGTTATGGTCATCCTGGCCGGCATCCCGCTCTACCTATACTACTCACCAAAGAAGGATATACACCACCTAAAAACCCTCTTCCTCTCCGAGGAGGCTGTGCTCCGACGAAGGCTCGAGGCGAAGGAGACGTACCTCGCAAACCTCCTGGGCCTAGCCCGCACAGTCTTCCGGTGGATCAGACGGGCGGATAGCCACAAACTCCCAGGAAAGTGATGAAAGATGCTGATCAGAGAAGCCAGAGAAGCGGGGGCAACCGGGGGTGCGTGAGGCCCCCAGGAATGACCATACGTCGCCGTGCAGGCTCAATCACGCAAACGGATGCTTTGCGGTATCTTTCTGGGCAAGCACCTCTTTCATCTTCGGCTCGCCCGTGATCGCCCGGCGGATAGCGGTCTTTGTCGCCTCGTAGTTCCAGTCATAGATCTTCTTTTTATCGGTTGCGTCCCATTCGATGAAGACCGATGCGATGATGAGCAGGTCATCAGCCTCCGACTCGGGAATTATACCCTCTGCGACGCTATCCACCACCGCCTTCGCAACAGCGGCCTGGGCGGGGCCGAAGATCAGGAGAGCCTGATCTGCGTTCTTGATAGTGACCTTGTTGACCATCAGAGTTGAGGGCTTTGCCGGGATGTTCGGGGTAAGGACGGCGAGGAGCGGTGTGTGCCCCCGTGCTGGCGATGCGAGCGCAGTGACAAAGGCCTGCTCTACGCTGCTCCCCTTCTTCCCGATGACGAGATCGATGTGAGCAACCTCCGGCCCTTCTCCGACAAGCGCTTCTCCAATGAGTGCGTGTTCAAAATTGACCATGGTGTAATCACCTCTTGTGCGTGTCTAGTGTTGATATGGGGCGTGGGGAGGAAAAAGGTTGCGGAGCGGGGAGCCGGCCGCCGGAGGCAAGTTCTGCTGCGTGTGGTGCGCCCCCGGGTTTTCAGATATCCCTGAAGGACTGCTGCGCGGGGCAAACCATCCCACAAACAGCCGCCAGGGCTGCGCGGGGCAACCTATCCGGCTACACAGGGGCAGCATGCCCCCCAGCGGCTCCAAACCATACCCTTATATTTTCCTCCCACGATATGGTGAAAAACGCAACTGTTATGCAATTGCGTTCTCTCAAGTACTGTTTAACGCATCCGTCGGAAAAGAGGGGTGTGTAAAACAGCACACCAAATATACTGAGGGACTGACGTGGACTCGATCAGGATTGCAATTGTGGGCGTTGGGAACTGTGCCAGTTCATTAATCCAGGGAATTGAATACTACAGAGGGAAAGACGAGACTGGTGTAGCCGGGCTGATGCACTGGGACCTCTGCGGCTACCGGCCGTCTGATATAAAAGTGGTTGCAGCGTTTGACATCGATAAAAGGAAGGTCGGAAAAGACGTCTCCAAAGCGATATTCTCTCCCCCCAACTGCACCACGGTCTTCTGTCCGGATGTGCCGGAGACCGGGGTGACCGTCCGGATGGGGCGGGTTCTGGACGGTCTCCCGGAGCATATGCAGAGCTACAGGGAGGACTTCAGGTTCGTGCTCGCCGATGAAGAAGAGCCATCGGCCAGGGATATCATCCAGACGCTCAAAGACTCGGGTGCCGAGATGCTGCTCAACTACCTGCCGGTAGGGTCGGAGGAAGCGGCACGGTTCTATGCCGGGTGTGCGCTGGAGGCGGGCATCGGTTTTATCAACAACATGCCGGTCTTCATAGCGAGCGACCCCGGGTGGGCGGAGAGATTCAAAGCAAAGGGTCTCCCGGTCATCGGTGATGACATCAAGGCCCAGCTCGGCGCGACGATCACCCATCGGGTTCTGGCCGACCTCTTTCAGCAGCGAGGTGTAAGGCTGGACCGGACCTACCAGCTGAATACCGGTGGCAACACCGACTTTCTGAACATGCTGAACCAGAACCGCCTTGCCTCAAAGAGGGAGTCAAAGACCAAGGCGGTGCAGTCGGTCCTCGACCAGCCCCTCGATGATGACAACATCCATATCGGCCCAAGTGATTACGTCTGCTGGCAGAAAGATAACAAGGTCTGTTTCCTCCGCATGGAAGGAAGGCTCTTTGGTGACGTCCCTATGTACCTTGACCTCCGCCTCTCAGTCGAGGACTCGCCCAACTCTGCAGGGATCGTCATCGACGCCATCAGGTGCTGCAGGGTCGCCCTTGACCGGGGTATCGGCGGGGTGCTCTTATCGCCATCCGCCTACTTTATGAAGCACCCACCGGTGCAGGTGAGGGACGACGACGCCCGACGGATGACCGAGGAGTTTATCCAGGGCGTGCGAGAACGCTAAGTGCACCAGGCCGCCCCCGCTCGAAGGTAAAAGCATTTTTGGTGCGTAAGGCGGACCGCTATCTTCATAAGGCCTTTTGGAACTCGCCAGTCCCATCGATTCCCAATGACCATGTACATACAGTACTGCTCCCCCGACGAGAGGAGAGGAGGAGTCACCACCATCGCTGTATTAGATCTCGTGCCTCCGCCCACTCGCGTCGCGCGCGTAGTGCCCGAACTCGCTCCCGATGAGGACATCTCCGGAGAAGACAGGGCCGTCCCGGCAGACCCGAAGACCGTGCGGGTCAGTGCAGCACGACCCGCAGAGGCCGACCCCGCACTTCATGTATCGGTTGAGGGAGAACTGTCCCCGCTCCACGCACCCTTCCCGGTCAAGAATGTCGAGCACCGCTGCCATCATGACCTCAGGGCCGCAGACACAGATATGGCTAAAGTCGGCGAGATCCACCCGTGATATGAGGTCGGTCACGAACCCGTGGTGGCCGGCGGTGCCATCATCGGTCGCGATCATCAGCGTCGTTGCCTCTCGTATCCGGTCGGCAAAGAGGAGTTCAGCGGATGTCCGGGCGCCGAGGAGGAAAGTATCCACCTTCCCGGCCGCAACGAGCGGTAGCAGCGGGGAGGCGCCGACGCCTCCGGCGATGGCAAGAGTCCTCCCGGTGACTGTAAATCCGTTCCCATAGGGGCCCCGGATCCCGATCCGGTCACCCTCGCGCATCGCGAAGAGGGCAGCGGTCGCGTCTCCCACTTTCAGGACGGTGATCGACGACGGGGAGGAGAGGGCCATCGGGATCTCATCGACGCCCGGCACCCAGACCATCACAAACTGACCCGGCCTGGCAGTGATCTCGCGGTCGAAGACGAATGTCCTGATCGAGGGCGTCTCCGGGATGATCCCTTTTAGTGTAACCCCGATGGGCATCTGCTCATTCATGGGCGCACCCCACGATCTCGTGTGCGTCAACGCCGTCGTGGCTGTAGAGGCTTTTCGCGATCGTGTCAAAGATACCAATATCGTCGATAACAGCGCTCCCGATCTCGACAGCACTTGCACCCGCCATCATCATCTCAATAACTGTCTCTTATACACATCT
>LFRN01000158.1:3291-21555 GCA_001512375.1 Candidatus Methanoculleus thermohydrogenotrophicum | reverse complement strand
GAAATTTGCCTTACAAGATCAGAATCTTGTTGGGGTATCAGGTGTGGAACGCACCGTTGAGCTTGTGGACTCGCTCCCGATAGGGAGGAGAATGAAGCAGGAAGCCCCGCCCTTCAGGGCGGGGTAGTTCACTTATAGATTCTGTCCCCTTTCTTTACACGTCCAGGGGTCGTTCCCGAAAATGAAGAGATTGATCCCTCAGTCGAAAAGAAAAGTGCTGGAGATAACCCATTTCTCACAGAAAAAACACTGATTTCTATCTCAGAAAACATGCTCCGGGACACACCAGGCAGAGAATCGGGCGTCCAGAGTTGATATGTGCAAAGAAGAGAGGGTGCTTTCGCTCCGCCACAGGAACGAGCCGAACACCTACCTCCCAAGCGCCCGCACAAACCGCTCCCGGATCTCCCCCGGGGCGAGGGGGATATTCGGAACCCTGGCATTCCCGGGTTTGAGGACGACGTGGATGAAGGTCGGCCCCCGGCCCCGGCTCTCCCAGGCCTCACTGAGTTCCCGCTCATCCTGCACCTTGCACGTATTCCGGATCCCGGCGGCACGGGCGAGGAGTTCCATGTCCACCAGCCCGGAGGCCGGGGTGGGCTGGTTTCCCGTGCTCCCGAAGGCCCCGTTGTCCAGGCAGACGATCGTGAGGTTCTCCGGGGCCTGTGCCGCCACCACCGGGAGAACGGCAGTCCCGAGCAGGCTCCCGTCGCCGTCGAGGATCACGACGTCCCTATCGGTCCCAAGCGAGAGCCCGAGCCCGATCGGGGTCGCCTGGGTGTAGCTCCCGAGCATGTAGAAGTTGAGGTCCCGATCGTTCGCCGCGTAGAGCTCCTTTGAGGGGACCCCGATGTTTGCGACGACCGCCTCGTCGTCGAGGGCAGCAGCGATCACGCCGATTGCGTCGTTCCTGGTCATCACCGGGTCGCGGAACGTCCGCCGGTAGGCAAGCGCCGACTCCCGGGCCCGGGTCGGGAAGACCTGTTCCGGCAGGCAGGCCTCCTCAGCCCCTTCCCAGAACGAGGGGAGGATCAGCCCCACGTGCGGCCGCATGGCATCGTAGGCGTCGGAGACGACCGCGTCGATCAATTCCTCATCCCCGGGATCGCGGATGATCGTGAAGGGTATCCCGAGCGCCGCGAGCACCTCCGGGACCGCCCGGTTGAACGGCACCTGGGCCGGGATCGCCTCCCGGTAGACCCCCCGCCAGCTCGCGAGGATGGGGAGGGGGAGGCCGAAGGTGACGGTGAGCGACATGATGGCATTCAGGGAGTTCCCGAGCCCCGAACTCTGCATATGGAGCACCGGCCGCCCCCCACCCATCGCGAGCCCGGCGCAGACCCCGACGCCGTCCTCCTCCCGGGTGAGGTTCACTGCACGGAACCGCTCCGGGATCAGGGCGCAGAGGTCCTGCGTCCGGTCGCAGGGGAGCATCGCCACGGTATCGACCCCGAGGGCCGCGAGACGGTCGAGGACACAACTCTCACGCACGGACCGCCACCTCCAGCTCCGCAAGCCACGACCCGATATCGTCTCTGATGTCCCCGTCGAGGGTCGCCCCGGCCGCGACGCTGAGGAATGGCTCGACCACCTCGCGGTCGAGGTCTTCGGCCGCACGCTCGTAGCCGCCACCGGTCACGTTCAGGAGTATGTGCTTCCCCGGGTCGATGAGGCCCTCCTCCACCGCCCGGGCGAGCGACGCGACCGCGACCGCGGCTGCCGGATCGAGGTCGATCTCCTCGGTCTCGGCAAAAAGCCTCCCGGCGTCCCGGGCATCCTCGTTTGCGACCGCATACATCCGACCTCCCGAGGCCAGAAATGCGTCCCTGACCCCGCCCCGGATTCCCCAGGGTGGGTGGCGGTTCGTGAGGACGTCGGCGTAGACCCGGGCTATCGAGGCTTCAGCGTCGGGCATATCCTCGGCCACGATCGTCCCCCTCCCCGCCTCCCAGGCCCGGACCATCGGGACGAAGGGGAGGTTCTGGGAGAGGTGGAGCTCCGGGAGGCGGGGGCCGAACCGGCCGTCGGCGACGAGACGTTCCGCGGCCTCCCAGGCGGCGATCCCCCCGGTCCCGCTCCCGACCGCCTGGAAGTAGTAGTCGGGGAGCCTGCCGGCGGCGAGAGCCCCATCGAGCATCACCGTCCCCATCCCGTCCCGGCGGGCGACGTTCTTCGCCCCGCCCTCAGAGACGATTCCCGGGAGGGAGCAGACCTCCCGCCCGAAGGCGATGGAATCTGAGTAGTCCCCGTCCACCGTGATGAGGCAGACGTTCTCTGCCGGAACCGTCGTCCAGAGCCGGCCGGCAGCGGCCGTCGGGACCACCACCACAACCGGGGCCCCGGTCAGGCCTGAGACCTGGCAGAACGCCCGGCCGGTGTTCCCCGCCGACGAGACCTGGATAACGCCGGCTCCCTTCTCCCTGAGGCGCAGGGCCGTCGGCTGGGCTTCGAGTTCCTTGAAGGAGCAGGTCTCCATCCCGGCGCCCCGTTCGGGCCAGTAGCCGGAGAAGGTGATGGTGAGGCGTGCAAGACCGAGTTCCCGGGCGAGACGCTCGCTCTCATAGGAGACCGGGCCGGCATCGACCTTAAGGTGCCCTTCAACCGGGAGCCAGTCCTTGTAGCGGAAGATTCCGGGGAGGTTCCGGAGGGTGAGCCGGCGCTCAGCATAGACAGTCCGGAGGAGGGTGTCGCACCCCGAGGGGCAGTCGAGGGTGTAGCGATCGGGGAAGGACCGGCCGCATCCCGGGCACCTGAGGAGATATTTCCCCGTCATCGAGCACCACCCCCGGTGAAGGCGAACCGGCCGTCCAGGATCATCTCTTTGAAGTCCTGGCAGAGGTCTTCGGCAAGCCTCCTTCCAGACTGGCGGAGGGTGATCGGGACCCGCCGACCCCCGACCCGGAGCGAGCCCCCATCCCCCGAGAATGCGTCGTTCGGGCAGGCGGCAAGACAGGCGGTGCAGCCAAGGCAGCGATCAGGGTCGATCCCGGTCTCGCGGGAGAATGCACCCGTCGGGCAGACGGTGGCCACAACACAGGTCGAGCACTCCTCGCACCACTCGGGGAGGTAGGTCACCTCCCGGTCGGGCCGCTGCCAGACATCAGCGTAGGTTGCCTCCCCGAGGACAGCCCTGGTGTTGATGTCGGCGACCGGGAGAGAGATCTCCTCGTCGAGGACCCGGAGCCCCGCGACCTGCCGGTCGTCGAGGACCGGAATCGCGGCACCGAGGCTTGTGATGCACTCAGGGCCGGCGGAGGTCCTAAAACCCCCCATGTAGCGGGGCCGCATCCCGGCCATATCGGCGATGACCGTGAGGTTGGGGCGCTCAGGGGTGCTCCGGGTCCCCTCACCGGTCACCATACCGACCGAGCCGTTCAGGAGGACGGGCGTCCCGGCACTGACCGCGAGCCCGAGCGGATCGTTCTGGAGGGGGTTGATCTCGCCGCACCCGCTGACCGAGACCTCCCGGCAGGGCCCCGTGAGCCCCTCAAGGGAGAAGATCGTCTTCACCCGGGTCGGCTGGGTGTTGACGTAAGCGGTGTAGTTCCGGTAGGCGGTCCGGGTGGTGAAGAGCCGGGCGTAGGAGAAGTCCTCGATGGTCACCCGTGCCTCGACCGTGCGGTCGGCGGCCTCCACGACCACCTCGATCTCGCGGCCCTCGACGATATCGCGGAAGAGATGCCCGCCCCCGTAACCGGCCCCGGCGCGGGCGGTCCCGGAGACGATCAGGTCGACAATCCCGAGGCGCTCGTTCGGACAGGGGCCGGGCATGCAGGGGACGCCGTTTGCCCAGGCACGCTCAGCCCGCTCGAAGGTTCCCGGCTCAGCGACCGGGACGGAGAGGATCGCCGCGGTCCCCGACATCACCCCGCAGGTCCCGGTGGTGACCACGTCCACGTCGGCGGCCGAGACCTCCGCACCCTCGCGGATGAGGCGCTTGAACTCTGCAGCGGTGTAGACGACCGCCGAACCATTCCTGATCTTTTCATCGATCTCTGCAACCGTCTTCATAGCCTGATATCCTCCACCCGCACATGGAGACCCGCGGACTTTGCAAGCACCATGTTCACGACACCCGTGTGTGCGAGGTTCATCATGCAGTAGCCGGGCAGGAACCGCTGCCGCATTCCGAACGTAGGTTCGCGCCGCACCGACCGGGAAATCCCCTCAAAACCGACGATGTGGTAGGCCTCAATATCTTTAAACCCACCGCCCCGGGAGGCCTCTGGCCCGACGACCAGGCAGGTGAGAAGACCGCTCACAGGACTCGCATGGAGGACCGAGAGGACGTGCTGGACCGGACAGCCCGCACCGGCCGGCCTCCCGACGACGATATCCCCGGGCACAATCCCCCACTTCTCCACGAGGTCAGGGCGGAAGGGGAGGATGATCTTCCGGGCCGAGACCTCGCCGGGGAGGGGTTCGATGATGAAGTCATACGCCATGCCGAGGACGTCCCGGCCGGAATGGAGGGGCTCACCCTCGAACCGGGGGGAGGCTGTCCCGGTTCGGTAAAAGACGCAGTCAGCGAACTCCTTCTCCCCCCGCCTGACCAGGGCGAGGAAACCTTCACAGGTCGGGGCCCCGCAGGCCCCACAGTCCTTCCCGGGGGGAGTCCATGCCATGAGTCAGTCCCCCCGGTAGAGGTAGTCGGCGCCCTCGAGTTTGCGGATGACCCCGAAGTGGTGCTGCCACCCGATCTCCGTCTTCCCGATGCAGATGGTGCAGACCCCGAGCGGCGGCGCACCCCGAAGCACGATGGCGTCCGGGTCGGTTATGGGCGGAGAATCCTCAATCGCCCGGAGGAGGTAGCGCATCCCGGTCCCCTGGAGGGCGTTCGTCTCCACGATATCGAGGCCCGGGTTCACCTCCCTGATCCGCTCCCGGAAGACCTCTTTTTCGGCCTGGGAGACGAGGTCGATCCTGGTCACGACCGCGATGTCGGCAAGCGCGAGCATCGAGGACATCTTCAGGGGGGTGTTTGTCCCCGAGACTGCGGAGAGGACGGCGATCCCGAGTCCCTGCGTCGTGTAGGGGGAACACCGGAGACAGAGCCCGGCGCTCTCGACCAGGAGGAGGTCGGCGCCCTCCTCCCCGGCCCAGGCGATGGCATCCCGCATCACCATCACCCCGGCATGGTCAGGGCAGAGGTCGCCTGAGTAGACCTTCCGTGCCGGGATCCCGAACTCTGCCGCGAGCTCCTCATCCTCGAATGCCCGGACGACATCGATCTTGAGGTAGGCAAACCGGTGCCGGTCCTGGAGGGCACGGATGGTCTGCCGGACGACAGCGGTCTTTCCTGCGGACGGCGGCCCGGCGATGACGGCGAGTCTCATACCCCGACCGATCCTGTGATCAGGTTGCCGGCCCGGATCTCGTCCCGCATCTGCCGGAGGATGCCGTCGAGACGACGGGCCTCCCTGAGGGCAGCGTTCTCACGGCCGTCAGGCTCGATGACCCGCTCGACCGCTCCGTCCCGCATGACGATCCGCCGGGCCGAGAGGAGGGAGATCAGAGGGTCATGGGTGACGAAGATGACCGCCTTCCCCCCGGCACGGAGGACCTCGATCACCCGTTCTTTGAAGATCCCGGCGTTCTCCACCTCATCGAGGAGGAGGATCGGGGCAGCCGCGATCAAAACAGCATCAGCTACCAGGAGCGACCGGGTCTGCCCACCCGAGAGCGCGGTCATCCGGGCGTCCGGCCGGATCGCCTCACCCGTAAACTCGTTTGCAAGGCCGATCGTCCGGCTGACGATCTCCTCGTCCTCGATCTTCCTGGACCGGACGTGCATCAAGAGAAACTCCTCAACCGTAAGATCAGCAAGGCATTGGGTGTTCTGGGTGATCAGGGCGATGGGTTTGTGTGCCGGATCGCGGACAAACTCCTCGGGTGGGTATTCGCCGTCGACGAGGACCGTCCGTCCCGTGGCGGTGTCGTTCCGGGCAAAGACCTCGATGTCGCTTATGAAGGCGCTCTTCCCGGAGCCGGTGGGGCCGACGATGGATATCGTGTCACCCGGGCAGATGGTGATCGCCTCGAACCGCTCAGGCTCGCCGCTCCTGCTCCGGCCGGGGAGGACCGTGATCTCCCGGATGGGTGTGGGGTTCATAAAGGGAGATCGTCGCAGGGCTTGATAACATTTGCCTTATGTCGCGAATATGTGACCATACCTGGAAAATTATATCTCAAATAATCTACTATGATAGAGTAATGCTCTCACGAAGGATCTTTGAGATTGAGTTTGCCGAGGCGCTCCAGGAAGAACTGGACCGCCAGGATATGACCGTCCGGGAACTTGCAGACCTGGCAGGGATCCCGCCCGCCACCCTCTACAAACTCACGTCAGGAAAAACCGACCCCCGGCTCTCCACCGTCCGGAAGATCGTCAACGCCCTCGAGCCGCGGGAGAAGAGTTTCATCGCGGTGATCGCGGCCCGGTTCCTGCTCGACGACCTCGACAACCGCGATATCGAAGTCGGGGATCGGAAGTACCGGATCCGGGGCTACTCTGCAGATTCCCTCAACGAGTGCATCATCGCCGCGGTGCGGGCTGACAAGGAGGGGGCGCTCGGGATCATCTGCGCGCCGATCCTCGCGCCGATCGTGGAGAAGATCGTCGACTGCCCGGTGGCGATCATCAAACCGCACCAGAAGACGCTGATCGAGGCGATCGAGACGATCGCGAGGAGGGTTTAGGGGAGGCCGGGACCGGGCGCGGTCTGGGGGCCGCCCCGCTACCAGGATTGAAGAGTCGGCTCTCCTGATGGCCCATGAATACCTGCTGCTCTAAGACCACCGGAAAACGAGCCCGGGGTGAGATCAGTCAAGTATTCCCTCCATGTTGATGATCGAGTACGACGGGTAGAGATAGAAGATCGTCGTATCGTTGTAGATCATGGCTAACCTCTTGTTCCGTTCGTCGAACACGTGATAGGTTTTTGTACTCATATCCGTCGCCTGGTGATAGCCCTCAGGAAGGGGTCCCGAGACCGGCGTCGAAAGCCACCATTCAGCCCCGCAACGCCCGTCGATCGTCCGGCGGGCCGTTTCGTCGACCCCGATGAAGAACGACAGTCCATCGTGCCGGAACTCCACCTCGGCGTACGTCCTGTTTGGGTCATCCTCATCGGAGGCCATCCGGACCGAGGTGATCTTCCATCCATTCTTAAGCAGAATCCCGGCCCGCTGGTCGGCCAGAAGAATCTCGAACACCGATGTGGCGTTGGCAGTGAAGTTTTCGGGATCGTTCACGGTAATCTCCGGGAGGCTGAGGGCGATCGAGGTATTTCCCTGCTCGTAGTAGAGGACCGGGGCAGGCGTGATGTTCTCCGATGCGTTAACCTCGACGGAATCGGTGCAACCGGCCCCGAACACCAGAAGGATCAGCGTAACCAGGAGGAGAGGGGTTTGTTCCATCTTATCACCATCAGGGTATGGTATCGCGCCGGGATTGCCGGGCCTTCATGCATCATCTCACTACCTCTTCCGGCCGGGGAGGATCAGCAATGCTCCCATGAGCGAGAGAACCCCGACCGCGATGAGGTATCGCTTCAGCCGGGTGCTCTTTTCATGACGTGACGGAATCATCGATTTCCCTCAGGAACGGCTACATTTTCGTCTATTTGCTCTCCGCCGGTGTGCCGGCCCGGTTTTTGTGCGGATCGCATGACCGGACCCTTGATCCGGGATACCCGTACCCATGCGGGAGAGGTCAACGTCCTTCTATAAACGATCTCTGTGACGCGCGTCTACACATCGGGCCTGTCGGATAGGTCCTGATCCTGAAAGAGGAACCCCTCATATCACGGCCACGTCGTCACAACCACGTAGTACATCGATTCCAAATTAACAGACTCTACTGGCCTTCGTCGCCTCCCCCACGGAGCGCTCCCATCCGTCCCCCCACCCTGCCCGCGCTCCTCCCCCCGCCCCTACCGGGGGGCAGTACCCGGGCGTATATCCGGTGGAAAGCCGTCCTCTAGGATGCAAAACTCCCGGATAGTGTGAAAAAGGTCGATACTCTCCTCTGTTGAGAGTGCCGGTAATTGAGAATCATTGCACTAGTGGAGCAGGACGCGGGTGGCGTAGTACACTCCGCCGTACTCGAGGTACGGCGCGTCCTTTGTATACACACCACAGGACTCGGTAAGTGCGAGGCACTCGACCCCCGTCATCGGGGCCAACCCGGATTTCAGCGCGCCGGGGTCGCTGTTGGCCTCCCGGATCGTGGAGGCAAGCACCGGGTGCTGCTTTAAATCCCGGTCGGTCAGGTGGATGACGGATGCATTCTGCAGATCCTCTTCCCCGACTACCTGCACAACCAACTCCTGCGGAAGACCGTCGACTCCCGTGATCAGGGTAACGAAGGCGGTAAACACAACTACAACCGTCGCGACGAGGAGGACGACGCCGATGACGGCGGCAACCCCTACAGCAATCATGCGCTTGTTGTTTCCAGACTCCATACGATCACCACACCGGAGTATTCTGCGGGCTCCTAATCTATCGGAACGAGGGGCCCCGCGGGCACATCCTTTGAACTGTATATGACGTGCAACGGGGACGCCGACTGCTCGGCACGCGCACGCGGCTCGATCCCCGAGATCCAGAACGTCTCGTGGCCAAACGTTATGCTCCCGGTAAGGACGTTCTCCGCGGTCGTCAGGAGAACATCGCTTTCCTCAACGCCGACGATCGTTCCTTCATACGAGTCGATGCCGTCGTCGATCTGCTCGAAGTTCATTCTCTGCAGTTCGAGCCGGTAGTCCCTGCCGTGGATCCGGAGCGGAAGTACGCCCTCCCGCACCTGCCGGTTCAGTGCAGCGTGGTCGAACGTCACAACGTCGTACCGCTTGATGCCCTTCGGGATCTGCAGTTCTTCCGGTGCCGGGATCCCGGCGGCCGCGAGATCGGAGAGCGACGCGGCGCCCGTGACGAGCACGGTCATGGTGTCGCCGATGACCAGAGGCGGGGTGTTGTCATCCGCGGCTGGAGACCCCGTCCCATCCTGAGCGCCTGAACCCAGCGCGATCGCCACTACGACGATCAGGCATACCAGGAGGGCGATGCCCCCCACGTGAGATTGCTTCATTCTGTTTCCTCGAGTGCTTGTTCTTCAGCGGCCGGGCATCCTGCATGCCCGGATGCCGAGAACGATTTCCCCGCATGAGAAGTCAACGTTCTTCTATAAACGATTTCTGTCACAATCATCTACACGTTGGGCCTGTGAGAACGGTTATCGTCCAGCGATGACTGATTGTCGCTCCCGACCTCTGCAGGAAGCACGGGGACGAGAATACCCAAGACAGATGACGAATATAAGTAGTCCCGGGAGGGCGACTCTCACGGCCCGCCGGGAATTCTTCCGCACAGGATCGTCCATCAAAGATAGATACCCGCGGCAATAACATGGTATTCTGCCGGAACCGGGACATATCCCGACTCCATGCTCGGAACGGTCGCATTCACCGTCGCCGCCCAGATACCCCCCTCCACGAGGCGTTTCAGGCTCCCACGAGTAAGATCGCCCACCCACGCCTCGCAGTCTAAGGCCGAAATGACTAAAGTACGCCGTCCCATCCCTACAGACGTCCTGAGCACTTACTGTAGACACCACGACCATGCTCACCAGCATCACCGCCAGGAGCACAGAGAATGTCCGTGGCCTAATTTTTCCATTCGTATGTTTTTTCCTCCAGTTTCTTTCCCCGGAGGCAGGAGAGGCATACCTTCAAGTACGGAGAATGCGTACATCCCGTTGCCTCCGGGCATGCGGGACGTTCACCCATCCGATTCGCTACTGGCCGGGTGAGCCCCCGCGCTTCCGAATACCGGAACCGGTATCCCACGATTGAGAGCTCAACGTTCCTCTATAAACGATTTCTGTCGGACCTCTCTACACATCGAGGCGCCCTGAACAGTTTTTGCTCCCAGAAGCGTGCCGCGGTTGAACAGAGATCTATGCTACGCCGGAAATAGGAACCCCGCGCAGCAGAAATGGGATTCATAACCCGGGATCGCACACGCCCTCGGAATTCCGACAATTGAAACCCGGTATTTGCAGGAAACGCGGCACAAGCGCCAGCATTCGTGCAAGGGGTTCCTCTGCTATCACCCGCCCCGACCCCAAGACGGCGTGTACCGGGCAGCCGATCTGTTTCAGACCAGAGAACGTGTAGAGAGGATCGACAGAAAACTTGAGTGAAGGTATTTGAGATGTTCTTCCGTGGTATGATGACATACAACCACTTCTTTGCACTGGTCCTGATGGCGCCGCCGGCGTTTGCCGGGAGCAGCGAGTGGGGTACGGATACCGCTTCGGAAGAGGAGACCCCGGCTGGCGACGCCGGTATTTGTGCCTTCTATTCTATACATCAGGGGGAGACGAACCATCACAGCGACAGCGCGAATGTGCCTTCCGGAAGTTCAACGCTGTTTGTGAACCTGAACTGGTTTGTCCCCCAGCAGTCGTTGACGCTGAAGATCATCTCGCCGAGCGGAAGCACCTACGCCTCCTATCACGACACCGATCTGGGTGGTGGTAAAGACGCACAGATCCGCACATGGATCTCCTCTCCGGAGGCCGGGATGTGGCGGTTCCAGGTTTATGGGGAAGAAGTCCAGGATACGCAGAGTTATTTCTTTGAAGCCGCGACGGAATAAATCACATCTTTTTTATATTCCGGTCACCCGATCCTCTTAATGCCGAACCGACCCATCCCCGCGAGGCTCGCGCTGTTTCTCATCGTCTTCACGTTGCTCATCACCCCGGGGAGCGCCACCAGCACCATACTGAGCGAGGGTGAGTTTCCAGAGATGGTACCGGACGATCCGACCCTGGAGTATGTCTGGAATACACCGTTGAAACTGATCCTGCTCGACTTCGTCTTCATGACCGCACCCCTGCTCTTCCTCCCGGTGCAACTCCTCATATCGGTGTCCGTATGGCTCTGTCTCGGCCAAAAGAGGATCTCCCGGAAAAATGCCCTCGAACACGACACCCGCCGTGCGGCGTACCTCTGCATCCGGGAGAACCCCGGAATCAACCATGCTACGCTCTCCCGCAAGATGGGAGTTAACGTTGGAACGCTCCGGTACCACATTGAGATCCTCTGCGAGACGGGGCAGATAGTATCGGAGAACGACCACGGGTTTTTGCGGTACTATACAAACAGCAGGGCGGCCCGCGAAGGCAAGAGAGGCGCCTATCCCCTCAACGAGACGAGAAAAAGAATACTCGATCTTCTCGGCCGGAATCCGGGGATGATGCGAAAAGAAGTCGCATCCGCGCTCGGTATCACCGGTGCATCGGTGACCTGGCACATGGGGCTGCTCATCCAGAGTGGTGCCGTCCGGAGCGAGAAGGACGGAAGGATGGTGCGATACTTCCCCGAGCATGATGTTGTGCGGCATCCCAGGGCGGACAGGAGCGTGGACGCAACCGGCTAGGTCTTCGTCACCCGGGGCGGGGTGAATGATCCGGGGGCGCCCGGGCTGGAGACGGTGAACGAGTCCGGGCTCTGTCGGTTTCGCACGCCCACCTATCCATAGATCACAGAGTCAGCCGCCGCGAGGTCTTGCCGGGTGAACGCAATAACACAGTCCGGAAGTTCTTCTCCGGACGGCGGGGACCCCGCACCGGAGTTCGGGATGATCGTGATGGTGTACCAGGATGCGTCCGGACCAAACGTCGCCTCTTTCACCGGCAGGAACACCCCGCCCGAGACCTCGTAGAGCCTCCCCCGGGTCTCGTTGTATTGGTCCCCGTACGCGTTCGCGCTCACAAGCAGCCTCATACCCCAGTCCCGAAAGGGGATATCCTCAAGAGCGATAGCGTCGACCTCTTCGAGGATGGCGAGAGGATGGACCCCCTGCATAATATGATTGAACTTCTGCGATTTGGCGGATACGGTTCCGCCCGGTCCCACATACGCCTCGTAGGCGTGCTGCTCGCCAGCCTCCATCCCGTAGAAGAAGAGCCATATTACCCGGATCGCTCCGTCTTCGGCGAGATTGACCTCAAGTTGCAGCAGTGTCGCCGACTCGTTCTCGACACCGGTCCTCTCAACGGCGATCTCCCAGAGGTCCAGGACGACTGGGTTGTATGCCGGGGACTCGATATGGGTGATGTTCTCGATGCGGGTGACGTCCGGGTTCTCCGGCAGGACGAAGAAGTGCATACCGGCATAGATGATTGTTATCCCCACGATAACGGCAAGGAGCGGCCTCATGATTTGTAGTTCCGGTCAGAATTCCAGAGATACGAGGGGTGGTTGCAGAGCATGATCGTCAAAGGGTCTCACCCGGTCGATCCGCGACCCGACGACCGGCACCATGCTGGAGATCTTAACATTCTGCTATATACCTTTTGTGACAGGGATCATCGTACCTCCCGGAAGGAATTTCCGGCCGAAAACGGTCCCGGTCGGTCGGAAACGGAACCTACGCTCTCGAAGATGCGACAGACCGGATCTGGCGTAATTTCGCGGCGTTGCCTCTCTTTCCGTCGACCTTCTTCGCCGCCGCGTACACGAGGTTCATGCGGATGGACATCCGGTGACCGGACGCGGGGGCCCAGGTTTCTCCCTGCCGCACAGGACGGGTCCTGTCGCTCACTTTCGGAAAGAGCGGGCGGATGTGTAGAGAGATGTGAGAGAAGAGATATGTGCCCCAGGGTCGATGGAAGGAGTGCGGGTGCCGGAATCTGGCATTCGCACAAGTTGGGGGGCCACACATCCGCAGTTCACGGCAGGATGATGCGCCCCACATGCCCGGAGGGCCACTATGACTGTTGGCTGTCATCAGAGATAGCCGTTATGGTTCTATGGCCTCCCCGGGTACGCATGAACGGAGGTAAAAACATCATGAAACAGAAAAAAATGTTCGGACCGTGTGCCGTTGCCGTCATCGGCCTGCTCCTGGTCTGCATGGTTGTGGCGCCGGTCAGCGCGGAGAACGGGCTGCATGCCGTGGCCATTAATGGGGGCTCGCTCCTGATCAATGAGGACGGAGGCATCGACTGCACCGCTTCGGCCGGTACGTACGTCGGCTCCTATATACCCGGGGTAACCTACCAGATCGACGTGGATTGTGAATACAGGGATTACAACGAGGTAGTTGGGCAAACGACCCAATTCCACTTGGAAGGGCCGGATGGTTCCGTAGCCACGAAGTCCATTTTCGACGTTCCGCTCATCAACAACAACTGGAAGGGAAAGCTGTCGGTACCTTTTACGCCCGCCAGTGCCGGTTCGTACCACTGGGAGATCACGTGCAGTGAAGGTTCCGAGAGCGCCTCGGCTCGCGGGGACCTCATCCTGGTGTAAGGATAACCCACAATGGCGGCAGATCTCTCCTCTTCCCAATTTTTTGGCCTCCTCACCGCCAGAGCCCCGGTCTTCGCCGCCCTGCTCCTCATCGTCGCGGCGATACCCGCCCCCGCCAGTGCCGATGGCGTGGATTCATTAACCGGGACCATCGGGGTGCTCACCAACTACCAACGGGTTCCCGGGCTGGACGACGGGGCGGCCGCCGACTACCTCGCCGGCAGGCTGGAAGAGTATGGGTATACCGTGTATGAAGAGCCTTTTTTCGTCGAAACGGACGCGGGACCGGCCACGACCCGGAACGTCGTCGGTATTAAGGATGGCTCCGCTCCGGGGATTGTCATCGTATGCGCACACTACGACGCCTACGGTCCCGACTGTCCGGGAGCGGACGACAACGCCGCCGGGGTTGCCGTGATGCTTGAGGTCGCACGGGCGCTCCGAACAGAGCCTCTGGACCGGTCGGTCTACTTCATCGCCTTCTCCGGCGAGGAGATCGGGCTGCGAGGAAGCGCTGACTGGCTGGACCGCCACGCGGACCTTGCTGCGGATATCATCGCAGCCGTCAACCTCGATTGTGTGGCACGTGGCGACGAACTCCGCGTCGAGACCCTCCCCCAGTACCGCTGGATCCTGGACGCCGTCCCCGAATCCCAGGCGATCAACCATCTGATTGGATCGAGTCTCGGGGGCGACCACTGGCGCTTCTGGGAGCACCACACCCCCGCTGCCCTGATAACCGACAACAGCGGCTACACCCTGCAGCACACCCCGGATGATATCCCCAAGACCCTGAACCTCTCCCTGGCGGCGTCCTGCACCGAAGCGGTGACCGGCATGGTCCGGACCCTTGCCGCCGCAGACGACACGACGCTTCCGGCAGTAAAAGGATCGGTCGACGAAGACGGGACGATCCGGTACACTGTCTCCGAACCCGCGGTGACGCACTTCATCATCGACGGGACCGACTTTGGCGTCCTCGCATCAGGGCAGGTCATCCTCCCGCCGGGCCCGCATACCGTCCGGGTCATCGCCTACGATGCGGCCGGGAACCGGGGCGTCCTGGACCTGGAGGCCGATGTCCCGGATACCGGTCGCGGCACCCTCGCCTCCAACCTTCAGCCCGGGGGCATCAGCATCCCATGGAAGCGGACTGAAGAAGATCGCGAGAAGTATGGGATGCAACACTATGGCATGCCGTTTGTCTCTCTCTCCTACGACCGCCCGGGAGAGGAGGAGACCGGGACCCGCGTCGACGGCTACATGGATGGCATCCGGATCACCGGGCTTGAAGAGGGGCATATCGTTGTCCACGCCCCGGGCAACCACCGATACGAGGTGATTGCGGTCGCCGCAGGGACCGTGGTCGGGTACGACGAGACTGCGTATCTCGTCGGACGCATGTATGACAGTCCTATGACTTACTACATCAAGGACAGTTCTGTGCAGGAAGAGCCGATCCGCGAGGACCCGCTCCCTCTGGTCCCGGTCGCGTGTGCCGTCGTCGCCTCGCTCCTCGTCATCGCGTACCTCTTCTCGCAGAGCATCGCCTCGCGGAGGCGATGATCGACCATATAGCACAACAGAGGTAATCTATGGTAGCAGAACGGATTTTAATCGTGGCCGGGAAGGAGTTCTCCGACCACCTCACCAGCCGGAAGTTTCTGGTGATCCTTGCGTTGCTTTTGATGTTAACCCTGCTCGGCATGCACCAGGGGATCGACCAGTACAACCAGAATCTTGAAGTGTATAACCAGCAGCTGCAGGCGGCGGGAGACGCCACCGGTTCGGCAGGGATGATGCCTGAACGACCGTCGATCCTGTCCATCTTCCAGCACCTGGAGAGTTCGCTGATAGTCTTCGGCGGCGTCCTCGCGATTGCGACGGGAGCCGACCTGGTCTCGAAGGAGAAGGAGTCCCGATCGCTCAAAAGCCTTCTCTCCCACCCGGTCTACCGGGACGAGGTCATCAACGGCAAGGCGCTCGGGGGGATGGCCGCTCTCGGGGTCGCTCTGGCCGTCGCGTTCACGCTCACCTCCGCCGTGCTCCTCGTCTTCTCGATCGTGCCGACGGCGGGCGAGGTCGTCGCGATCCTGATCTTCGGGTTCGCCTCATTCCTGTTCCTGCTTGCGTTCTTCGCCCTCGCCCTCGCGCTCTCGGTCGTCGTGAAAGAAAGCGGGCATGCGGTGGTCTATGGTCTGACGCTCTTCTTTGCCTTCACCTATCTGCTGCAGATGTTCGGGATGGTCCTCGGGGGCGTGGTTGCTGGAGACATACCGCAGGGACCGGAGAGGCCGGTGACCGTGGACGGGCGTCCGGTTGATGAAGCGGTATGGAAGGCGTACGAGGAAGAGTCCAGGCAGTACATCGAGGAGATGGAGATCTACCGGAGCAAACAGCAATTTGTCACCGATACTGTCAATATCTTCTCCCCGATGATGGCTTATAATACCGTGGCCTCAACGGTGGCCTATCCTTCGGAGCTGCCGCCCGAGGATGCGGCAAGCCGGATCTGGCGGAATTTCGCGGCGTTACTTGTCTTTCCGTCAGTCTTCTTCGCCGCCGCATACGTGAAGTTCATGCGGATGGACATCCGGTGACCACACCGCGGAGGGAACCGGGTAAGAAATCCAGGAACGGGCAGTTTCGGGAAGAGGGAACGGGCGTGTAGAGGAACGTGAGAGAAAAGGTAAATAGAGTTACATCCCAGTCTCTGGATAGCAATGTCTGGACGGTTTTCCGGACCCGAAAAGAGCCGACGGTGCTCTGGGCGGGGGTCTTGCGAGGATAAAGGGATGGTAACGGAATCGACGGTAACAGGGAAGGCGCAGGCACGCCGGATTCCCCGGGGGCACATGACGGCGAAACGGGTCTTCACTGTGGCCAAAAAAGAGTTCGCCGACCAGATCACGGGCTGGCGATTCCTGGTGATCCTCGCCCTGTTCCTCGCCATCGCCCTGGCGGGGACATACAGCGGGGTCGTGAGCTACGAGAGAGAACTGGACAGGTATTCCCAGCAACTGGCGGCGATGGATGACCGGTTCGATGAACCGGGGCGGATGATGATGCCCGCAAAACCACCGGTCGAAGGGATTTACTCCTCGATGTTCCTGACACTGGTCTCCTACGGGGGCCTCCTCGCCATCGCCGTCGGATTCGACCTGGTCTCCGGGGAGAAGGAGTCCCGATCGCTCAAAAGCCTGCTCTCCCACCCGGTCTACCGGGACGAGGTCATCAACGGCAAGGCGCTCGGAGGCATTGCCCTGCTGGCCATCGTCGTCGGGGGGGTGCTCCTCATCTCCACCGCGATGCTCCTCGTCTTCTCGTTCGTGCCCTCCCCCGATGATCTATGGATGATCCTGACCTATGCCGGTATCACCCTCCTCTTCCTCGTGACATTCTTCTCCATCGCGCTTGCGCTCTCCACCCTCTGCCGGGAGAGCGGCAGCGCCTTGCTCCTCTCGGTGGTCGTCTTCGTCCTCCTCTCGTTCGTGATCCCCTATACCACCACGCATATCGGCATGGCGCTCATGATGGAGGAGCCCGACCCTGCCGCATACGGCGGGGATATCTCGTCGGAAGAATACCAGGCAGCGATTACGGCGTATTACGGGCAGTTTGACCTGATCCAGAGAATCGCAAACCTCGCATCACCGCAGATGGCGATCAACGCCCTCATCCAGGGGATCAGCAACTCCTCTGGGGCGACCCTCGAGGATACGCTCGGCAAGATATGGTCGAGCGTTGCGGCGCTGACCATCTACCCCGTCGTCTTCTTCGCTATCGCATACACGCGGTTCCTGCGGATGGACATCCGGTAAGCACACCTTGGAGGGAGGGGGACCGAGTATGGAGCCCCGGCACTCCCGGTTCCAGCCGGGACCCTCTCCAGTTCCGTGAGCCGTACAGGGTGTATCCGGCCTTCCGCTTTCCGAAGAAGACAGCGAACATGTAGAGAGAAGTGAGAGAAAAGGTAAATATTCCTACGCCTGGAGAGAATTTCCAGCCGAAAACAGTCCCGGTTGGTCGAAAACAGGGCCTGCGCCCCCCGAAGATGCGGCAATCCGGATCTGGCGGAATTTCGCGGCGCTGATCGTCTTCCCGTCGGTCTTCTTCTCCATTGCATATATACGGTTCCTGCGGATGGACGTCCGATGACCGGACGCGGGGCCCCGGGTTTCTCCCTGTCGCACAGGGCGGGTCCCGTCGCTCACTTTCGGAAAATACGGCGACGGTCTCGTCGAGGAAGAGGAGGTACTCCCCGAGATATCTCCCGCGACCGCCCCGAGCGGCAGGAGGACGAGAGTCTTGTGACCCGGAGATCGTCGGCAGTGATGACGTAGATGAGCGTGACGCTGCCATCGGAAAAGCGGACGGTGTCTTCGAAGACGTAGCCCTCGGGAAGGTTGGCCGGGCACGGGGATCTCGGTCGGGGCCGAAGACCTCGCGGGCCCCGGCGGGTATGGCCGCGTACTCGGGTGCGACCGGCCGGAACCTCGATGCCGGGAACTGCCCAGTATGCTGGACGTTGAAGAGAGCGCGGTCGGTACCCCGGGTACACCCGGCAAACCTTCAGCCATCAGGCCCTTTCTGACCCCATAGCGTCGATCAGGCGCTTTACGAAACTTGCAACCCGGTTTCCGGTAACATCCGGAGAGACCCCCGCCCTGTCCGGTGGCACGCATCGTTCGGTCGCCAGGGGCCAGAACTTTGGGATGACGTCCCGCTCGCTCGTCGTAGACGACGTGCACGACTCTCCGCTCCCCGTCGATATCGACAGTCCCGGCCTGGGCGATGACGAGCGACGTCGTGCTGCGCCGGATAGCGGGGGTCCAGGTGTTGCCGTAACAAAAATGTCGTTGTGCCCGCCCCCGGCCGCAAAGGACGGTCAGAAGTCGTGCACGGGCACGCACCGCTTCTTCGAATACGCAACGAC
>LFRN01000158.1:2923-3149 GCA_001512375.1 Candidatus Methanoculleus thermohydrogenotrophicum | reverse complement strand
CTCTGCCGGTGACGAGGGAGGCGAGAGCCGTAAAGATGGTCACCCCAGCCGAAGGGCCGTCCTTCGGGGTCGCTCCCGACGGAACGTGGATGTGGATATCGCTTGCAAAGAAATCAAACCGGCTCGGCGTGGCCGCCAGCCTTGAACGGATCAGGCTGAGCGAGATCTGGGCCGATTCCTTCATCACGTCTCCGAGCTGGCCGGTTAATGTCAGTTTCCCTTTCCC
>LFRN01000158.1:0-2790 GCA_001512375.1 Candidatus Methanoculleus thermohydrogenotrophicum | reverse complement strand
CGCGCGATCCGCGCCAGTTGTTTCTTGAGACCCCGGACGCCCGCTTCCCGGGTGTAGCGGTCGATGATCGCCTCGATGGCGCCGTCGTCGACCTGGAGTTTTCCCTCATCAAGTCCGTGCTCCTCCAGGGTCTCCGGCAGCAGGTGGTCTTTTGCGATCGCAAACTTCTCGTTCTTTGTGTAGCCCGAGATCTCGATCACCTCCATCCGGTCGAGGAGCGGTGCCGGGATGGTTGCAAGCGTGTTCGCCGTCGCGATGAAGAACACGTCTGAGAGATCGTAGGGCACCTCCAGGTAGTGATCCGAGAACGTGCTGTTCTGTTCGGGGTCGAGGACCTCGAGGAGGGCGCTTGCCGGATCTCCCTGATGCGAGTAGCCGACCTTGTCGACCTCGTCGAGGACGAAGACAGGGTTCTTCGTCCCGGCCCTCCTGATCCCCTGGATGATCCGGCCGGGCAGCGCGCCGACGTAGGTCCGCCGGTGCCCCCGGATCTCCGCCTCGTCCCTGACACCGCCAAGGCTGATCCTGACGTACTTCCGACCCAGGGCATCCGCGATGCTCCGTCCGAGGCTTGTCTTGCCCGTGCCAGGCGGGCCCACGAGGAGGAGGATCGAGCCCTGCTTCTCCTGCTTGAGCTTCATGACCGCCAGATGCTGGATGATGCGCTCCTTGACCTCCTCGAGGCCGTTGTGGTTGCTATCCAGGACGCGGCGGGCCTCTTCGATGTCGATGCTCTTCTTCTCCTCAACCGTCCAGGGAAGGTCGAGCAGGAGGTCGAGGTAGTTCCTTATCCCCTGACTCTCGTGGTGCTGGCTCCCACCCATCTCGAGCTTTTTGAGCTCAGCGAGTGCCTTCTTCCGCACCTCGTCGGGCATCGTCGAGCGCTCGATCCGCTCCCGGTAGTTGCCATCGCCGGAGGAGCCCTCGATCTCGCTGAGTTCTTCCCGGATCACCCGGAGCTGCTCCCGAAGCAGCGCCTCCCGGTTTGCTTTCCCGACCTTCTCGGAGGCCTTCCGGGCCACCTCGATCTTGAGGGTGATGCTCTCGTTCAAGTTTACCAGGAGCCGGAGGAACGCGTTGTAGCGCTCCTGAACAGAGACAGTCTCTAGGAGTGACTGTTTCGTTGCAACGTCCACCGGCATGAAGGGCAGAACGAACCCCATGATCTGGTCGACAGACTCCATCCTGTCGACGGGGCGGGTGAACTGCTCGGAACCCTGGAAGTTGCTGCTGAGATCATGGACAGCCGCTTTGACGGCCATGAGCATCTCTGCCCGGCCATCTTCATCGAGGTCCGGCGTGTCCGGAAGCGACTCGCAGGCAGCGTAGAACAGCCCGTCGTTCTCAGAGAGCGTTACAGCCTTCACCCGCGAGGTTGCATGCGCAAAGATCAGGTAGCCGTCTTCCGCCGGCTGTGCGTGCGTGATTGAAAGGAGGGTCCCAACAGTATAAAACGCGTCGGCCGGATTTTCCCGGGGCGTTGCGCCGCTCTTTGCAGTAAGTCCGACTGCGGATGCCGACCCTCCGCTCTTCATTGCAGCGATCAGGGCCTCTCCGATGGTTTTCCCGACCAGGAGCTTCGTCCGGGTCTCCGGGTAGACCACGATCTCTAAGAGCGGTATGACAATGTGCTCGTTGCTGGTGTCCTGTTGTGATGATTGCATGATAACTCCAGATTGTTTGATTCGCATTCGCCTGGCAATGAGGCCGGCCAGAAATCACCCGACCTTTTTCAAGATCTCCACCAGGAGATCCACTTCGTTCTCGTCGAGCGTCCGCATTATCCTCTTGATCATCCGGTGGAGCGCGTTTTCTTCAGCGTTCGCTACCATCCTCCCCTTCTCAGTCAGGCGGATGTAAGTTACCCTCCCATCATCGGGGGACTTCTGCCGGTAGGCGCACTCCATCCGGACGAACCTGTCGACCATCTCCGTGATGGTGGGTTTCGAATTCCCGGTGATCTCGGCGAGCCTGCTGAACGTCACGTCGCCGTGCTCGTCGATGGCCTTTAGGTAGGCGATCTGCTTCGCCGTCATGTCGCCAAGCCCACACTCGGAAAGGATCTCGCAGGAACATTCGTCTTTGATGGTGAAGAGGCGTTCAAACACCTCAAACAGACGCTCAACTCGTGCCGACATAACCTCTGCCTAATTAGTTAGGCTTTACCTAACTATATAGATTGTGATGACATCGAGGGGGGTCCTCAAGCATCAGGCTTCTTCCGCCGCTTTATGAATGAAGACGCCGGTCACCCTCCAGGCCGCGACCAACCCGACTCCGCCTCGCTATCGACGTTCCCGGAACATGGCATTCGGTGTCGCTCATAGCGGGCTGCATGTCCCGACGATCTCAGAAATCCGGCGTCAGGTTGAGCGAGTCGGCGGCACCCGCGGTGAAGTAGTAGCCACATTCGATGGTCCGTCCAGGAAATATCCATCGTGCCGGGGAGGGGACAGTGCTCGGATAGCCGAACAACCTGACACTACGTCGAAGACCGGAGGACTTCAGGAGTTTACGAAGAAAACAGGCAGAAGGCCCCCTACTTTAGTGGGGGGATGAATGCCGTCCATCGACAACCTTATTATGCATCGCGACGTATAAGACTATAATGCGTAAGACATATCGGTATCGACTCTATCCCTCAAAGTCTCAAGTAACTCTGCTTGAGCAGACGCTTGAGATCTGTCGGTGGGTCTATAACGATACTCTTGCATTGCGAAAGAACGCATGGGAACAGGAACAGCATTCCATCTCTCTCTACGAGACCAACAAGATCCTGACACAGTGGAA
>LFRN01000068.1:12092-42638 GCA_001512375.1 Candidatus Methanoculleus thermohydrogenotrophicum | reverse complement strand
GTCGGTCATGTACCCGCCGATGTTTACGATCCGCGCCCGGTTCGGGGCGGAGACGTTACCGCTCACCGACTCGGTCATCCGGTCAGTCGTTGCAGCGATAGTGATGAGATTCTTGAAACCGTGCGCCTCTTCGGTGGTGGTCTCGCTCACCCGGATCCCGCGTTCCTTTGCGACGAACTCAGCGTTCACGATGTTGACCGGCATCTGCAGGATCGGGTCCAGCAGGCCCTTCAGGACGACGCGGGTGATGAACTTCGTATTCGGCGCCTGGGCGATCTCGCCCCCGTAGGTGACGTCGATAGACTCAAGACGCCCCTCGATGAGCTGAATAAGCAGGCTTCCCATTTTCTGCGCGAGCATCGCGTAGGGCTCGATCAGCGCCTGCTGCTCGGGAGGCACCATTGGCGCGTTCACCACGTATTTCGCCGACCCGCCCGAAAGAACGCTGATACACTGGTTCGCCACCGAGACGGCGACATTTTTCTGCGCCTCGACCGTGCTCGCCCCGAGGTGCGGGGTGACGATCACCTGATCCAGCCCGAGAAGCGGAGAGTTGGTCGGCGGTTCGGACTCAAAGACATCCAGCGCAGCACCGGCGACTTTGCCGCTTCGAATCGCGTCCGCGAGCGCCTTTTCATCGATGATCCCGCCGCGTGCNNGCCGGACACCGTCCTTCATGGTGGCGATACTTTTAGCGTTGACCATGTGGCGGGTCTCCTTGATCAGCGGCGTGTGGACCGTGATGATGTCCGACCGCCTGAAGAGGTCATCAAGCGCGACCAGTTCCACACCGACCTTTGCGGCGCGCTCCTTGCTGATGAAGGGATCGTATGCGATGCATTTCATCTCCATCGCCCTTGCGCGCTTCGCAACCTCAGTCCCTATACGTCCGAGACCCACGATACCGAGAGTCTTGTCGTTGAGCTCGATCCCCATGAACCTGGAGCGCTTCCACTCACCTTTCTTGAGCGATGCACTTGCCTGGGGGATATTGCGCGCAAGCGAGAGCATCATCGCCATTGTGTGCTCAGTTGCCGCCAGGGTGTTTCCTTCGGGAGCGTTGGCAACGACGATACCCCTGCGCGTCGCCGCGTCGAGATCGATATTATCTACCCCGGCGCCGGCACGGCCGATGAACTTCAGCTTCGTTCCCGCATCGATGACACGCGCTGTCACCTCGGTGCCCGAGCGCACCAGCAGGGCATCGTAGTCCCCGATAATAGCAACTAGCTGGTCCTCGGTCAGCCCGGTGTTGACATCCACATCGCAGAATTCTTTCAGGATGTCAAGCCCTTCCTCTGCCAGCGGGTCGCTGACAAGTACTCTATATCTCACAGTTCAACCCATATCTGATTCGACATCATGTATATTGATGCTTTTTCTTCCGAAATCTTTTATGTCATGATGAGAAGTATATGTGTGGTGCGAGCATGAAGGAAATGCCCAACATTCTGTGGCTCGAGGAAATAAAAAAGGAAGACATCACCTCCGTAGGTGGAAAGGGAGCATCTCTGGGCGAGATGGCCTCCCTCGGCCTCCCTGTGCCGAAAGCGTTTGTGGTGACTGCCCAGGCGTTCCGCAGGTTCCTGGTTGAGACCGGGATCGAAGACGCGATCTTCCGCAAACTGGAGCGCCTGGATGTTGATGATAACGATGCGCTGGAATCGGTCTCCAGGGAAGTGCAGGACCTTGTCCTGAGCGCCGAGATCCCCGACTATATCAAGGAAGATATCGTCGACGCGTATGCTCAGATGGGCGCAAACGAGGTGGTTGTCGCCGTCCGGTCGAGCGCCACCGCCGAAGACCTCCCTGAGGCCAGTTTCGCCGGCCAGCAGGAGACGTTTCTCAACGTTCTCGGCAACGATGATCTTCTTGATGCTGTCCAGCGGTGCTGGGCCTCGCTGTATGGCGCGCGAGCCATCTATTACCGGGCAAAGCAGGGATTCGACGACCGTGGTGTGAATATCGCCGTTGTCGTGCAGGAACTCATCAGGTCTGAGAAGTCAGGTGTCATGTTCACATCCCATCCTGTCACCGGCGAGCCCCTGACGATCATCGAGGCCTCCTGGGGGCTCGGCGAAGCCGTTGTCTCAGGGAGCGTCTCGCCCGATAATTATGTCTTCGACCTGCGATCAGGGCGTGTGGTCGATCGCCTGATCGCCGAGAAGGAGATCATGATCGTGCCGGAGGGCGATGACGGGACAAAGGTCGTCAAACTCTCCTCCGAAAAGCGCACCGCCCCGGTCCTCACGGACGCAGAGGTGGCGCGCCTCGCAACGCTTGGAAAGATCGTGGAGGATCATTACGGTATCCCACAGGATGTTGAATGGGCAATTGTCGGCGACGAGATCTTTATTCTCCAGTCCCGACCCATCACGACCATCAGGAGGCCGGAGATCCCCCGCCCGGGTGCAGAACCCGCGCCGGAAGCTGAGAGCGCACTCGGTGTGGTGTTGCTGGAAGGCCAGGGCGCTTCCCCCGGGATAGCGAACGGCAGCGTTGTGATCGTGCGGGATGTCAGAGACACGAGCACGATCAAGGAAGGCGATATCCTGGTCACCAAGATGACCAACCCCGACATGGTGCCGGCGATGCGCCGGGTCAGGGCCATCGTCACTGACGAGGGCGGTATGACCTGTCACGCTGCCATCGTGAGCCGGGAACTCGGGACGCCTGCGGTCGTCGGGACCAAGAAAGCGACGAAGGTGCTGCGGGACGGGCAGATCATCACCGTTGACGGCGAGAAGGGTATCATCTACGAAGGAGCGGTCGAGGTCCCAACCCCGGCAGCACGGAGAGCAGTCGCGGAAGCACCGCCGGCCCCCGTGATCACCGGCACACTCGTCAAGGTGAACGTCTCTCTTCCCGAGGCTGCAATGCGGGCTGCCGCCACCGGAGCAGACGGTGTCGGCCTCCTCAGGATCGAGCACCTCATCCTCGGCCTGAACAGGACACCGGGCTGGTATGTTGAGCACGGCGAGGAAGAGAAGTTCATCAGCGAGCTCTACCGTGGTATCAAGACGGTGCTCGATGCCTTCCCGGGGAAACCCGTCTGGGTCCGGACCCTGGACGCCCCGACCGACGAGTTCCGGAACATGGAAGGCGGAGAAGTAGAACCGGACGAGCACAACCCGATGCTCGGGTGGCGCGGCATCCGTCGGGACCTCCGGAGCCCGGAACAGTTCCGCATGCAGGTTGAGGCCTTCAAGAGGCTCTGGGCCGCAGGCTACAGCAACCTCGGTGTTATGTTCCCGCTGGTCAACCAGCCCGCTGAGTTCGTCCAGGCCCGCGCGATGATGAAAGAGTGGGGAGTCGATGTGGAGAACGTGACCCTCGGTGTCATGATTGAGGTTCCAAGCAGCGCCATCCTCATCGAGGACTTCATCAAGGCCGGGATCAAGTTCGCCTCGTTCGGGACGAACGATCTCGTCCAGTACACGCTCGCCATCGACCGGAACAACGAGCATGTCGCAGATATGTACGATCCTGAGCACCCTGCTGTGCTCCGGTTGATCGATCACGCAATCAAAGCCTGCCGGAAGCACGGTGTTGAGTGCTCGATCTGCGGCCAGGCCGGTTCTGATCCTGATATGGTTGCATGGCTCGTCGAGCACGGCATCACCAGCGTCTCGGCAAACATCGACGCGGTTCCGCGCATCCGTGAGGCCGTGGCCCGGAAAGAGCGACAGATCCTCCTTGATGCGGCGAGAAGAAATGCGTGAAGTTGGATGCCCCGAGAAAATCCTCTTCACTTTCCTTTCGCTGAAACGACAGGAGGATCTCGGCTACCAGAATATCCTGAGTTCGATGTGCACACCGCCCCACCCGGTCGCGGCACGGGCGCACGCGATGTTCCTCGAGACCAACCTCGGCGACCCCGGGCTCTTCCCGGGGACGGCGGCGCTTGAGAGACTCCTCGTCCAGCGGCTCGCCGCGCTGATGCACCTACCCGAAGCAGGTGGATATGCGACATCCGGAGGAACCGAATCCAACATCCAGGCATTCCGGATCGCAAAGAAGCAAAAGCCGGTGAAGTTCCCGAACGCGGTTGTGCCGGCGTCAGGCCACTTCTCGTTCCAGAAGGCTTCTGACATTCTGGGGGTTGAAACGCGGACGGTGCCGCTCGATGCAGAGTTCAGGATGGACACAGAAGCGATCGACGACCTCGTGGACAAAAACACGGTCGCTCTCATCGGCGTCGCCGGAACGACGGAGTACGGGGTGGTAGACCCCATCGCCCATCTCTCAGACCTCGCCCTGGACCGGGAGATCTTCCTCCACGTCGACGCAGCCTTCGGGGGGCTGGTGATACCGTTTCTTGACCGGCAGATCCCATTTGATTTCCGGCTCCCCGGCGTCGACTCCATATCCATCGACCCCCACAAAATGGGGATGAGCACCATCCCGGCAGGCTGCCTCCTTGTCAGGGACCCGGAGTATTTTTCTTCTCTCTACGTCGATACACCCTACCTGACTGTGAAGCAGGAGTACACCCTCGCCGGGACCAGGCCGGGCGCGTCGGTGGCAGCCGCGTTCGCGGTCCTTGAGTACCTGGGGATGGATGGTATGCGGGCGGTGATCACCGGGTGTATGGAGAACTGCCGGCGGTTGATCGAGGGGATGGAGACGCTTGGCTACGAGAGAGCGGTGACCCCGGATGTCAACGTGGCAACGTTCTCCTGTGACCGTGCGCCCGCTGGCTGGCGAGTCTCAAAGACCCGGGCAGGGCATATGCGGATCATCTGTATGCCGCACGTCAACCGTGACGTGGTCGAGGCGTTTCTTGGAGATATGAGTGATCTGGATGCTTGAACGACTGGTACGGTCGCTGGAAGCCTCCCCGATCATGAAGCGCGGGGAGTACGATTATTTCATCCACCCGATAACCGACGGGGTGCCACTCGTTGAGCCAGCGCTCCTCCGTGAGGTCGCGTGTGCCATGGTGCGGGTCCTTGACCTCAAAGGCGTCAACAAGATCGTCGTCTGCGAGGCGATGGGGATCCACATCGGTGTCGCGCTCTCGATGATGACCGATATCCCGCTGGTGGTCGTCAGAAAACGCTCCTACAACCTGCCCGGGGAGGTTGCGGTGCACCAGACCACCGGCTATTCGAAAGGGGAACTCTACTTAAACGGTGTCGGCGCAGGCGAGCGTGTCGTGATCATCGACGACGTCTGCAGCACCGGGGGAACGCTCCGAGCCCTCATCAGCGCGCTCGGGCAGGTCGGCGCCGATATCGCTGATATCTGCGTGGTGATATCCCGAGGCAATGCTGATATCGGCCGGCCGCTCAAGACCCTGGTCAGGGTCGATATCTCCGGGGGCCGGGTGCGTGTCGTTGATACCTGTCTCTGACCTCATCCGCCGGCTCAGCGAGCGCGGTGTAGAATGCGTCGCCCTTCAGTTCCCGGCAGGGCTTGCGCGGCAGGCGCCGGAGGTAGCGGCCGCGCTCCGTGATGCCGGATTCTGGGTTATTATCAGCGGCGACCCCTGCTACGGGGCCTGTGACCTTGCGCTTGATACCCTCGCACACGCCGACGTCCTGGTCCACTTTGGCCACGCGCCACTCGAGGAGCGCCCTGACGTCATCTACGAGCCTGTCCGGATCGACTTCGACGTGAGCGTGCTCTCCCGCGCCTTACCGGTGCTTGAGAGCCGTCGGATTGGCCTTGTTACCACCGTCCAGCATGTTCACCTGGTCAGCGCGATGGTGGCGTATCTTGCGGAACACGGTATCGAGGCGGTCGTCGCTCCCGGTGATAGGCGCACACCGCTCCCTGGACAGGTGCTCGGGTGCAACTTCGCCGCAGCGCGGGCGACCGGGAGGGACGAGATCCTCTTTGTCGGGACGGGGGTCTTCCATCCCACCGGGATCCAGCTTGCCACCCGTTCACGGGTGGTGGCGCTCGACCCCTTCACCGGCGAGGCCCGGACGGTGGACGCATCGCGCCTGGTCCGCCGCCGTGCCGCGGTGATGGCGAAGGCAGATGGTGCCGGGAGTTTCGGGATCATCGTCAGCACGAAGAGCGGGCAGCAGCGGATGGCGCTTGCCCGGCGGCTCGCCGCGCTCTCAGACCGCGCGGTGCTTGTTGCGATGCGCGAGGTCTCCCCTGCCGGGATGCTCGACCTCGGGTTTGGGGCGTACGTGAACACCGCCTGCCCCCGGCTCGCCTACGACGACCAGATCAGGTTCCCGGTCCCGGTGCTGACGCCGCCTGAGTTCGAGATACTCTGCGGTGTCCGGGCCTGGGAGGATTACGCGATCGACGAGTACCTCTCCCCATGAACCTCAGGCAGCTCGAGATGCGGCTGGAACGTCTGCAGGGCTTTGAGCGGCCGACGGCCCGTCTCGAGCAGTACCAGACCCCGGCTCCGGTGGCGGCCCGTCTCCTCCATCATGCCGCCATGCAGGGAGCAATCGGGGGGCGACGGGTCTGCGACCTCGGGTGCGGGACCGGGATCCTCGCTTGCGGTGCAGCCCTCCTCGACGCATCAAACGTGACCGGGGTGGATATCGATCCGGCCGCGATCGAGATCGCGCGGCAGAACGCGGAGATGCTTGGGGTCACCGTGGATTTCATCGTCGCCGACATCAGGAGCCCGGATGTTGACTGGGCGGGGCTCGTGTGCGACACCGTCGTGATGAACCCGCCGTTTGGGGCACAGAAGGCGCATGCCGACCGGCCATTCATTGATCGGGCGCTCGAGCTCGGGAACGTGGTCTACGGCATCTTCAACGAGGGCTCGAGTTCCTTCGTGGCCGCTTACACCGAAGACCGGGCGGTGATCGAGGAGATAGTCCGGTGCGCGTTCCCGATGCGGCGGACGTTTGCCCACCACCGAAAGGAACGAGTAGATATCACGGTAGAGGTCATACGCTTGAAGCGGATCTGAGGACCGTGACTCCTGACACAAAATCTGTATGGGGTCTCTCTGCGGCCCACCTGGTGACTGACCTCTACTCGCCGGTTCTTCCTGCAATCCTGCCGCTCCTCATCGCAGAGCAGGGATACTCGTTCTTTCTCGCGGGGTTGATCGTCACGGTCTATAACCTCACGTCGTCGATGATGCAGCCGATTGTCGGCTGGCTCTACGACGCCCGGGGACTTGTGGTCCATATCAGCGTCACCGTCCTCATCAGCGCGACGTTCATATCCATCATCGGCCTGCTCAACAACTACTACCTGGTTCTCGCATCAGTTGCCGTAGCAGCGCTGGGGCATGCTTTCTTCCACCCGAGCGCGCTTGGGACCGTCAGCCGCCTGACCAGGGATGCGAGCCGGGGCCGGATCACCTCCTACTTCGTCATCGGCGGTAACCTGGGGTACGCGGTCGGCCCCATATGCGCCGGGGTGGCCGTCGGCCTCATGGGCCTTCCAGGGCTTGTCATCCTCGCCGTCCCGGGGATCGTGATGGCGGCAGTGCTCCGCTACATCCTGCCTGCCCCCGGGCGCCTCAAGGCTCCTGCACCGCCCTCCCAGGGTGAGCAGCGGCCTGCATGCCGGGCGGTCGCCCTCCTGGTCGTGGCCTCAGGCCTCCGGGCATGGGCGATATTCGGCTCGGTCGCGTTCCTCCCGACCATTCTCACCCTGCGGGGCATCGACCTCGTGACCGCGAACCTGCTGGTCTCGGGCATGCTCATCGCCGGGGTTGTGGGGCAGCTCGTCGGCGGGACACTCTCAGACCGCTACGGTCGCAAAGAGTATACGCTCATCGGGCTGGTCTCCGCCATTCCGCCGTTTGTAGTCTTCCTCATGACCGACGGCATTGTCTCCCTGGTCGCGATGATCATCTTTGGATTCATTCTCTGGTCGACCTTCGCTGTCACGGTTGCCATGGCTCACGAGATAGCCCCCGGGAACGTCGGGCTCGTCTCCGGGCTGATGCTCGGACTCGCGGTCGGCGTGGGCGGGATGGGGGTTGCAGCCACCGGGTGGATCGCTGACCTGACGTCGCTTTCAATCGGGCTTATGACGATCCCGGTTGCGATCGTCCTTGCCATCCCGTTCTTCCTTGCGGTCCCCTATCCCTGGAAGGCCTTCTCGTCGGGGATGATCCGGCTTCCATCCCTCAGGTAGATCCTTCCAGAAACCGCAGATATTTGCGACCTTATTCCTGGACGGATCCTTCCCCGGCAGAGGTACATCAGGTTCTGGACCGCACCACTCTGGCAGGTCGCCGGTCAGCGTTTCGGCCCCCGGCACGAGGGATCTTACCCTTGATCAGGGTCTCGACCTCCCCCTTCCCCTTCCAGCGGAAGGGTGGGGCCGGGCAAACCGGGACGATTTTGCGGTGGTCCGGGTCTGTGCGGCGCTCGCAACGGTCGCGCAGATGGGGGTCGAGAGGATGGAAAGAAAATGCCCGGAAATGGTCCAGGGCTGACGCCGGCGGCGGTAGTGGGCCATTTTACCCTGTTTTGTGGGCCCCGGTGCTTGAGGCGGGCGGTCAGTCGCTCTTGTTGCCGCGAGGGACGCGAGGGAGGGTGTGGCACTCACACAGGCTACCATCGCCAGGGTGAGCAGGGAAAAATATTTTTGGGAGCGAGGATCCTTCAGCGGAACCTCTGCCAGAGGATCCTGCCCATCACCCGGAAAGTGAAATCGAGTTCATCAAAGCTCGGGATTCCGTTTTCTTTGAGGATCTTGCGGCCACGCTCCATGGAACCGCCGCCGAGCAGCGCCCCGATGATCACGTTCTCGGTCATATCCGAGAATCGGACGATCTGGTTTGCCAGCTGGTCGGATCCGATGACGAGGTTCGGGAACCCGACCACGAAGGCGATGTCCCAGCAGTCCTGGTGTCTGGCGAGCACCTCGAAGACCTGCGCAAACCGCTTCTCATTGGCATCACCAAGGACGTCGATTGGGTTATTCTTGTTCCAGAAGTCAGGCAGGAACTCATTGAGCTCCTGGAGAACCTGTGGCGGCAGGTCGATCAGGTTGACGTTGTAGCGTTCGGCATAGTCAGAGGATAAGACGGAAAATCCGCCGGCGTTTGTGATCACGATCGCCCGCTTGCCCTTGGGGTAACCTTTGGGGAGCGCCAGCATCTCGGCGACCTGGAATGCGCCGGTAAGGGTGTGGACAGGGATCACACCCGAATCACGGAACGCTTCCATGTAGACATCATACGACCCGGAGAGCGAACCCGTATGCGATGACGCCGCCTCCTGTCCTTTCCGGGACGAGCCAGACTTGATTGCCACGACAGGTTTGGTCTTTGAGACCTCGCTGACCACCTTCATAAAGGTTTTACCGTCCTGGATCTCCTCAATGTAGAGGATGATGCCCTTGGTCTTTGGATCGCGCTCCACGAACCTGAGGTAGTCGATGAAGTCGAGGTCAGCCTGGTTGCCCACCGAGATGACGGCAGAGAAACCAATGTCCTGCTGGATGCTCCAATCAACCACTGTGTTGATGATGGCGCCGCTCTGAGAGATGAAGGCTATGTTACCTGGTTTGGGTGACTGGTGGACGTAGGTGGTATCGATGCCCCGAGGAGGTATGATCAGCCCAAGACAGTTTGGACCTACGATCCGCATGCCGTAACCCTTTGCTATCTCGAGGACACGGTCCTCAAGCGCCTTTCCTCCATCCCCCGTTTCCCTGAACCCGGCGCTGATGATGACGGCCATGTTCACTCCCTTCTGCCCGCACTCCTCGATCACAGAAGGTACGTGTTTTGCCGGGACTACAATGACTGCCATATCAACGGGGTTTGGGATATCAAGGACAGACGGATATGCTTTGAGTCCCTGCACTTCTGGACGTTTGTTGTTCACGGGGTAGAGCTGCCCGGGGAAGTGGAGGAGGTTGTGCATGACGGCGTAGCCCATCTTCTTTGGTTCTGATGAGGCCCCGACGACTGCTATGGACCTGGGTGTGAAGTACTCGATCGGGACAAACGGCCGCTCCTTTGGTGTCATCTCCACTGCTGTATCGTCGACGAAGACCCGGGCGTCGACGATGCAGGCACCTGACTCGTAGAGCCTGACCGGGTTGATATCAAACTCGACGACGTTCTTGTTCTCCGCAAAGAACTGGCTGATAGCGCAGATCAGCTCTACGAGCGCCTCTTCATCCTTGGGCTTCATTCCGCGGTAGCCCGCGATCATGGGGTAGCCGTTAATCTCCCTGATCATCACCCGGATGGATTCTTCGGTGACAGGCAGGATCCGCAGCGTTACATCCTTCATCAGCTCAACGAGCGTGCCCCCCATACCGAAGGTGAGCACCTTGCCAAACGTCGGATCGGTCTTCCCACCGACGATCAGCTCGAGCCCCGGGGCTGCCTGTTGCACGACGAGGATGCCTTTGATCTCAGCGTCGGGGTCGAACGCCTTCACATTCCTGACAATTTTATCAAACCCCTCTTCTGCTGCCTTCTTCGACCCGATACCGATAAGCACGCCGCCCGCATCACTCTTATGAATGATCTGGGGCGAGTAGACCTTCATGACGACCGGAAAGCCGATCTCCTCTGCTGCCCTGGCTGCGTCGGCAGCTGTCTGGACGATTGCATGCTCAGGTACCGGCACTCCATACTGTTTTAAAAGATTGTATGATTCGAACTCGCTCAGCAATTTTTTGGCCATGGTTGTTCCCTCAAATTTTCGAGCATCTCTGTGGTTCTGCAGTTCATGTTCCCGGGCCTGGAAAAGCCAAACCGGCAGGTCATCAGTGTGAACTGTAAAGGGTGGTCTCATATTCGTTTTATAGGTTTTGTAATGATTCTACATGACAAATCCGTCAGGGAGGTGCCATGTGCCTTCTGGATCTCATCGTTATGCCCCCGAATTACCATAATATAGACGCAATGGCCACTGTTCTTGGATCCTCGTAGGGGGTATTTCCTGTGGATGCCCGGTCCCTCTGTTCGGCGCCCTCGCTGGGATTCGCCGTTCAGTGCCGGTCAAGAGAGGTGTACCTTGCTCGCGGCGATGAGGTGTTCTGGAGAAGATAGGCTCTGAAGAAGCCCTGTCTGGAACGACCTCCCGATAAAAGCTGTGCTCCGTTTTGGCTCGTATGACAGAGATCTCGTGCAGGGTGTTTTGATCCGGGCGCACCACCGATTTATAGACAGTCTTTCCATGCATGGAGCATGAGGTTCCGCCTCATGAACGGTTCATGCGAGGAAAAATAACATCTTGCGGCAGCAAGTATCCAGATGAAAACACCTACGAGGCCGCGTTTCGGCCACAGGCTCAACCGATGAAAATACTTTTCTCGTAATAACCTGCGCAGAAGGTGTGGGCAGAGGAGGTTGAGGACATTTTAGGATCTAAATCCTGTGATGAAAACTAACGCATTTTGCCATTGAATGCCATACTGTGTCTCGAACACGGATGTGAAATTGACCTTCGAGGCAACCCCTCTGTCCACACTCACGTGTGATGGCGTATGCGAGAAAAAGCCTGTGGATTGGATCTCCACAAGAAGTTTATCGTCGCTGCCGTTGTCGATCAGGACGGTACCACGGCAGAACAGCGGTTCAGCCGGACGCAAGATGATCTTCTCCTCCTGAAAGACTGGGTTTTCTACCACGGTTGTGAGGTTGTGGCCTGTGAATCCACCAGTGATTACTGGATGCAGGTCTACGATCTGTTTGCAGACCAGACCCCGGTGATCGCCGGGAACGCCCGGGACATCAAAGCGATCTCGCACAAGAAGACGGACACGATCGATGCCGCCCGGATCGCCAGGTTGGCACTGCATGACCTCATTCCGGCCTCACGGGGTCCTGACAGGGAAACCCGCGACCTGCGCTCACTGATCCGGTTACGGAAGATCCGGTTACGGAAGTTCCTGGTCGAGAAACGAACGGATCTCAAGAATCAGGTGCATCACCACATCTTTGACTCAGCCTGTTCCAACTTTCAAAGGTCCTCAGTGACATCTTCGGCGTGAGTGGGAGGGTCATCCTGACCGGGATCACTGAAGGAAAGTCGGTCGAAGAGATCCTTGCTACCCTGCCCAAACGAATCCAGAAACGGAGCGAGGAGATCCGGAACGTTCTAGAGACAACTCTTTCTGAAACGGCAATCGCCCGGCTGCGATGCTGTCTTGACCTCATCTTCGATCTGGATAAGCAGATCGAGATCATTGTGCAGTTGGTACACCAGATGGTTGCCGGGCAGAAGCGACTTATCCGGATCCTGACCTCGGTTCCGGGGATCAGGCACCTCGCCGCGGTGACTCTAATCGCGCTGAGATCGGGGACTTCAATGATTTCTCCTCCGGGGATGAACTCGCCAGCCAGTTGGGCAGGTCTTGTCCCGACAGTGAACCAGTCAGCCGATCATCTCTGGATGGGATCGATCACCAGGCGGGGATCCCGGACACTCCGGTGGGTCTGCGTCGAAATCGCTCACGCAGCAGTCCGAATCCGGTCGTCACGGTTTATGCGTTCTTCACCAGGAAGGTCGGGCAACTCGGATTCGCCAAGGCGATCGTTGCTGTGGCACGCAAGATCCTCACAATCATCTGGCACCTGGTGGTGAACGACGAGGAATATGAAGAACAGAATGGAAACAGGAAGCAGGAGGTTCGAATCCCAAAAGCGAAACAACCCAGGTTCCTGACACTGGACGAGATGCTCAAGGTGCTTGCCGAGGCGAATATCTTCCTCAAACAAGCAGAACCACAGGGGGTGGGTAACACATCTCTCGTATTTTCATGTGAAATCCCCGAGGCGCAACGGCCGCTCGCTGGTACGTCGCGTTTAGGAGCGCAACAACCCGGACTCCGTCTCCGATTTCGATTGGATTTCATGTGAAGTATCTTATCTGGTGGCTATTCGTCGAGGGGCAGAGAAGACGAACCTGATGAAGAGCACAGCCTGCAAAGAGAGGACCACCCATCCACCCTTTGATATTTTCATTTGATGACCATCAAGATTTGATGACCATCAAGAATAGAGCGCAAAAAACAGAATGCTGCTATGGGGATTTGAACCCCAGTCGTAGGAGTGAGAGTCCTACATGATTGGCCGGTCTACACTATAGCAGCGCGTACACCACTGTGCTTTACATTATTTGTAATATTAGTACTTATATCTATCTTTCACTTCCCGGTCACCGGTTCTGCTGCCGCCCAGATAATCAGAGCACGATTCTGGCTTTGTTCTCTCCTCCGCCCTGCAATTCCCAGAATAGACATTAATAAGTATTTCTCCAGCACACTTGTACTGGCAGCAATGAGCAGTCTCGAGGAGCAGATTCGGGAACTTGAGGATGAACTCAGGAACACCCCGTACAACAAGGCGACTTCCAAGCATATCGGGCGCCTCAAGGCGAAACTCGCGAAGATTCGCGACGAAGCAGTAACCCGGGCTATGGCCTCCTCCAGTGGAGGCGAGGGTTACTCCGTGAAAAAGTCGGGGGACGCCACCGTTGTCCTGGTTGGTTTTCCATCCGTAGGGAAGAGTACGCTGCTCAACAGGCTCACCGGTATTAACCTGAGTGAGACGGGAACCTACGCCTTCACGACCGTTTCCGTTGTCCCGGGTTCGATGGAACACCGGGGCGCAAAGATCCAGGTCCTGGATATCCCCGGCCTGATCGCCGGCGCCGCCATGGGTAAAGGGCGCGGAAAGGAGGTCATCGCCGTTGTGCGGAGCGCTGACCTGATCATCGTCCTGGTCGACGTCTTCAACGAGCAGCATACGGATGTTCTCCTCCGCGAGCTTCACGATGCCGGGATCAGGATCAACCAGCAGAAACCCGATATCACTATAAAAAAGACCTCGAGCGGAGGTGTCAGGCTCAACACAGTCGGCAACGTCGACCTCGACATCGAGGAGATCCGTTCGATCCTTGCGGAGAATAAGATCGTCAATGCAGACGTCCTGATCCGTGGCAATATCACCCAGGACGACTTCATCGATGCGATGATCGGCAATCGGGTCTACGTCCCTGCGCTCATCGCGGTCAACAAGGTTGACCTGGTGGACGAGCAGACACGGATAAGAATAGAAAAGGAGTTAACCAATCGGTTCGGCGAGCCCCCCATCATGGTATCAGCTCACACCGGCTACCGCATCGAAGACCTCAAAGACGCTATATTCGATAGCCTGGGATTCATGCGGATCTACCTGAAGCCCGTCGGTGGTCCCGCAGATATGGATGAACCGTTGATCATCCAGCGTCCTGCCACGGTCGAGGATGTCTGCAACCGGATACACCGTGACTTCGCAGACAAGTTCCGGTATGCGAGGGTCTGGGGCGAGTCGGCAAAACATGACGCACAACGTGTCGGGATCACTCACCAGCTGGCTGACGGGGACGTCCTCTCAATCGTCACCCGCCGCTGATCACGTCTTCAAGGACCGGGAGAGGTGCATCGGTCTTTAGGGCCGTTCCTGAGTAATGTGCGCGGCTCGCCCGGTATCCGAGAGCTGAGAGCCGTTCGATGACGGTCCCGATACTGCCAGGCGAGACCCGCTGCGTTTTCGCAATGACGTGGTAGTCATAGTGGCTCGAGGTATCCAGTTCCTGGCGGCAGGTCTCGAGCAGCCGCGTGATCCTTGGGCCGGTGCCGGCCGTCACGTCGGGCAGCGCCTCCTGCATCTCGAAGAGTGTCCGGTCATCGTTGATGCGTCCTGTCCAGAGGGGACCGACCGGCACGAGGTTTGCACCGCAGAGCGTGCACTCCTCAGGTTCAGGGAGCATCCCGACCTGCTCTGAGCGGTAGAGGCAGTGCGGGCATTGCATCACGTAGCCTATCCGGGCAAGCGTCCGATCAGCCGCCGCCGCCCCGTCCCGGAGCCTGAGGTGTAAGCGGTGGAAGTGTTCGTGCGCGTAGCAGAAGAGCGGCTCAACCCCTCGATCGTACTTGATCACCTCACGCACGACAAACCCAAGCAGCGTCCGGAGGCCGACCTCGGCATGGTACTCGGTGTTTCGGGGGCAGGAGAAGTAACGGCGCATGCCGGCCTTTAAGTGCGCACCGCAGAGAGGTGCGGTATCGGTGGCGGTGACAAAGAGGTATCTCCCCGCGCTCCGGGCCGCGGAGTCGACGAAGGGTGCCGGCGTCCCGAAGGGATCGAGGTCGACGGCATCAAACCTCCTGCTGCTCATCAGCACGTTTGCATCCTCCCTGGTGACCTCGGTCCTGAGGTCCGCCGTTCCAACGTTCCGCCTGATCAGATCAACCGCCATCGGGTTACGGTCGTTGATCGTCACCGGTATCCCGACTTCGCGTGCCACCCGGAGCCCCCGGACGCCGGATGCCCCCATGGCGTCGAGGTAACTCTCAGGCCGCAGAGTCAAGAGCAGAAGAACGGTGGTGTCCCGGCTCAACTCCATGCGCGGATTGTAGAAGACCGGGCTGTTTCCTGGTGGGAACTGAAGGTGAGGATCCTGTTTGGGCACGAAAAACCGGGTTTTCCCTTCGGTAACCTCAACAATATCCATCTTTTTCAAAAAAGGTGGATGCTCGATATCCTTATACCTTCTCATGACCAATACTTTTAGCCCAATATAGGGCTTGTGGCCTAGCCAGGATATGGCGTCAGCCTCCTAAGCTGAACATCGGGGGTTCGAATCCCCCCAAGCCCGTCTTTTACGAAGAAACCCGCGTCAACTACCCCCTGACGGAGGGGGCTTGCGGACGGCTAAGCGAGACTAAACAGTAGACTATGAAGGGACTACCTGCGTCCGATATTTCCAGAATCGCACCCAGCAGACCCCGGGTTATTTATCTTCTGCCTGAGAATCTAATCCTTTGAGAATGAGTGTCCCCGCCCTCATCAGGATTACCCGTCCACACAATGCTATCGTTGCCGGCCTCACCGCGCTCCTTGGATATCTCATCGCCACAGGGACGCTCACGTCACCGTCGCTCGTGCTCGCGGTGATCGTCGTACTCATCACCGCCGCCGGGAACGTCATAAACGACGTCTACGATCTCGAGATCGATCGGATCAACCGGCCAGATCGGCCCATCCCCTCAGGAGAGATCAGCCTCCGGGTGGCGAAGGGTTACACGGCGGTGCTCTTTGTCGCCGGGATAGCGCTTACCACCCTGACGACATCGCTCTGCCTTCTGATTGCTCTCATTAACTCTGTGATCCTGGTCGCCTATGCCACCCGGCTGAAGAGAATCCCGGTCCTGGGCAACGTGGCCGTCGCCTACCTTACCGCCAGCATATTCCTCTTCGGCGGTGCGTTTGCGGGCATCGAGGGGCTTGTCCGGAACATCCCGATCGCGGCGATCACGTTCCTTGCCACCATCGCAAGAGAAGTCTTAAAAGACGCGGAGGACGTGGAAGGTGATGCGATCGGGGGCGCACGCACCCTCCCGATGATCATCGGCATCCGCGGGACCGGGATGGTGGCGTTCGCCTGCGCCTCCGGCGCAGTGGTGGCAAGCATCCTCCCTATCGGTGACTGGTGGGCCCCCTCCTACCTCATCGCTATCGGGGTCGTGGACGCCGTCATCCTCTTCGGGGCCTCACGGGGTCTTGGGTGCACGACACCTGATTGCGTCCGGGGGTCCAGGGCAACCTCCATCCTGCGGGCGGGGATGTTTGCCGCGCTCGCGGTCTTCGCGGTTGCCGCAGTGGTGTGAACGGGTGTGGTACCCCACAAAAAACCATGATTTCAAGACCCTTCTATGAGCCCCCAAAGGTCCGGGCAACTTGAGGTTCCCGGGATCATGTTTCCTCACGGCCCACTGCTGCGTCGCCGGAGAGCCCTGCGGAAAAGCCCGGCCTGAGTCTACTCCTGCAATCACCTACAGCCAGAAAGTCGGCTCCATCCGCTCAACTTCTCGCTCCGCCTCATGGTGGTTTCCTCTTCTCCAGTGGTTTTCCCTATCAGCGTTCTTAGCGCGTATGGAGGTTTTCTCGCCCCGCTCTGCGCACCCCGTAGCAGGATAAATAGTTCATCACCCTGTGAATCCGCCATGGTCGCCGGGTAGAAGAGATGCCGTGGCTGTAGGTCCGTTGATCGGGCAGGTCTTCCGGAACTCTCCATATATCGCACTTTTTGAAGAACAGCGTCGTTGGACTGGCAAACCTATATATGGTCTGAGCTCCAGTCTGGAACTCAACACGTTGACGAGGGGGGAGCGGTATTCTAGGCTACACAAAAGCAGAGACAACCACACGAACCGGCAAAATATGGGAACTTCCGAAGGATGAGCGTGGCAGGAGTTTATTGTCAAACACCCCGGCCAGAGTGTGGCTCCCTGACAGCCTGGGCTACGACCGGAGGAGAAGATAAGTGTCGGTTCGGTTGCGAGCTGTCGGAGACGTGCTGCTCTGGACCAGGAACAACAAAATGCCGTTTGACCTGGTGCAGCACGAGCTCCAGCAGAAAGACCTGCTCTTCGGGAACCTTGAGACGGTTCTCTCCGAGAGCGGTGACCCGGGCCGGAAGCGCTGGCTCAACACAAATCCCCCTGAGGCGGGTGTGTACCTCAGGGATGCCGGGTTCGATATCCTGAGCGTGGCAAACAACCATACGCTCGATCTGGGGCGGGAGGGATTCGAAAAGACCCTCGCTGTGCTCGAAAGCCACGGTATCGCCTACATCGGGGGGGCACGGGGCGACGATCCCCCACAGGGGCTGGTTGTTGAGCGGAACGGGGTACGACTCGGGTTCCTCGGTTACACGAGTGGTATGTTCCGGTCGCCACCGGGGGTCACGGTATCCAAACTGAAGGAGAGGAGGATCATCAACGATATTGCGGCACTGAAAGACCGCTGTGATATCGTCATCGTCTCCCTGCATTGGGGGATCGAGAACGTCTACTATCCCTCCCCAGGCCAGATCAGGCTCGCTCATAGTCTCATCGACAACGGAGCGAGCCTGATCCTCGGGCACCACTCGCACACCATCCAGGGACTGGAGCGGTATAAAGATGGCCTGATTGCCTATTCCCTCGGCAACTTCCAGTTTGATACCGAACTCTTCAAGGAGAAGATCAAGAGCAGCATGATCCTCTCGGTGGACTTTGACCAGCACGGTATCCAGGACTATACGGTCATCCCCTGCATCATCAACGACGATTTCCAGCCAGAGGTAGCAGAGGGGCAGACCCGGGAGATGGTAGAGGGCTGGATCAGGGAGTGCTCGGAACGGGTCCAGAATGGACAGGTCACCCGGAGATGGTGGTATGAAGAGATCGGGGAGGAGTACCTGGCCTACAACCTGGAGAGTTACCACTACCGCGTCCGACAGCATGGACTCGCACCTCTGGTCGAATGCGGAGTCTGGCTGATGACGCCGTTCTGCCTGAACTGTTATGCGGGTGTGATCAGGAAGAGACTGAAAAAAAGGAATATGGAGGAGACTGTATGAAAATTTTGCAAGTAACTCCGTTCTTCAAACCGCTCTGGGAGTCAGGAGGGGTGGCCAGGGTTGCATACGACATCTCCCGGAACCTGCATGAGAACGGACATGAGATCACGGTCTACACGACCAATAGGAGCATCTATCCAAACGACCTGCCGACGAACCGCGCAACCTGCGTCGACGGCATGAATGTCTACTACTTTGAGAATTTGCGCAAATACATCCCTGGCATGACCCCGCCGGTGATGCCCTACCGCATGCCCGCGGTCGCGAGGAGGGAGATCGCGCAGTTTGATATCATTCACATCCACGACCACCGCACCTTGCTCACGGTCATCGCCTCCCATTATGCAAGAAAGTACGGCGTGCCCTATGTACTCCAGGCACATGGGGCGCTTCCGCAGGATACGGGCTCTACGTGGATGAAACGGATTTTTGACCTGATCTGGGCGGAGAAAGTGATCCTCGGCGCTGCAGGGGTTATCGCGCTCAACGAGACTGAGGCGGAGCGCTACCGCGAGTTAGGTGTCGATGAGGACCGGATCGCGATCATCCCTAACGGCATCGATCTTGCCGAGTACCCTGATCTTCCAGCCCGTGGTAGATTCCGGGAGAAATGGGGTATCGATGATGCCACGAAGATCGTGCTCTACCTGGGAAGGCTCGACCCTACGAAGGGGATCGACCTCCTGATCCGCTCGTTTGCAGGGGTCGCCCGGGAGTTCGACGATGCCGTTCTCATGCTGGTTGGTGAGGACATGGGTCACAATGAAGAGTTCAGGGAGCTGGTCCGGTCGCTGGGCCTCGATGACCGGGTGATCTTCACCGGGTTTGTGAGCAAGGAGGACAAGATGGCGGCATTCACTGACGCCGATGTCTTTGCCACGCCGAGTTTCACCGGATTCCCGATCACATTCCTCGAGGCCTGCCTCTGTGGAACGCCCATCGTGACGACGGCCCGGGGAGACCTGCTGACGTGGATCGAGGGTACCGTCGGGTATAACGCCGGGTACACACCTGAGGAGGTCACCGACGCCATCGTGCGCCTGCTTGCCGATGACGCCCTGCGAGCCAGGTTCGGCGCTCAGGCGAAGGACCTCGTCCGGACAAGGTACAACTGGCAGGCGATCGTCCGCGAGGTCGAGACTTTATATTCTGACATTACGGGCAGAAACCGGGGTGCCGCAGACCTCGGGGCGGGTGAGCACTCCCCGGTTGGCGCCTGACAGGATTCCAGGAATGAGTCTCGCGCTGATGAGGAGAGGGCGTGGCCCCGATTCAGGTGGTGGACCGCGGTCCGTCTAATATTTTTCCATGAATGCATCTTCTGGTCTGGATACTTGAGAAGCCCCTTATCTTCTGTGCATGATCTTCTGGGTGGAGCCAGGGCGTGTCTTTGCGCCCTGGAAGTCCGGATCTATAATAGCCTCATGTTTAAGTAATGCGGGCAGATACCTTTACAGGCGAACCGGAGGAGTGTCCGGGCAGAAAACCGGTCTGGTGTATCTAATGATGAAGTCTGGAGATCTAAAAATTGCGTGGGCAAAACAGTATATGCCGGTACTCTCGTCCATTCGGAAACGATTTGGTGAGGAGAGGCCGTTTTCCGGCCTGACTATCGGCATGGCCCTGCATGTCGAGGCGAAGACCGCAGTGTTGGTCGAGACTCTGGCTGCAGGCGGTGCGGAGGTTCATATCACGGGGTGTAACCCCCTCTCAACCCAGGACGACGTCTCGGCAGCGCTCAACACCCGGGAGCGGATCCACTCCTATGCCCGGCGCGGCGCCGGCGTCGAGGAGTACTACGCGGCTATCGACCGGGTGCTCGATGCCCGCCCCGCTATCACCATCGATGACGGTATGGACCTGATCCACCGCATCCATACTAAACGACGTGAAGTGCTGGATTCCGTCATCGGGGGGTGCGAGGAGACCACGACAGGTATCCACCGGCTCCGGGCGATGGCCCGGGAGGGGGCGCTCGCGTTCCCGGTCGTCGCCGTCAATGATACCCCGATGAAACGCTACTTCGACAACATCCACGGCACAGGGGAGAGCTCGCTTGCATCCGTCATGATAACGACGAACATCCTCATTGCCGGTAAGCGGCTCGTTGTCGCGGGCTACGGGTTCTGTGGCCGGGGGCTTGCACAGAAGGCCCGGAGCCTCGGCGCCCGTGTCATCGTGACCGAGATCGATCCCAGGAAGGCACTGCAGGCGCATATGGATGGGTTCGACGTCATGACGATGGATCAGGCGGCTCCCCTCGGCGATATTTTCATCACCACCACCGGGAATACGAATATCATCACAAGTCAGCACTTCCCGAACCTAAAGGATGGGGTCATCCTTGCCAATGCCGGGCACTTTGACGTAGAGATCGACGTTGAATGGCTCGCATCACACGCCGACTCCGTCATCCGCCGGGACGGTGTAGATACTTACATCCTCGGCGGCAAAGCCATCAATGTTCTCGCCGAAGGAAGACTCGTGAACCTCGCAACACCCAAGGGTATGGGCCATCCCATCGAGGTGATGGACCTGAGCTTTTCAGTCCAGGCACTTTCTGCAGAGTTTATCGCGAAACATGGTCGCCAGCTTGCTCCCGGTGTGCACGACGTCCCTTCGGTCATCGACGAGGAAGTGGCACGATTGAAGCTCGCCGCGCTCGGCCTCTCCATCGACCGGCTGACGCCTGAGCAGGAAACCTACATGAGCAGCTGGATGGTCGGAACGTGAAACGACCCACTCTCTGTCTTCGCCGGGTCTAGGCAATTGGAGGGGGCTGGCAATCCATTCCGTCCCATTGCAGCCCGGGCCCGACCCCCACATCCCGGACGTGATTGCCTGCCACAGCCCACCGCCCGGCGAAAGGCCGCGTTTCTCTTCCTCACCCTCCGCATCCAAAAGGCCGGTCATCATCCGTGCAACATGAGGCATAGCCTCATGTCGGTCTCGCAGCGCGAGGAGGGAATTTGTCTTCTGGAGTATGGTTGCGCCATCCGATAAGGATTTCCGGGTCCTGGGGGTCTAAACAGATCATTCCAGTGTACCGTCAGGTCTGATGACCATCAATCGTTATCATTGATGCGGATCATGAACCCCTGATCGCATTCGTAGCACCGGTACTGTGCGTACAGGCGCTGGCCCGGCACAACGACGTCCCCCAGAAATTCTCCTGGTGATCCGCACCCGGGGCATACCACCTGCCGGTCATCGAACCGGCGGCCGCATCTGGGGCATAGGTGGATGGGATGAGATCCCTGAAATAGCGGCGTGGTGTCCTCGATGTGCTTCAGGCACCCGCAGAAGGGGCAGGGGGCCGATGCGCCCGCCCCGGTGTTACTCTGTGGTCCCGGGGTCCTGTCTGATCTGCGCATGCACCAGCACCTCTGTTCTGGTTATGCCGCCTTGCCTCTTTTCAGGCAGCCAGGTGGCATTCCAGCTCTGTTTCATGCAACCTCATGGGATTTCTAAAGGTTTAATGATACCTATAGGTATCAACTGGTATTTCGGTAGAAAAATAAAAACAACACAATATAATTGTTTCACCGGGATTGCTGTGTTGCATAACTATCCTGGCGGTTGCCCTCCCATCACGCACCTCCAATCAGACCATCATAGCCATCATTCTGTTGTACCCGTTCACTCTCATCCGTATCTCGCGAAACATCCCCTTCTGGGAGGTCGCTCGTACTCCTTCTCCAAAGATTCGTTTCATGGCGGAGAAGACTCCTTCGACCTTCCATCGTTTCGCGTAACCTACTTCCTGTGACCACATCTGATACCCGCCGAATCGATTCCTTTCTCTAAGACGTTCAGCCCGATAAGGTGACCCGGTCGAGTGGGTCGCGGCATCGGTCCTGGGTCTTGATACCGGAGGTGATTCCCCGTCGTTCGAGGATGTTGAAGATTTCATTGCGGTCATAGGCACCATCACCAAGTGCCTGGATCACCTGATGTTCCTCGCCGCAGTGGTGCTTGGGTTTGGTCGAGGAGCAGGATGAACATCTGGTCATCCTGTACCGATTCGTCAGTGATCTCCAGGCCGAGAACCTGGTTGGTCTCGATATCGACCATGGCATGCACCTTGATCCAGCCACGCCTGACCCACCACTTCTCGCGCATCCACTCACCTCGATTCGTAACCTTGATCCCGGTGCTATCGACGGCGGCGATAACATTTTCGGTGAGTCGGTGAGTTTCTCGGGTGTTACTTCAAGCGAGAGATCCAGACGCCGGATCCGGCGGAAAAGGGTGGTATAGTCCGCCGCCACAAGACCGGGAATGAAAGTCGCGAGTTTCCGGACAAACCCTTCCATCTGGCGGTAGGGCATCTGCAGGAAGGTGTAGATTGCGAGCCATCCACGCAATAAAACTTTCAGGATCCTAAATGGTCGACCCGGTTTGCCGGCGTTCATCCGGGCGAGTTTCATCATCCCGCTGATCGATGAAGTCAAGGGAGAGAGAGGACTCTCCGCGCTTGACCAACTGCTCGTTATATACTCCAGTCACGATCATCAATGTACGGGCGTCCCCAGCGTTCTTTCATTGGCATGAAGGGACAGAGGGGGCGCTCGCCATCTTCTACTCTACTTTTGGGTAGAACGATCAGGTTATGCAACACAGCAACCGGGATAACCAGTTATAGAGAAGATGGACTCTCATGATAATGTCTCAAGCAAGCAGGTGGGTGTGCGATTGCCCGGCCATCTTTATCGGTGGCTGAAGGAGAAGGTCGACAGCGGCGAATATCCGAATATGGCCCAGTCTGTTATCGGCGAACTGACAAAAGCCCGGATGCTTGAGGAGTTACGACTCCGGGAGACCTCGTACTACGACGTCCACGAGGACGAACCCCTTATCAGGCTGGTGAACGAGCGTATCGAGGGACTCCGCCGTGACCTCCTGGACGAAGTAATGCGGCGGAAACGAGCCTGACTCAGCGCGCAACAACACCTTGCTCCACCTGGACACTAATAGCTCGCACCGGAAGGATTTTCCAGTATCTGTTGCTCCTTATGGTACTTGGGTACTACCAACAGATCCTGAAGTATAACCATGATCTTTAAGTGTCACGGATCAATGTCAACCATAATCGGTTAATAAGTGCGTAAAGTACGCTAAATTAAATATCTAGAACCGCACACCCTTGAGAGTATGGTGTTCTTATGAAAAGGTCAAACCAGGCAACTCTCGTTGCAGTAAGCCTTCTGGTCATTGCCGCGCTCCTGGTTGCGGGATGCGTGACCAACGGCGAGACCCCTGAAGAGACAACCCTGACCGTATTTACGGCAGCGTCGCTCACAGGAGCCTTCACCGACATCGGCAAAGCCTACGAGGCAGAGAACGAAAACGTCAAGGTCGACTTCGTCTTCGACGGTTCGCAGACCCTCCGCACACAGATAGAGCAGGGGGCAAACCCCGATATCTTCGTCTCCGCGAGCATAAAGCACATGAAAGCCCTCCAGGACGCTGGATTCATGGATAACGACACTGTGACTCCGTTCCTCGGGAACAGTCTGGCCCTGGTCGTCCCGATCGATAACCCGGCAGGGATCACCGACCTTGCTGACTTAGCAAAACCGGGCGTGAAGATTGTCATCGGCACCAAGGATGTCCCCTTCGGTGACTATACCCGCCAGATGCTCGACAAGATGGCCGCCGATCCCAAATATGGCGAGGCGTATAAGAACGCCTTCATGGCCAACGTCATCTCCGAGGAGACCGCGGTGAGCAACGTTATGCCCAAACTGATCCTCGGCGAAGCAGATGCGGCGATCGTCTACAAGTCGGATGTCTCCAAGGAAGATCGGGATGAGCTGATACGGATCGATATCCCCCCTGAGTACAACGTCATGGCCACATATCCGCTCGGCATCCTTGCGGCATCGCCGCACAAGGCTGAAGCAGAGTCGTTCATAGCGTTCGTCCGCGGTCCGGTCGGCAGCGCCATCCTGACGGATTATGGATTTGACCCGCTTCCGGCAGGAGACTGAGGTAATCCGGCACAGCAGCCGGACACGACTGGGGAAGGTGGCACTCACCCTCCTCATCGCCGCCCTTCTCACCATCTTTCTTCTCTTCATCACACTGCCGGTTGTCTCGCTCTTCCTGCGCATATCGCCGGAGGCGTTCTTCCGCTCGCTTTCCGAGCCGGTGATACTTGATGCGCTCTCCCTCTCTCTCACCACCGCGACGGTGAGCACGGTGATCGTCGTCGTCTTCGGGACGCCGCTCGCCCTGGTAAACGCCCGGTATAACTACCGCGGCAGGAATATCGTCGACACCCTCACCGATCTTCCGATCGTCCTCCCGCCAGCGGTAGCAGGCATCGCGCTCCTGATGGCCTTTGGCCGCCGGGGTGTCGTCGGGCAGTACCTCGACCTCTTCGGTATCCATATCGCCTTCACTACGGTCGCGGTAGTCCTGGCCCAGGTCTTTGTGGCCTCGCCGTTCTACGTCAGGCAGGCGAAGGCTAGTTTTGAAGCGGTCGACCGGCTCTACGAAGATGCGGCACGAACTCTCGGCGCATCCCCGTTGACCGTCGCCTTCAGGATCACCATCCCGCTTGCGTGGGGTGGGCTCATCTCCGGGGCGATACTCTCGTTTGCCCGGGCGCTCGGGGAGTTCGGCGCCACGATCATGTTCGCCGGAAACTATCAAGGCCGGACCCAGACGATGCCGCTTGCAATCTATACGACCATGCAGGGCGACCTCGATGCCGCTATCAGCCTTGCAATCATCCTTGTCATGATATCGTTTGTAGTGATCGCCGCTGTGAAGATCGTCACCCGGAGGAAGTTCTGATGCTCTCTTTCCACGTCGTCCGGCAACTACGAGATTTTGTCCTCGACGTCGCGCTCTCGGTCGAGGAGGGCGAGACGCTCGTCCTCATCGGGGAGAACGGGGCGGGCAAGTCCACGGTGCTGAATCTGATCTCAGGCATCCTCGCGCCTGACAGGGGTGAGATCACCCTGGGTGACAGGATACTCTTCTCAGACAGAAGGGAGATCGACGTCCCCACAGAGAACCGGAATATCGGCCACCTCTTTCAGTCTTACGCCCTCTTTCCACACATGACCGTCGCTGAGAATGTGGCGTTTGGTCTCCAGTGCAGGAAGGTCCCAAAATCGGAGATCGCCAAATCCGTGGCAGAGCAGCTTGCGGCGATGAACCTCTCCGACCTTGCCGACGTCAACGTTGGTCGACTCTCGGGGGGACAGCGGCAGCGGGTGGCCCTCGCGCGGGCGCTTGTGCTCGAGCCCGAACTCCTCCTCCTTGACGAACCGCTCGCTGCCGTTGATATGCGGGCTAAAGGGGCGATGCGAAAGGAACTCCGTGACCAGATCTGGAACGCCGGTATCCCCTGCATCGTCGTCACCCACACCCTCCGCGACGTCCTCGAACTTGCGGACCGCCTCTGCCTCCTCGAGGAAGGGAAGGTTATGGCTTACGGGGCGCCGGAGGAGGTGCTTGGTATGCAGGAGAACGGGTTCATCGCGAGTTTCACCGAAGGATGACGCGTTTTTGGGGAAGGAACCTGCTTGCACCCTTGCCTCAAAAATTCCGCACCTCTTTGTCCCTCCGCCTCTTCGCGAACTTCCGCGCGAGGCAATGCTACGCCTGAGATATCAGATGAAATCGACCGCTCAGTGCGCTTACCGGTCACCCCTCTTCTGGCCGGCGCGGTCCCGCACACAGTAGAGATACTCCTGCGCATACCCGGCAAACTCCCCAAAGTAGTCCCGTGCAAACCGCCGAATCCTCTCGTAATCTGCCGGGGTGCACCTCTTCCCGGCAATGTCGGGCAGGTAGGTCTCCGCCATGATCCGGTGTATCCAGACATCGACCGGGAACGCCTCGAAGAACCCGAACGCAAAGAGCAGCACGCAGTCAGCCGCTTTCGGCCCGACACCCCGGAGCTCCATCAGCGCCTGCCGTGCATCCTCAAACGGGAGGGGCGCTATCTTCTTCGTCCAGCCCGGGTGCTCAGTCGCAAAGACAGCGGCACTGGAGACGTACTCAGTCCGGTAGCCGAGCCTGCAGTCCCGGAGGTCAGCGTGGGAGACCGACGCAAGTACCTCCGGCTCCGGGAACGTGTACACCGTGCCGAAGGGCCCATCCACCGGTCTTCCAAAACGCTCCGCCATGAGCGAGACCCGGCGCTTCACCGCCGGGATGTTTGTATTCGTGGCACAGATGTACGAGACCAGGCACTCCCAGGGTTGCTGTCTGACGAGACGCAGGCCCCGGCACTCCTGGATCGCCATGCCGATCACCGGGTCGCGGTTGATGGATGAGAGGATGGCGGATAGGTCCTGGTCAAGCCTGAAGTAGTAGCCGACGAACTCCGCATCCACCCCGGAAAACGTGAGGAGGCGTTCGTCCTGCCGGATACTGATAGCCCGGCCGTTGACGATGCCCTGCCACCATCCCTCTACCTTCTCCCAGCGGAAGGCCTGCCCGCAGGAGAGCGTCCGATCAAGGTCAAATGGCTGGTCGGGCCGGAGCATGATCGTTGTTGTGGCCCTTTCGGTATCAGAGCGTGGCATTCAAGGAAAGGTATGGGGGGTCAGGGGGTTACGCTTGCTTCTCTCCCTGCTCCTGGTAGACGCAGGACTGCACATCCTGGCCGAGTTTTCCGATGGCATCCGCCCGGCAACGTGCACAGTGGCGCATCTGCTTGATGTAGGGGGCGCACCGGTCCTGCATCTCACGCTTCTCCTTCGGGGTGGGCGGGGTGATCCCGGCGAACTTGTACTGCGGGATGAGCGGAATGACGTTGAAGGTGAACGCTCCCATCTCACCAACTTTCTTTGCGATCTCGGGGATATGCTCGTCATTGATCCCCGGGATGTAGACGGTGTTCACCTTGACAAACATCTTCTTTGCAACCGCCATCTCGATCCCTTTGAGCTGCTGGGAGAGAAGGAGCTCCGCCGCCTCGCGCCCATGGTACTTCTTCCCGTTGTACTCGACCCAGGAGTAGATCTTCTCCCCGATCGCGGGATCAACAGCGTTGAGCGTGACCGTAACGTTCCCGACATCGTACTTCGCCAGTTCCTCTATCGACTCAGGGAGCATGAGACCATTTGTGCTGATGCACATGATCAGGTGCGGGAACTCCTCATGGACCAGCCGCAGCGCCTCAAACGTCTCGGGGTTCGCGAGTGGCTCACCAGGTCCCGCGATGCCGATCACCTTCACGTAGGGGTAATCTTTGATAACCCGCCGGACCAGATCGAGAGATTCCTCCGGAGAGAGGACCTTGCTCGTCACACCCGGCCGGCTCTCGTTCACGCAGTCGAAGTCGCGCACGCAGTAGTTGCACTGGATGTTGCACTTCGGGGCGACGGGGAGGTGGCACCTCCCGAAGGCGTGACACGCTTTCTCGGAGTAGCAGGGATGTTCGCTGATCTTGCGTAACTGCTCTGGATCGTAGGGGACCTCCCTGCCCTGGACCGTAGCGGTCCGATACGATTCGTCGGCCATATCTTATGATTCATATTCTCTATGGCAATATATAGTGATGGGTACCGACCGTCGGCCAAAACCCGTATCTTATCTTGCGGGGTTCGCGGCGGCATGAGCGGGAAGACCCCGTCCAACAGGTGCGGGGTAGTTCACGCTCCTATGCGCCGGTACCGGGTGCGTCTGGCCGCCGGTTGTCGTGGTCAAGAGAATGGTTGCCATCGCTCTTCACGCACGGCCACGCCCTTTTGCGGGCATCTCCCTGCCTGTCACGCGTTCGCCGGCGCGGAGCCGCACCGGCAGAAAAAATTGCAGCAAATCAGGCCGTCTCCCGCGTGATGTCGAACGGGAGGGACTCTTTCCCCGCTTCCCGCGCACTGATCTCCCGTTCTATCCCGAACCGCTCCTCCGCCGCCTTCAGGATCTCGCCAAGCATCCCGGAATATGAAATACCCGCATACTTCGCCATCTTTGCGAGGTGGCCGTCCCAGCACCAGCCAGGGTTCGGGTTGACCTCGAGGAGTTTCGGGTTGCCGTGCTCATCCAGGCGCCAGTCAAAACGACAGTAATCCCGGCACTCCAGGCGCTCAAAGAGGGCAAGACAGTACCGAACGATCATCTTCTCGGTCTCCTCAGGGAGGTTCGCGGGCCTCGATACGATCTTCCAGTACGGCGAATCAGGGAGCCACTTTGCTTCGTAGCCGCAAATCCGGGGAAGCTCCGGAGGCAGCGCCGAGTAGTCCTCCTCGGTGATAGGAAGCACCGTGCAGTAACCTGATGGGTTCCCGATGATGCCGACGCTGATATCTTTCCCGGTGAGGAACTCCTCGACGAGAAGCGACCGATCGTATCCGATCGTTTTCCAGAGGGAGTCGATGATATCAGCGAGGTCTTCGAGGGTGTAGGCGACGCTCTTTTGTGTGATACCATACGAGGAGTCGCCGGTGTTGGGTTTGACGAGCGCAGGGAGTTTTATCCTGGCATCGTAGGTGCGGTCACCGGGAGTGATGAAACAGGCGTCCGGCACCGGGATCCCCATCTCCTTCGCGACGCCGCGCACGAGGGATTTGTCGTAGCAGAACGCAAGCGACTGCGGCCCTGCTCCCGTGTATGGGATTCCGAGCATCTCCAGGAGCGCCGGCACGTGGAGTTCTTTTCTCGGATCGTTGTTGAACCCCTCGTCACAGAGGTTGCAGACGTAGTCCACTTTTCCTTTCATTTTTGAGAGGTCATGGATCAGTGTGTCATGTTTGCAGAGGTAGGTAAATCGGTAACCTTTCAGTTCCCGGAGGGCCGCTTTCATCTGGTCGATGGTATAGAAATCGTCGTCATCAAAGACGCAGGAAGGCTTCAGGGCATCGGGCCGGGTCGGATCACCGAGCAGTACCGCGACATGTTTTACCCTCTCCTGTCCTCTCGCCTTCGTCGTAGACCACTCCTTCCTGATAACCGCGGTGACGATGTGACGACGCTCCATCATGCCAAGGTCCTGATTCCGCCGCGACTCCGTGGCGATATCATGGAAGGTAACGTCGGAGAAGCCTGCCCGTTCCAGGATCTGTCGAAGCGCCTCACGGGTGTAGAGGCGTTCAGCATAGAACTGGTCTGCTACGACGCCCTTGTCGACATCGGTGATCACCTCCCTTGAGATCAGGCGCTGCCCATCAAGCGAGAGGGACCTTTCGCGGCAGACGAACATCGTCGGGTCGATCCATTCCCACGACCGGGGCTGGAAGTGTTTTTTTAGGTACTCGCCATCGGCCACATCCAGGAGCAGTCGTCCCCAGGGCCTGAGGACGCGCCTGAGTTCCATAAGGATCCGCAGGTCTTCCTCAACAGAATCAAAGTACCCAAAACTGTTCCCGAGGACGAGGACGACGTCGTAGGTATCGGCGCGATACGGTAGCCGGCGTGCGTCCCCCTCCCGGAACCTGACCTGGCCCCCCTCCTTCTTTGCGGCCGACCGGGCCCGCTGGATCAGGTAGTGCGACCGGTCGAGGCCTTCGGCGTTGTAGCCCCTTCTGACGAGTTCGAGGGTGTGTCTTCCCTGGCCGCAGCAGAGGTCAAGTATCTTCTCATCAGGCTGGAGATGCAGGATCTGGACAATCCGGTCGATCTCGGACCTGGTGATCTGCTGGTCATCTACGACGTCGCCGTCGGTCTTGAGGTAGAGGCGGTTAAAGATACCCTTCCACCAGTCGGATTTCACATGCTCCTCCAGGTCGGAGACCGGACCGAGCGTCTGTCCCGGATGTTTTCCCTTCCGTTTGTTATCAGGGGGTTCGCCTGTGCGGGTCTCGTCGGTCATCTGAGCCACTCACCATCGCCCCGTCTTTGGGGTAGAACCGGCATGCTGCCGGAGCGCAAAAAAGATCGGTTGACGTGTGCCATTGTTGGGTGATCATTCGGTAGGCCGGCATTGGTAAAAGCATTATGTCACAGTTCCCACCACTGCGGTGAACGGTTGTTTACAGAGGTTTTTCTCGCCCCGGGAACCCTGCCATCGCGCCGGGGAGGTGTGATCCGGCGCTCCCCCGGTGACAGAGGCTGAATGCGGCAAAGATATACGAGGTGACAAAGACTGCCCGGGATCTGCGAGACACACATATATATGCACACAGGTGGCTGTGTATATATGCAGACTATCTGCATGGTTGAAGTACATGGATGAGAGATATTCGAGCAGGGGTCCCCGCTCGTACCAGAATCGGCCCCGCGAGTTCCATAAGGCAGTCTGTTCCGACTGCGGCAAAGCATGCGAAGTTCCTTTCAA
>LFRN01000068.1:0-11996 GCA_001512375.1 Candidatus Methanoculleus thermohydrogenotrophicum | reverse complement strand
TGCGGCAAAGCATGCGAAGTTCCTTTCAAGCCAACGGAGGGCAGACCTGTCTACTGCCGCGATTGCCTCCCTAAGCACAGGAAACCCCGATTCTAACCTCTTTTTTATACACACCGGATGTGGTGCGCTCTCGTGTATCTTTCAGGCCTGGAGCACCAGCCCCAATTCGTCTGCTTCTCCCGGAATGCACGCCAGCGGAGCACCGAATGCTCATACGGATCAGTCGCCTGCACATCAGCCTGATCGCAAGCAAGAGCGAGGAAGAATATGGTCGCGACTGCTATCCAGGTGATCAGGGAGCAGGTCGAGAGGAAAGAACGTCCCCGGGAAGGGGGACATCGGGATAATGAAGACAGGGAGTCTGCCGCGCGCTTCGGAATGCCAGAGTAGCGGCATGCGCCCCTGGTAACCGGGTGTGATGATCGCCGGGAGCGGAAACAGTCAGGACGGGCAACATTTCTCTCCCGGCGAGCCCCTACCGTTCCCTCACCCGAATCTCCAGTGGAAATAAAGGGGTTTGTGGAATACCCGCGATCTCGTCTGGCGTCTCTATACTCTCTATACTACCTGCCAGCCTCCATAGTTGCCCGGGGGATCGTTTGGGCTGTTCATAGTCTACTGTTTAGTCTCGCTTGGCCCGTTCGCAAGCCCTACCCTTCTGGGTGGGGTGGTTGACAAACACTCCTCGGTTCCGGGTTTTTCCTGCCGATCTGCGATGCAAACCTATATACCAGATATCTCACAGGATCCGGACCTGCCCCGCGGTATTCCCTCAACAGCGGCGAAGCGATGCCGACATTGGAGGGCCCCTGGACACCGGGAAGTGCGAAGCTATCCCTCCCTGCCGCCAGGAAGGGTTCTCCAAAATGATGGAAAACTGAGTAAGGATGGTTAGATGGTTACTCCCCGGTCTCTTCCGTCTCTACCTCAACTTCAGTGGTTTCCGGAGCCTCTTCCGGCTTTTGGGGTCGCAGGAATGTCTCCTTCATGACAACGTTCTCGATATCCGGGTAATACTCAAATATCTCACGGACGAGCGTGCCCCGCCAGACCATCCAGCGCCGGTCGTATATGATGGCTGGAGGAAGCGCCAGCTCGACCGTCCCATCGGTGATGGTGATGCCGATATCGGTCCGGCCTGAGTAGAGTTTGATCAGACCTTTGATCTGCTCGACCTGATCCTCGACCTTCTCGAGGATCGCGTAAGAGTAATGCAGGGTCTTCCCGGCGAGCGGGTGGTTGAAGTCGACGACCGCACGCCTCCCGATGACATCGACGACCAGCCCCTCACTGCCTTCAACCTCTACCCGCATTCCCTGCATCGGTTTCTCGCGGAACCGCGTGATCGGGACGGACCTCACGTGCTGCTCGTCGTGTGCGCCAAACGCCTTCTCAGGCGGGATATCAACCTCTCCCTCGGTGCCGACCTCTTTTCCGATCAACTCGTCCTCAAGGCCGGGGATGATGTGGTGACTCCCCAGCCGGATGATAATCGGACCGTACTTTGCCTGCGGGTCGTAGATCCCCTCTTCCTTTGCGGTCTCCTCGTCTGTGGTGTCGAAGATATTCTCACCGGCGCGGCCGGTGTACCTGAGCCTGATAAAATCTCCTTCCTGAAGTGCCATTCCATTCACCCTGATAGCAGACTTGCGCTTGCGTCTCTTGTGCGTGGATGCAGCACCTCGCAACCGCGTACCTGCCTCATTGTTCCATCTTAGTTGGATGGAATGGTATTTATCCTGTGAGGGTGGGGGAATCTGTTCAGTCTCCTGGTTACCTGGATGCCGACCTGACTCGCGGAATCTGTCTCGACCTCCTGGCGGCGAGATCAACGCCACAATCAACTGATACTTCGAGCACGGCTCCACCCCGGTCACCACGCTGTATCGCTATCCCTCTGAAACTCCTGGCCGCTAAGCCCCCTCAGGGGGGGGCTGGCTAACCTCCGCCCAAATCTTAAATACACCCGGGCTCGATGATGGGCGGATAGGATCATGAACGAGGTGCAGCAGTGGGCAGAGGGCGTCTCATACGCTCCCTGCCTCCCGGACGAGTTCTGTGGCCGGCACGAGGAGCGCGAGCGGCTTTTGGCCCTTCACTCACGTTCAGGGGGGCATGGACAGGCAGTGATGATCTCAGGGCCGGCCGGTATCGGGAAGAGTTCTCTTTTAAACTGGCTTGCATACGATCTGCAGGATCATCCTGACGAGCCGCGGTCTCCGGTCATCAGGGCAGAGGTATTCGACCTCCCGGGGATGATCTTCTCTGCGTTCCGGGAACTGCTGAAAGACCTGCGGGGGCACGCTGTATCAGAGAGGTTCCGGGATATCCTCGGGAGCGAAGGCATGAAGGAGGCGATCAGGTATGCCGATGACCTGCTTGAGAAGTACGCCGCACCGGTAGAACCGGTCGGCCTGCTCCCGAAGGCCGGGGAGGAGATCATCGGTGTCTTCGCCAGGTCGCCTGAGGTTGAATATGACCGGGTGTATCAGGCGTTTGAGGAGCTTCTGCAGGAGCTCGGGAGATTGATGGTAGGCTCCGGCCACACCGCGGCAGTCCTTCTGGATGACGTCCACCTTGCCTCACGCCCGGACTGCCGCCTTCTCCTGGATACCATACGCGACCTCCCACCAGGTATCTTTCTTGCCTTCACCTGCCAGCCCACCGATGGAGCCGATCCCGGGTACGCAGCGATGCAGGAGGAGATCCGGGATCGCGGCGTTCCTGAGGTGCCGCTCCAGGGGATGCAGAGCCACGAGATCCAGGAGGTCAGCCAGAGACGGTTCGATCTCTCTATCAGCAGCGTAACCGCGGCCTTCCTTGAAGAGGCTGTGGGTGACCCGTTCAGCCTCACGGCCTGCTTTAACACACTCCGCCACCGTGGCCTCGCTCCCTCATCCGAGAACATCGGGGATCTGCTCGCCAGGGAGCAAGACCCGGCAGCGCTTGCTTTTGCTGCGCTCCCTGAGTTCTGGCAGGTGTGGGCGGAAGAACTCTGTGTTTTAAATCCCCCGTTCCCGGTGCCGGTCATGGCCTGTATGCTCGACTTCAAGGGGATGGACGTGACGCTGATGATGGATTGCCTGCAGGAGAGCGCCATCTTCCGGAGGCTTCCCGGTGGGGAGTATGCCTTCGCCCACCCCCTCCTGCAGGATTACTGCAGGCGTAGACTCGCAGAGGACGCGAAAATAAACCTCAACGCCAGGGCTGCTGACTGCTTCGAGCGTTCCATGCACCGTCTCCCCGGCAGGCTGCACGTCCTCCTCTCGCTTGCCAGCCACCTCTTCAACGCGCGGGACTACAGGAAGGCCGCGGACCTGAACCTGGAACTGGGGATCCGGTTCTACCATCGCGAGGATTACGATACCGCTCTCTCGCTGACTGAGCGGGCGATCACCTCCGCGGAGCGCCTGGGAGACGACACCCTCCTCGCAGCCGCAGAGAACCAGAGAGACCTGATCAGGCAGAAGATAGCAAGCCTGGTCAGGCCGGTGCAGTGAGGGTTTTATGCTCGCTCCGGAGAGATACATCTGGCGCAGTTGTCATGCTTGAGATAGAGGCAAAGTTTGCGGTCCCTGATCCCGGGAAAGTCAGGGCCCGGCTTACCCGGCAGGGGGTGCGGATGACCAGAAGACGGCAGGAGCGTGATGTTTACTACAATGCCCCCCATCGTGATTTCGGGGAGACCGACGAGGCGTTACGGGTCAGGTACGACGATGCAGGGGTTACCGTGACCTACAAGGGGCCGAAGATCCGCCTCGGAAGCGCAAAGGCCCGTGAGGAGTTCAACCTGCGGGTGACCTCGGGCGAGACCTTTGAGGTGATCCTCTCTCGCACCGGGTTTTTGCGTGCCGCCGAGGTATCAAAGGTCAGGGAGTTCTACGAGATCGGGGATGTGACGGTCACGCTCGACGATGTTGAGGGTCTCGGGACGTTCATCGAGATCGAGATCCTGACAGAAGAAGGTGAAGAGGACGCTGCCCGGAGGATAGAAGCGATTGCTAAAGAACTGGGTGTAGATGGACCACCGATCTACACGTCGTATCTTGAGATGCTGCTCGGTGGCGACTCCCACGAGTCAACTACCCCCGGCTCAAGTCGGGACATGATACCGTGAGGGGTAGCATGCTCTTTACAGGCTTTGCGACGCAGCTTCTCCTCCCGCGCCAGGGGAGAGACCGCAAACAGGCTCGTTGACGAAAGCCCTTGCAAGCGATGTCGCTACATTCTGCCTATCCAGAACCTCTGATCCCGTGTTGTAAGATTCGCTAAAGCAGCAAGCAGTATGATTCTCCGGGATTTTGGGGTGCTCTACTGTCGTTTATCCTGTCTGACTCCCGGAGGCGCAGTATTCTTCCCGGAGACGCTTCCTGAGGAGTTTCCACCCGTTCACCCGCGGGATATCGTCGGCGATGATGACCCGGCGGGGGACCTTGTAGCCTGCGAGGTGATCGCGGGCAAAGGAGATGACATCGTCAGGCGCGATGCCGTTGCTGGAAGAGACCACCACGGCCACGGGGATCTCGCCCCGGCGTTCATCCGGACACCCGAAGACCGCCGCATCACGAACCCCCGGGTGCTGGACGAGGACGTTCTCGACTTCAGTTGGATAGATCTTCCAGCCTGACATGACGATCATGTCCTTCTTTCGGTCGGTGATGTAGAGCATCCCATCCTCATCCAGGTGACCGATATCCCCGGTCAGGAACCAGCCGTCCGGGAGGAAGACAGCCCTGGTCTCTTCAGGCATCTGCCAGTAGCCAGAGGCCACCGCCGGGCCCCGGAGGGCGATCTCGCCGTCAACACCCGGTCCGAGTTCCCGGCCGGGGTCGTTTGCGTCGACGATCTTCACCTCAGAGTAGCCGACCGGCGTACCGACGCTCCTGAATTCGTCGGCGGTCGCGTAGTGTTCGGGGCGGATGGCGGTCCCGGTCCCGACGACGATCGTCTCCGAGAGGCCGTAGGCATTGACGATCGGGATTCCAAACCGCTCGTGGAATGGTTTCCAGATACCGGGCATCAGGGGACCGCCGCCGCTGATCATCACCCTGACGGTGGCAAGCGCCGCCTCTGTCCCGGCCGGGGTCTGAAGGAGGGAGTGGATCACCGGTGGCATCCCGGCGACGACCGTGGCCTGATATTCGCGGGCGAGGTCGAGGTAGCGGTCAAGGTCGAACCTCTCCATGACGACGTAGGTCCCGCCTGCCCGGAGGGTGGAGAGCCCCCAGCTTATGCCGACATGCCCCATAGGGTAGATCCCGAGGTAGACGTCGTCCGGTGTGAGCCCGAGAACATCCCGCTCGGCGTCCATGGCCGCGATCCAGTTGCCATGGGTGAGCATGGCGCCTTTGGGCCTCCCGGTGGTGCCGGAGGTATACTGGATCTGGCAGAGGTCATCGAACCGGCAGTTGGCCGCACGGAGGTCGGCCGGCGCACGAAGGAGGTCCGCCCAGGTCTCCCCGCCGACGGGGATGACGTGCCGGAGAGTCGGCGTCCGGTCCCTGATGCGATCGACGAGGGCCGCCCCTTCAGCGTCGGTGATGACGGCCGTCGCCCCTGCGTCGCGGATGGTGTAGAGAACCTCCCCCTCCCGGTAGACCCGGTTCGTCGGGACCGCAACGGCTCCGATGCGCCAGAGGGCGAGATAACTGATGAGGAATTCAGGGGAACTCTCCAGGTAGATACAGACCCGGTCTCCGTGCTCGATCCCGAGGTCGAGGAGGCCGCGTCCGATCCGGGAGACGCGGTCCTGGAGTTCGGCGTAGGTGTAGGACTCTCCCCTGGAGGGAACGACGAGAGCGGGTTTTGCGCCGTAATGGGCGTTGGCATCGAGAAACGTTGTGCAGTTCGGCATGGGTGGACTCCATTCAGCAAATATGATCTTCGATGTATATGTTTGTGCATGGGCCGGTAAATAGGTTGCCCCGATGGGCGGCGGACCATTTCACCGTAAGTAGCCCCCACCCTTTCTCACCACTCAAAGCCACCCCCTGGATTTCCGTAACGAGAACGTTTATCTGGCGGCCATATCCTGCCTGGCCCGGCGGGAGGTCGTCACAGAAAGATCACGCGCACAGAGTAACCATTTTGCGGGCCGGCCTGATGAGCGGAGATTTCATTTTATCAGCAATCATGAATTCTCCAATTTGTACGATCCATTTTTACGGTTTTATTCTTCCAGAATCCAGGATCAGGCAGGGGAGCGGTCTTTTGACATCGAGGTCGCGAGATCCGGTGGCAAAACAAGGATAGATGCGCGGCGGGTTCTGGAGGGGGCTATCACGCTCATGCCGCCGCGAGCCCCGCAAAGTAGAGAGGATACCCTGCTCAAACGACTCTACATGATGGAGCGCCCCGGCTTCATCACGCGAAACGGGAGGTACAACGTCCTTCCCCGCAACCCTGACCCGGAAAGGGAAGCAGCCGGGGGGCCTGGGAAGCCCCCTCTCACCCGGAATCGGTGGAGATTGGCTCGCCGGATGCCGGCCTGCTAAGAGCATTTCATCCGGCCCTGCAGATATCGAAGGTGATCGCCGGGCCGCACGCGGGAGGGGGCGAAGGGTGATGATACTTCGCGGCCTTCTGCGTGAGACAATGGTAATGGTTGGATGAAATGCTCCACTACTGGTATTCCGGCGGCTGCACTTCTTGCGGGAGCCCACCCTTGAAGTGCTGCTGCACCTTCGCGTAGTACTGCCGCACCCGTTCGTTCATCGTCGCGTGCACCTTCTCCCGTGCCCGGCTGAAGTGTGAGGTGTTCACGAGAGGGGCGTCCTCCCGCATGGCAAGCATCGCCGCCTCCCGGCAGAGTGCCTCGAGATCTGACCCAACGAACCCCTCGGTCCCGGCGGCGATCTCTGCAAGAAGACGGTCCCGCACCGGGTCGTCGAGGTTCATCTTCTGCTGGGCGAAGAGGTCGACGATCTTCCTCCGCCTGAGGTAGCGCCGGAGCCCCTCCTCATTGCTCGCAGGAATCGCGGCACGGCGGGTTCTCACGTCCTCGACGCTCACACGGCCATCGGTCCCGATGGCCGCGAACAGGTCCTCGAGCTCGTCCTCAGAGAGACCCTTCGTTATCTCGACGAGTTCTTCGACCACAGAACCTTCAATCGGCATATAACGTGTGTGGATCGTGAGGATCTTCTTCCGGTCGTCCCTGCCCGGCTCGCCGATATAAACAAGCCGGTCGAACCGCCCGGGTCGGAGCAGCGCCGGATCGACCATATCCGGCCGGTTTGTCGCACCCATCACCACCACGCCCCGGAGTTCCTCAAGGCCGTCGATCTCGGTGAGGATCTGGTTCAGGACGCTCTCGATGACGCGCGACTCAGCTCCTGTGCCCCGCGCGGGAGCGAGAGCGTCCAGCTCATCGAAGAAGATGATGGATGGCGCCACCTGCCGGGCCTTCTTGAAGACCTCGCGGACCGCCCGCTCGCTCTCCCCAACCCACTTCGAGAGGAGCTGGGGACCCTTGACCGGCACGAAGTTCGCCCCGCTCTCGCTTGCGATCGCCTTTGCGATGAGAGTCTTTCCGGTCCCCGGAGGACCGTAGAGGAGGACACCCTTCGGAGGCTCGATACCGAGGTCGTCAAACCGTTCCCGCCGGGTGAGCGGGTACTCCACCGCTTCGCGGATCTCCTGTTTTGCCTCCTCAAGCCCGCCGACGTCCTCCCAGGAGACGTGGGGAACCTCAAGGAGGATCTCCCGCATGGCGCTCGGCCCCACTTCGCGGAGGGCGTCGCGGAAGTCTTTGCTTATGACCTCCATCTTCTCGAGGGTCTCGGGCGGGATCTCTTCGGCCTCCATATCGATCTCAGGGAGGTAGCGCCGGAGCGCCTTGATCGCCGCCTCACGGGCAAGGGCGGCGAGGTCTGCCCCGACGAAGCCGTGGGTCTGCTGGGCGATGTAACCGATGTCTACATCATCCCCAAGCGGCATACCGCGGGTGTGGATCTGGAGCACCTGGACCCGGTCGTCCTCGGTCGGGACACCGATCTCGATCTCCCGGTCAAACCGACCGGGCCGGCGGAGAGCCGGGTCGATAGCGTCGAGCCGGTTCGTGGCGCCGATCACCACGACCTGACCCCGCTCCTCCAGCCCGTCCATCATCGTGAGGAGCTGGGCCACCACACGCCGCTCGACCTCCCCCGTCACCTCCTCGCGCCGGGGAGCGATGGAATCGAGTTCATCGATGAAGATGATGGCGGGGGCGTTCTGCCGGGCCTCCTCAAAGACCTCACGGAGCCGCTGCTCGCTCTCGCCGTAGTACTTCGAGATTACTTCCGGTCCCGCAATGGATATGAAGTGTGCCCCGCTCTCGTTTGCGACTGCCTTTGCAATGAGGGTCTTTCCGGTCCCCGGAGGACCGTAGAGGAGGACACCCTTCGGAGGCTCGATACCGAGCTTTCTGAATATCTCCGGATGGCGCATGGGGAGTTCAATCGTCTCGCGGACCCGCTGGAGCTCGTCTTTGAGACCGCCAACATCCTCGTAGCTGATCCTCTTTACCCCCTCAAAGCCGGCAGCTGGCTTCTCTGAGAACTCGATCTTGGTATTCCTGGTTATGATCACCGCGTTCTCCGGCTCGACCACCACGGCCTTGAACGCAACAAGCTGCGGTTGCATGAACGGGAGCCCCGCCTGGATCGGCACAGAATCGTTCTTCATGACCGGGAAGTCGATCAGTTTATTGACAGCGTTACTGAAGTTGATGGGGAGCTGCTTCGGGAGGTCCTCAGGGGGCGCGAGCACCACCCGTTTCGCCTCGATCTCCTCATTCAGCGTCCGTATCTTCACCCGGTCCCCGATGCTGGCACCGGCATTGAGCCGGGTAAAGTTATCGATCCTGACCTTACCCTGGTGCCAGTCGTTTACCATGGCACGCCAGACCTTGGCCACGGTCGGGCGCTTCCCTTCGATGATGACGAGATCTCCGGGGCTGAGCCTGAGCTGCAGCATGGTATCAGGGTCGAGCCGTGCCTTTCCCGCTCCCTGATCCTCCGGATAAGCGCTATCTACTTTCAGGTATATCTCAGGCATTACCTCTAGTTCTTATATTTCGGGGATTTATAAGTACTGGAGACGCATGAACATACTTCTATTCGACCCGTTCAGCGGGGCCGCAGGCGACATGGTCATCGGCTCTCTCCTCGATCTGGGGGCAGACGAAGATGCTGTCAGGGCAGCCATGCGTTCAGTCGTCGGCGAACCGACGATAGAACGGGTAGAGCGCTCCGGGATCCTGGCTGTTTGGGTGAGAGCGCATGCCGCGGTGCACCACCGCACCCTTGACGAGGTGCTCGAACGGGTCGCAGGAAGCGACGCTCCCGCCCCCGCACGGGAGATGGCTCGCCGTGTCTTCCTGCGGATCCACCGGGCAGAGGAGAGCGTCCACGGGCCAGGTGCGCATTTCCACGAGGTGGGCGCAGACGACGCAGTCGCCGACGTTGTTGGGGCCTGCACCGCCCTCCATTCCCTGGAAGTCGATGGAGTGGCCGTCCTGCCGGTGGCCCTCGGTCGTGGGTTTGTGGTCGGAGCTCACGGGACGTTCCCCGTCCCGGCTCCGGCGACCGTGGCCATCCTTGCCGGGTCGGGGCTGCAGACGGTTCCTGGAGGCGAGGAACGGGAGCTCTGCACCCCGACCGGGGCCGCCCTCCTTGCTGAGTTTGCGACGGTCAGGCCGGCGGATCTTGGTCCTTGCACGATCAGGGCGGTCGGTTACGGGGCGGGGAGCAGGAACCCCCCCGGGAGGCCGAACGTTCTCCGGTCGATGCTTCTTGCTGTGGAGGATCAGGCAATCAGCGACCGGGTCGATATCCTGGAGACGAACGTGGACGACGTGACCGGGGAGGTTCTCACCTACACGCTTGGCCGCCTGATAGAGGAGGGGGCACGGGACGCAAGCGCCATTCCTGCGGTGATGAAGAAAGGGCGGAGCGGCCACCTCATCAGGGTGGTCGCGCACCCTGATACGACCGACCGTCTCGCCGGAGTGATGGCCAGGGAGCTCGGGACGCTCGGGATACGATGTATACCAATGGTCCACCGGTTTGTCGCCGAACGAACGGTTGAGCCGGTCACGGTGACGCTTCAGGGCCGGGAATGGACGATCGATGTGAAGTGTGGATGGGCCGGAGGCAAGATCTCCTCCTTTAAACCGGAGTACGATCAGGTGGCGGCGTGCGCGCGGGAACTCAGGGTTCCGCTCCGGGAGGTTGTCGGAACCGTTGAAGCGGCTGCACGTCACCTCTTCATCGAGCGAGGTGTGCTGGAACCGTGAAGCCAGACCGGGTCAGCACGGGGAGCCCGGCCCTCGACGATCTGCTCGGCGGCGGGCTTGAACGGCGCGCGATCACCCAGATATACGGTGAACCGGCGAGCGGCAAGAGCACCCTCTGCCTGCTGGCAGCGGTGGCGAGTCTCAGGGCCGGGAACAGGGTCATCTATATCGATACTGAGGGGTTCTCGGTTGAGCGGTTTGTGCAGATCTCCGGAGAGAGTGCCGGGGAGTTTGCGGACCGGCTCTATCTCTTTGAACCGCTCGACTTTACCCAGCAGGGTGCTATGATCGCCGATGCGGAAGGGCTGATCCGGAAGGGCGACCGCGATCCCGTGGGCCTGCTGGTGGTGGACTCAGTCACCGCCCTCTACCGGACTGAACTTGGCCTCGGGCGGGAGACGGTGCGCACCCTCTCGCACCAGATGATCAAACTCCTCGGGCTCGCGAAGAAGTATGATATCCCGGCCCTGATCACCAATCAGATCTACATGGACGTGGAACGCGACCGGGTTGCCGGGCTCGGGGGGACGGCGCTCGAACATATCTCAAAGACCATCATAAGACTCGAAAAAAGGGATAGCGTCCGGCGGGCGATGCTTGTGAAGCACCGGTCCCGGCCTGAGGGGCTCTCGTTCGATTTTCTCATCACCGACGACGGGATCAGAAGGCTATCCGGCCCATGAAGACCGTGTTGGCGGGGCCTTCCATGGTGACGGTCTCGCCGAACCTGATGGTGAGCGGGCCACCTCTGGTCTCCACCCGGACCGCGTCCCCGATCTTCCCGAGGTGACGGGCGACCGCCGCCGCTGCGGTGGCACCGGTGCCACAACTGAGAGTTTCGTCTTCGACGCCGCGCTCAAACGTCCGGATCCTGAGGGTCTCCTCACCGGCTTCTTCGACGAAGTTGACGTTGGCACCCTCCAGGAAGGAGGGGTGGTGTCTGATGGTGGGGGCGACGGTGGCGATATCGACGGCGTCGATGTCGTCAACGAAGACGACGGCGTGGGGGACGCCGATATTTGCGGCATATACGGTGAATCCCTGGATCTTCTCCCTGTATTCACCGATCCCGGTGGCGGGGATGGCGCTCCGCTCGAAGGCGGGGGTCGGCATGGTGATGGTCGCGGCAAACTCGTCGTCCGCATAGCCCATCGTGACCGGGATGATTCCGGCCCCGGTCTCAACCGAGCAGGATTCTTTGACGTAGCCGACGTCGTGGGCGTACTTCGCGAGGCACCGGATACCGTTGCCACACATCTCGGCCTCGCTCTCGTCTGGCTGGAAGAGCCGCATCCTGATGTCGGCTTTCTCGGATGTCTGGAGGAAGAGGACGCCGTCGGCGCCGATGCCGAATCTGCGATCACAGTAGAGCGCCGCAAACGTTCCTTTCATATCATCGGGGATGACTTCCCGGGCGTGTTCGTCAATCAGAATGAAATCGTTGCCGTTTCCTTGCAGTTTAGTAAAGACAATCTCCATTTCCATAATCTTAGGCCTCTTTGTCGTAGATATTTGAAAGTTGCGACTGGTGAACTACCCCGCTCTGAAGGGCGGGGCTTCCTGCTTCATCCTCCTCCCCATCGGGAGCGAGTCCACAGGCTCGACGGTGCGTTCCACACCTGATACCCCAACAAGATTCTGATCTTGTAGGGTGGACGTCTTGATATTGATCGCCGCGTTGATGTCACGGTCATGATGAGTACCGCAATCCGGACAG
>LFRN01000164.1:542-28603 GCA_001512375.1 Candidatus Methanoculleus thermohydrogenotrophicum | reverse complement strand
CCAGCGAGGAGATCCAGGAGATGCATTCGACATGTATAAGAGCACCACGAGCGCAATACGTAGTAAAACCTCAAGACAATCGTAGAGCCCGCGCATTCAAGCGTGGAATACTTTCAGGAGGCACGAGGCAGGTCCCGTGTCTTCGAAGAGAGTAAAAGATATGAGGCCAACATCATGACTTCCAGAATGCATACCCCCCACACAACCTGTCCCAGCTGCCACGAAGAGGTCTTCCTGGACGAACTCGTGGGCGGGCGTTGCCCCCTCTGTGGGTATTCCCTCGATGAGGACGACGGAACATGCAGTGAGTACGAGGAGCTCCTCGAGCGTTCCGATCTCGGGTGGATGATCTTCCAGATCTTTGTCTACAAACGATTCTGCAGCAGGGGAGCAAACCCGCTCCATGTCATGCAGCTCATCTCCCGGTACGAGGACCTTGTCCAGTGCAGCCCGGCAGACGCGGAGAAGATGCGGTTCACTCTGGAAGTTCCAATGAGCCGCTGGGAACGATTGCTCCCAAAACGGTGCTCGAGGTGCGGCAGGATCTTCATATCGGCCGGGAAAGCAACGATCTCGGGGGACTTCTCGTCCCCTGATATCGTACGGGAGCATATCTGCCCGTCCTGCTGATCAGTAGGTCCGGGCAACCAGGGTGGATGTGCCCTTGCCGCCACAGGCGACGCACGGGCCGTCCGAGACGGTAATCTGGTCCGAGCGGATATCGGACCCGAGGATGCTTGCATCCACCGCTATCTCAATCTTTTCTGCACACTCCTGCGATCCGCACCAGTGGACGACCACAACCCCGTTCTTCACCGCTTCGGCAGTCTCTTCAAGGGTCTCAGCCACGGCGATCCGGTCGGCCATCGCCTGCCGCGCCGCCTGCCAGATCCTCTCCCGGAACTCAGCAAGGATCGAGAAGACCCCCTCAACGGCGCCCCGGCGGTCAAGCTTGATCTTCTGGCCGTCGCGGGTGACGGCGACGATCGTGTTCGTGTCGATGTCACGCGGCCCGATCTCGATCCGCAGCGGGACGCCGCGCATCTCCCAGTGATAATACTTCGCGCCCGGGCGCATATCGCGGTCATCAAGCCTCACGGTAAACCCAGCTCCCCGGAACTCCTCCTCGAGCGCCGTAGCCGTCGAGAGTACCTCGTCACGGCGTTTCCCGATGATGATCGGCACGATGACGACCTGGATCGGCGCAACCTCGGGCGGCAGCACGAGTCCTTTATCATCGCCATGGACGCTGATGATAGCTGCAATCGACCGCTCGGAGATCCCGTAGCAGGTCTGGTAGGCGTACTGCTGTTCTCCGTTCGCGTCCTCGTAGGTGATATCGTAGGTCCGGGAGAAGTGGTCGCCGAGCATATGCACCGTCCCTATCTGGAGGGTCTTTCCGTCCGGCATGATAGTATCGACCGCGATGGTGTAATCAGCGCCCGGAAACTTGTCCCAGTCGGGGCGGCGGGAGATGATCACTGGCACCTGAAGGCTGTCGTAGAACTCCTTGTAGAGATCGACCGCGGCCTCGACCTGTGCTGCCGCCTCCTCCCGCGTCGCATGCACGGTGTGCGCCTCCTTAAACGACGTGATCTCACGGAGACGGATGAGCGGGCGGGTATGCTTCGTCTCGTAGCGGAAGGTGTTGACGATCTGGTAGAGTTTCAGGGGAAGATCCGTGTGAGACCGGATCCAGAGCGAGTACATCGGATAGATGGCGGTCTCGCTCGTGGGCCGCAGCGCGAGCGGCACGTCAAGTTCGTTCTTGCCGCCGCGGGTGACCCAGTATACCTCGTCCTCGAAGCCCTTGATGTGCGTGGCCTCCTTCATGAACTCGGTCTCCGGGATCAAGAGCGGGAACATCGTCTCCTCATGATCGCGGTCCATCAGGTCCTGGAGTATCCCATATGCGCGCCTCCTGATGGCGAAACCGTAGGGATACCAGACGTACAGTCCCTTGACAGGGTAGCGGACGTCCATGATCTTGGCTCGCCAGAGGATCTCGTTATACCACCGGGAAAAATCTTCTTTCCGGGGAAGTGCGCCAGTATCTTCTTCCATCCATCTCGTACCTCAAAATTGTGATCTGCCTCTTTTAGGCGATCATACTTAGGATTACTGGCGTAATAAATACCTCTACAACCGCCGCGACCGCGAGGAGCGGGACGACTATCCGGAGGAAGAGACGGGCCAGCGGCACCGCCGCAGCAGCGGCATCGCCACTGCCATGCCACTCGGCCATGAGCGCCCGTCCGAGGAGAAGCCCGAGACCGCCCGCGATAAGGAATGATGGGATCTCGAAGATGCCGTGCGGGATGAGCGCCGCCGCGATGAAGAGCATGCCCTGCTGCTGCCGCATGAGTTCTGCCACCGCACCGATCAGGAGTCCGTTGATCGAGAGGATCAGTACCGTGACGACGCCGAGCGAGGCTCCCCCGAGAAAGAGAAGGACGCAGGTGGTGAGGTTGTTTAAGAATATCTTGCCGGCGAGAACCGCCGGGGAGTCGGAGAGGATCTGGCTTGCGATCTGGTCGCGGAAGAGAGTCATGACCTCCGTGCCGACCGTCGGGTCGCGGATCACAGCAAAGGTACCAAGGCCGATCGAGACGATAAAGAAGACGCTCGCAAAGATCGTGACCCGGGTAAGTGAATATTCAGACATAGAGCACCATCCGTATCATGTCCCGTATCCCCGGCGCCATGCCGACAACGATCATGGCAAGCAGGATGAGGTGCCAGAGACCAGGGCTCCCTTCTTTCTTATACATCTCAAGGATATAAATGGCGGGGATTAGGACCACGATCTTGAGGAGAAACATCGAAAACGCGGTTCCGGTCGCCTCGATCAGGTTTGAGCCCACGACATGCTGCTCCACATAATGGATAGGATGGATATCGATGCCGTAACCTGTTGCGCTCGCGTCCAGCATATGGCCGAATATGAGGAGTTTGTAGAGGATGTTTGAGGCGTAGTCCCACTTCGCGCCGTAGACGAGGAGAGCCCAGAGGGCGAGCGATGAGACCGATGCGAGGGCGAGGATGGCGATGAGGACGTCGAGCGCAATCCTTGTCTCAGCAAGACCGAACCAGATGAGCACCGCACCGGTCGCGATGCAGGCGACGATGCCCACCCCCGCGTAGACCCGGCTGTAGCGGGTGACGAGTCTCGCGTTCTCAGCGAGTTTCCCCACAAAGAGGGCGACCGCCGCAACCACAAAGATTGTGAAGAAGATCAGGGGGGTGATCAGAAGAAACCGGAGGTCGGAGGTGACCATACCGGTATCCTCGACGACCCGCAGGAGTCCGCCGAGGACGACGAAGGGCAGGGTCGCAAGCACCAGTTCGTCGTCGATGACAATCTTATACCGCTGGAGCCCCCGGTAGACCACATAGACCGCTACGATGAGTATCAGGGCGTAGGTCAGCGTATCGACAAGCGTGTATGCCTGGCCGTAACGAATGGGATCGATGTAGTATTTGTAGAGGAACTCCCTAATCATTACTGATCTGAATGAGCGCAGGCGGCATAAACTTACTCAGGACTAAAGTCTTCGACAAGTCTAAATGGATGCAGCTCCCCCGCGACGTCGTCATCGGCCATGACGTCATCGAGCAGGTCCCGGCCGTCTGTGAAGACCTGGATCTGGGTGACTCCGTGCTCATCATATCGGGGGAGCAAACATGGGACCTGGCCGGAAAGCGGGTCAAGGCGCTGCTTTCTGACTCCTACGAGGTTACGAAGTTTATCGCCGCCGGTGGCGATCCCCTTGAGACGATCAGGAGGGCTGAAGCGGCGGCGGCCGAGGCCAGGTTTGTTATTGGCGTCGGCGGTGGCCGGGTCATCGATACCGCGAAGATCGCTTCCTACAACACCGATCGTCACTTTATCAGTGTTCCGACAGCCGCGTCACATGACGGCATCGCCTCATCAAGGGCCTCGGTCCCGACCTCCGAAGGGAACGTCTCACTCGCCGCCGAGCCGCCCATCGCGGTCGTCGCCGATACCACCATCATCGCATCGGCGCCCCACCGGCTGCTCGCGTCCGGGTGTGCGGATATCATCGCAAACCATACCGCGATCCTCGACTGGGAACTCTCTCACCGTCTCAGGGGCGAACCGCTCTCTGAGTATGCGCTGGCGCTCTCCAGGATGACCGCCGAGATTCTCTTTAAAAACGCTGATCTCATCAAACCGCACTCCGAGGAGAGCGCGTGGATCGTGACGAAAGCGCTGGTGTCTTCGGGCGTCGCGATGAGCATCGCAGGGTCGTCCCGGCCAGCCAGCGGCGGCGAGCACAAGTTCTCCCACGCGCTGGACCGGCTCGCGCCCGGCAAGGGTCTCCACGGGGAGAAATGTGGCATCGGGGCCATCATCACGATGTATCTCCATGGCGGCGATTGGCGGGGGATCCGCGACTCCCTGCGAAAGATCGGGGCACCGACCACGCCGGCCGGGATCGGGGTCGATGACGAGACAGCTGTTGAGGCACTGCTTGCCGCCCGGACGATCCGGCCGGAACGGTTCACGATACTGGATATGGGGCTGACCCGGGAATCGGCACAAAACCTTGTAAAGATGCTCTACCGGGAGTGAGCGAATTGATGGCAAAAGAGAAGACAAAGGTGACGCTGGTTGGGGTAGCGCTTGCAAAGACGGGGCTTGATTTTGTCTACGAAGGCAGCACGTGCGCCGAGTGCGAGAACTGCAAGGTGCGCAAGGTCTGTCACAACCTGCAGCCCGGGAAGAAGTACCGCGTCACTACTGTCCGTTCAAACACCAGGCACGACTGTCCGGTCCACCACGAGGCGGTGGTCGCAGTCGACGTCGTGGAGGCGCCGATCGTCGCGCTGATCAGCGCTGATATGGCGATCGCAAACTCAAAGATCAGCTATGAGTTCTCATGCCCGAGGACAGGCTGCCGGAGCTACCGGCTCTGCCGGCCCGACGGCATCATCGAGGGGGAGAAGTACGTCGTCAGAGAGGTCCTCGGCAACGCCCCTGAGCCCTGTGAACGGGGCCGACCCCTGAAACTGGTGGAACTGCGGCCCATCTGACGCTGTTGCATCGAGCCGTCTCTATTTTCACCTTATTTTGCGGTTCCTGGCGTGTGGGTGTCGACGTGACTTCACGCGAAGTCGCGAAGGGGCACGAAATTTGGGTAAGGGGTGTCGGCCAACTCCCCTTCGCGTCTTCGCGCACATCCGTGTGAGGAACGTTATATGGAAAACATAAGATGCCCCGGTCCACTACGGCCTGCTCACCGACCAGAGCCTGCGGGCACGATCAAAGAGCTCTTCCCGGTCCTGCAACACCGATAACCAGGACTCCGGGATCGCCTCGAGCCCCCAGCGTGCCCCGGCAAGGCCGCCGGTGATGGCGCCGACGGTATCGGCGTCGCCCCCGAGGTTGACCGCCGCGACCACCGCCTCACGGAACGATGATGCCTCCATGAAGACCCTGATGGCGCAGTGGGTGCAGAGGACGGCGTCAAGCGAGGGTTCTGGCGGGTAAGCCTGGTAATCCTCGAGCAGATCCTTGAGTTCCGCATCCCTGCAGGCGGTAACGGCCTCTCCCAAAGCTGCATCAGCCTCTTCTCCTCGGCACATCCCGCTGACCATCCGGTTGATAACCGCCGACGCCTCACCGGCCACCGGATCAAAGTGCGTGACGCGGGACGCCGCAAGACTCATCTCCCGCACCTCCCCGGGGGGATAGAATATGCCGATCGGGATCCCGCGCATGACGCTCCCGTTGCTCCGGCTCCCTCCCCGTTCTTCGTGCACTCGGGCTGCGGCGGCTTCAGGTTCAAGACCGTTCTCGACGAGATCGAGGACGGCCCGGGATGTGGGCCCGAAAAAACCCGGATATGTGCGGTATACGCGGATCAAGCGTCCTGCAAAGTCTTCTGCGTTGAATCCCTGACACTGGATAAGGGTCTCGGCGAGGGCTGACGCCTGCAGGGTATCGTCGGTGTACTGCCCCGGGAGGGTATTGTGAATCCCGCCGCCCTGCATCTCCGTTACAGCAATCGGCCGCGGAGGAAGGCCTTCCAGGGGCGCGCCCATGGCATCCCCGGTTGCAAGCCCAATAAACGCTCCGACTGCCAGCATCCCATTCATATAAAAAGATCACCAATAAAATATATTTACCCGCGGACAGTAGTATTCTTCGAGGAAAAGGTGGTATTGTGCAAAAAGAAGAGCTGCTTCACTTACACATGTTACTGGTTCACATCAAAAAGTATTATGAAGGAACCACAGGGGAGGTGGTCCCGACCGACCAATATGACGCTCTCCACATCTCTCCAGTCCATATCCATAAGAATAAGATCTCGCACAAAAAAGCTATTCTTACTCTCGGAAGCGAGTTTGTCCAGCATATCAGGTCCAACCATAGTCCCTATATTGGACAACAACAGCATGATGTCTCCTCAGAAGGAGTTGCAACCGAACACTAGGGGATGAACGATATCGAGGTACTCCGGGAGATCATCTCCCGGATCTTTTCTGCGGGGCCTGACCCTGATATCCAGAGGATCAAACTTGGGGTCTGTCGGGATTTCAGCGTCAATGTGCCCAAGAATTCTGCAATTCTTGCCGCAGCCACGCCGGAGGAGCGGGAGCACCTCCGGCCACTTCTCCTCGTGAAACCCACCCGGACGCTCTCTGGTGTGGCGCCCATCGCGGCGATGACTTCGCCTCACCCCTGTCCCCACGGGAAATGCCTTCCCTGCCCGGGCGGGCCGGAACACCCTTTTGCCTCTCCCCAGAGTTACACGGGAGAAGAACCGGCGGCGCTCCGGGCCAGGGAGCACGCGTTCGACCCCTACGACCAGGTGCAGGCCCGGCTCGGGCAGTTCGAGGCGCTCGGCCACCACGTGGATAAGGCGGAGCTGATCGTGATGGGCGGAACGATGACCGCACGATCGAGCGAGTATCAAGAGTGGTTCGTCGGGGCCGCTGTGCAGGCGATGAACGACTACCCCCGGCCCGGGATCCCGCCGGAGACCCCGGACCTTGAAGCAGTCTTTGCTGCGAACGAGCGCTCTGAGGTCAGGTGCGTCGCGATCACGTTCGAGACGAGGCCGGATTGGTGCCGGGAGGAGCATATCAACCGGATGCTCACCATGGGGGTGACCAAGGTGGAACTCGGAGTCCAGCACCTGGATGACCGGATCCTCGACTACAACCGACGGGGCCACGGGGTCGCGGAGTCGGTCGAGGCAAACTGTCTCCTGCGCGACGCCGGGCTGAAGGTGGGGTTCCACATGATGCCAAACCTCCCGGGAGCGAGCATGGAGGATGACCGGAGGATGTTTCGGGAACTCTTCCGCGATCCCCGGTTCCGTCCTGACTTTCTGAAGATCTACCCGACCCTGGTGACCCCGGGCTCTGAGATCGAGACACTCTGGGAGCGGGGCGACTACCGGCCTTACACTGAGGATGAACTGATCGACCTTGTCGCCTACGCAAAATCCCTCCTCCCGGAGTATGTCCGGCTCCAGCGTATCCAGCGGGATATCCCGGCAAAGCTGATCGTCGCTGGTTCCCGGCACAGCAACTTCCGGCAGCTCGCGGCGGCGCGGCTCCATGAGCAGGGACTGCGGTGCCGGTGCATCCGGTGCCGGGAGGTCGGCAGAGCGCCTGCGCCAGAGGAGGTGGCGATCTCGACGTACGCCTACGAGTCCTGCGGCGGGGAGGAGCGGTTCATCCAGGCAGGTTCGGAAGACACCCTCGTTGGGTTTGCGCGGCTCCGGTTCCCGAACCGTGCCTTCCGCGACGAACTCGACGGGGCGGCGCTCCTGCGCGAGCTTCATGTCTACGGGGGCATGGTCCCCCTCGGTACCCCTGCAGAGGGTGATGAGTGGCAGCACCGCAGTTTCGGGGCCCATCTCCTCTCCCGCGCCGAGGAGGAGGCGCGTGACAGCGGATTTGCGCGGCTCGCCGTGATGAGCGGTGTCGGGGTGCGGCCCTACTACAGGAAACAGGGATATGAACGAGCGGGGCCATATATGATCAAGACAGTTCTATGAAGCCCGCGACGCTCGAGTTTGTGAAGCAGAGATTCGTGGAGTACTACCAGAAGCAGAATCTCATCGCTCCGTCCTCCCTTGAGCAGCGCGAATGGGGTTTTGTCTTCTTCGATGCCGGCTCCGACGTCAGGATGCGGCGGCATATGGCGTTTATGGATCCACAGGAACTCAGCGCATATGTCAAGAACCTGGTGCCCGCCCATGTCTACTACTCGACGGCCTACTACCAGACACCGTCGGCACCGACAATGAACGAGAAACACTGGGCGGGCGCCGACCTGATCTTCGACCTTGACGCCGACCAGAACGTCCGCGGCTCCTACGCGACGATGCTTGCGCGGGTCAAGGAGGAGACCGAGAAACTGATCGGGATGCTGACCGACGAACTCGGGTTCTCTCGCAACCACATCAAGATTGCCTTCTCTGGGGGGCGCGGCTACCACGTCCATCTCACCGATATCGCCATCCGGGGCTGGGGGAGCCCGGAACGGCGCGAGATCATCGATTACGTCTGCGGTATCGGGATCGACGCGGCCGCGATGCTTGCCCCCGGGGCTCCCCCGACCGGGTGGCGGCGGCGCTACGTGGGCGCTCTCCGCGACCATCTTACCTGGCTGGCGGGTCTTGACCCGGTTGAGGCGACGGCATATCTAGGGGAGCTGGAGGGTGTCAGCAAGCGGGCGGCCCGGGAGTTCGTTGCAGACATCGACACCATTCTTGCGAAGAATCCCGCAGCCCTCCTGCAGAACCAGGTCGGCAGGGCGATCATGGCCGCCCCGGAGTTTGAGAACCGGATCCGGGATGCAGGGGCGCGAGCGGACGAACCGGTTACGACCGATATCAAGCGGCTGATCCGGGCACCGGGATCGCTGCATGGTGGCAGCGGTATGCGGGTGGTACCACTCGATATCCACGACCTCGCCGACTTCGACCCGCTCGTGGATGCGGTGGTATTTGGTGAGCGGGAGGTGCGGGTGGATATGAAGATGGACTTCACCACGTCCTTGCTCGGGAGGACCTACGCGCTCAAAGAAGGGACCACAAGCGTGCCTGAGGCGCTTGCGGTCTTCCTCTGCTGCCGGAACGTGGCAGAGATCGCGGGGGGTGTATGAGGCAGTGGCTGCCGACCTCCTGGAGAAACTGCGGAAGACGCTGCTTGAGATGCACCACACCGGCAGGCTTTCTGATATCGATCCAGATCTCTACGAGGACGCCCGAGCCTACATCGAGAAACTCAAGGCTGACTACTACAGCCTCGAAAACCCTCTCGAGAGCCGGGCAGGAAGCCTGATCATCGAGGAGATCGGGAGCGTCAGCGACACGGTGCAGGAGATCTTCTCGATTCGGACCAGACAGATCCTTGATCTTGCGTTCCAGCAGATCGAGGGACAGTACTTCGATAGGGAGGAGGCACGAAAGATGCTCCCGGCAGAGCGCGCGATGTACGGGCAGATCATCGAGGCCATCGAGGTCTGCCGGGAGGCGCTCATCTACGGGAAGGAGTATCCCTTCTGTGGAACCGGCGCGGAGGCCGTGGATGCGATGATCGATGAACCTGGTGATAGCGCCGGAATTGAGGAGCCGGTCGCCGCCGGTTCTGCCACCTCTCTCTACGCCCTTGTGCATATCCGCGCCGATATGGAGTCATTCATGGGGGTGGATGGAAGGGTGTATGCGTTGAAGCGAGGGGATATCGTCACCCTGCCGGAAAACAATGCAGATGTGCTCTGCGAGCGCGACATAGCCTTAAATATCATGCTTAACAAGTAGTATAGATACTCGAGTTAGGGGCTATTATCATGAAAATGCCAGCAAAGTTCAGGACTTACTGCCCATTCTGCAGGACCCATCAGGTTCATGAGGTTGTGAGGGTGAAGAGGGGTAGGGTACGCCACTTCAACTGGATCGACCGCCAGAAGGAGCGCAGGAGCACTGTGGGCAACATGGGTAAGTTCAGCAAGGTGCCCGGCGGCGATAAGCCGACAAAGAGGATCAATGTGAGATACCGCTGCACAGTCTGCGGGAAGGCGCATCTCCGGCCAGGATTCCGGGCCGGCAAGTTTGAGTTGACGGAGTGAGGACATATGGTCCGGCTGAAGAGAGAGAATAGGAGCGCTTTCCTGAAGGTAAAGTGCCCGGATTGTGAGAACGAACAGGTAGTCTTTGAGAAGGCGAGTACCGTTGTGGAATGTGGTGTCTGCGGGCGTGTCCTTGCTGAGCCCCGCGGCGGGAAAGCGGATATAAAGGCTGAGATACTGGCAGTACTTGAGTGATTATTGTATGTATGAGAGAGAGTGGCCCGAAGAGGGAGAACTCGTTGTCTGCACGGTCGTGGACGTCAAGGATTTTGCGGCGTTCGTGACCCTGGACGAGTACAGCGGGCGAAGAGGGCTTATACCGATATCAGAGATAGCACGGGGCTGGATTAAGTATATCCGGGACTACATACGCGAAGGACAGAAGGTCGTCTGCAAAGTCCTGAGTGTCGACCCAAGTCGCGGCCACATCGATCTCTCGTTAAAAGACGTAAACGAACACCAGCGGCGTGAGAAGATCCACGAGTGGAAGAACGAGCAGAAGGCCACCAAGTGGGTCGGGTTCGCCGCCGAGGCGACGGGAGTTGACCGAAGGGTCATTGAAGAGGCCATATACCATGAATACGGCCTGCTCTACCCGGCGTTTGAGGATATTGTCACCACCGACGGTGAGGCGGCGAAGAGGCTGGATCTTGACGAGCGGGTCAGGGAGGCACTCATCTCTATCGCGCGCGATAACGTGAAGGTCCCCCGGGTGACCATCACAGGGTATCTTGAGATGATCTCGCCCCGGCCCGACGGGGTCAACGTGATCAGGCGGGCGCTCCGGAGCGCGCAACCAAAGATCGAGAATGTCGAGATCGACCTGACCTATCTCGGGGCCCCGAGATACAGGATAAAAGTGACCGCGCCCGATTATAAAACAGCGGAGCGGGCAATCGAGAAGGCGGCGAATGCTGCTATCGGCGTGGTTGAGCGGGCGGGCGGATCCGGTAAATTTATCCGAAGACAGAAAGCCGGATAAGCGAATATGAGCAACCGCATCCGCCGTTGTCCGCATGACTGGAGATACACGCTCTCTCTGGTCTGCCCCGTCTGCGGCCAGCCGACACGGCCGGCTCATCCGGCACGTTTTTCACCCGAGGATAGGTACGGTAGATATAGGAGGGTTATGCGCAGATGGAACATGTCACCGTGAATTTTTTCCGGGAAGATGGTATCGAGGCTCCGGTCCTGGTCGAGGGGCTGCCCGGGGTTGGGCATGTCGGGAAACTGGTCGCCGACCACCTGGTCGACGCGCTCGGGGGCGAGCTGGTAGCGGAGATCTACTCGCTCCACTTCCCACCGCAGGTGGTCGTTGACGAGTGCGGCGTCACCCACCTCGTCGGTAACGAGATCTACCGCTGCGAGAAGGATGGAAAGGCAATCCTCTTTCTCGTGGGGGATTTCCAGAGCACATCGGCAGAGGGGCATTATATCCTGACCGAGAGTTACCTGGACATCGCCCAAGATCTGGGCGTCCGACGGATCTATGCGCTCGGTGGTTACGGCGTCGGTCATCTGGTCGAGAACCCGCGGGTTTTTTCCGCTGTCAATATGGAGCATCTCCGGCCTGAAGTGGAGGCGGCCGGGGGGACGTTTGAGAACGCGGGGACCGGCGGGGTGATCGTGGGGGCGTCGGGACTCCTGCTTGGTCTCGGCAGGGTGCGGGGGATCGAGGGGATCTGCCTGATGGGGGAGACGAGCGGTTATATCGTCGATCCGATGAGCGCAGACAGCCTTCTTTCGGTCCTCTCCAACCTGCTCGAGATCGAGGTTGACCATACCTTCCTGCAGGAGCGGGCGGAGGATATGGAGCGGGCGATAGAAAAGATCCGGGAGGCCGAAGAGGCCAAGAGCCAGGAAGAACTGAATTATATCGGCTAAGATACTCTTTTTTTGCCGGGAGCACCGGTTTTTCGTATGCCCGCGTCTCCTGCGTCCTTGGGGACCGCACATCCACCTGAGTCAACGGTTGAGGGGGATGAGAAGATCTCGCGCGAAGCCGCAAAAAATCGCGAAGAGAAGGCACCGGGATAGGAGTTGCACAGACTCGCGCCTTCGCGCATCTTTTAACGCTATCTCCCCTCCCTCCGCGACGGGCAGCCGGTACTGAACCCGCAGGTCGCATGACAGGTCTTCTCGGGGAGGTTGTCCCTCTTCTCGGCCCAGCGCACCAGCGGAATGATCGCTTCGCAGAGCTGGCGTCCATCCTCAGTCAGCGAGTATTCCACCCGGGGCGGGATCTCGGGGAACGCCTCCCGCTGGATCAGTCCTTCCTTCTGCAGTTCTTTCAGGGTGTCGGTGAGGGACTTCGGGCTGATCCCGCCGAGGATATTCATGATGTCGTTGAACCGCAACCGCTCGTGATGGCCGAGGATGCTGATGATCAGGATGGCCCACTTCTTCGATATCGTGGTGATGATCCCCTCAAGGGGGCAGAGGCAGATCCGGTCGCTACTCTTCTCCATAGTCACTACACTACTATAAAGTTTGTATTATTAATACTATCTGAACTATTGTAATAGTATATACAAAGCAAAGGAGGTGAATGTCAATGTGTACACCGATTCATCATCAGGCCTGCTCGTGTCATCATGGTCCCTGTGGATGCATGCAGTCCCTCACAATTGAGGAGGAGATCGCGATGCTGGAAGCCCAAAAGAAGCGGATGCAGGTCATGATCGATATGACAGACCGAAGGATCGAGAGTCTGAAGAAGAGAGCCTGAACGATTCACTTTTTTCGTGGGTGGGTCTGGTGCGCTCCGGGGCGGCTAATGGACCAATTACATCTAATATTTCATGTGCACCGCTTCCTCACGCAGAAGAGCGCGTTGCCCGCGGAGATAAATCGCATTCCCTTCGCGAGCAACCAGCAGCGGCACGCCCCTCCACACCCAAAAATTAAGGTGAAATGGCCCGGTAGCAGCAGTCGCGATCCCGCTCGACCAGGGGAAGCGAAACCCTATATGCTGGGGGCAATCCTATTGAAGTACGCCATGATCCTTGAGTATATCAACGCGGCACTCGAACACGCCAACTACGAGATCATCGAGGACGCTGAACCGTATTACGGAGAGGTTCCGGAACTTCCCGGGGTCTTTGCAACCGGCAGGACGCTGGAAGAGTGCAGGAGAAACCTTGCCGGTGTCATCGACGAATGGTTGATCATACGGCTCCGGCGCGGCCTCCCGATACCTCCGGTCGCCGGCCGCACAGTGAGAGAGATCGTCAGGGCGGACACGGGTGCCGGAGCACAGAGAGACCCCTCTCATGGAAAACCTGTTTGTGAAGAACTTTAAGGCCCCGGAATTTGGGGACCATACCAGGGAGGTAAACACCCATTCATGGCGAAAGGAGATCTCGTTCTGACCATCCCAGAGATCCACACAGGTCAGAGATCAGTCTCGACCTGCTCGTGCGCATCCTCCGGCAGGCAGGCATATCCCGTGAAGAATGGAGCCGGATGGGGGCGGGTTCCCTCCCCGGGCGCGATTCCGACAACGGTTCACTGCTATGTTGGTAAGACGGAGAAGAATCGCGGTTCGACACCTCATCGTGGGTGGGAGACGAACGCCAGAACCGAGATAGGGGTTCGCCGGAGTTTGAGCCTCGCCGGTATCAACAGGAATGCAATCGCATTCACGGTTAAGTGTTAGCGCCGATGGGAGGGAGACCCCCTCCCACAAAAACTGGCCCGGGACGCGATGGAAGAGAGCCAGAAACCCAATCGCCCGGCCGTGCACGGGCCCCAGAGTTTCAAGGCACGCCGGATCCTATTATCCATGGAAAAATATATATATCAAAGAATCCTTGAACGCTCTTCAGAGCCGGTCTTGTACCGGCGCTTGGAGGGGGGAGAAAAGTATGGTAAATGGTCTTGTGGGTCTTGCGATCCTCTTCTTCGTACTGGCGATTGTCTTTGCCTTACTCGGAGCACGGGGTGTTGCAGGAGTCACTATGTCGACCGCAAAGTGGCTGGTCATCATCTTCATCGTGCTTGCTGTAATATCACTGCTGCTCTGACCACTGCCCCGGCAGGGCCAGAGGACACCGGGTCTCTGGCAACCGCCGATAACCTCACCTTTTTTGTGACAGACGCGGACTCCAGCACCCTGCGGTGCCGAGGCCCCGGGGATGGGGCCCCACCGGTCATCAGTCATCAGGCTGGAGGTAGCGGATGATCTTATTTGCTACCTGCCGGGCCTGCTTCATCGCCCACTCGTCTCTGCGGACCTCCCCAGGCGCATAGCCTTTCCCGCAGACGTAGCCAAGGTACGAGAACTCATGGGAGTTTAAGAACCCCTCAATGGTCTCAAGCGCCCGCTCACACCCCCGGTCAGAACAGACAGCGACACCCACCGCTTTGCGACCCGCAAGCCTCCTGTCATGGTAGAGGGAGTAGGTTCGGTCGATCAGGTTCTTCGTCTGGCCGTTGATATCGTAATAGTAGGTCGGGGCGCCGAGAACCAGTACCTCGCAGTTGATCATCTTCTCTGCCACAGCTGCCCAGTCGTCATCCTCAGTCACGCACCATTTAGCCTCCTTGCAGGCCTCACACCCGGTGCAGGGCCTGATATCCATGCCGGCAAGCGAGAGGTACTCGGTCTCGATGCCCGCCTCCCGCACCCGGTCGAGGATGGTGGTGACCAGCAGCGCGGTGTTGCCAGTCCTGCGCATACTTCCGGAGATCCCAAGAACTTTCATGGTCTATTGCACGCGCCCCTCATTCTTGATTGTTGCGATGTGGGCATCCAGGCCCAGCCTCACGAACGCATCGAGGAGTTCGGGGACCGGGTACGCAGGACGGGAGAAGAGATGTGAAGGACAGGCGCAGTCGCTGCACCCAAACCCGGGGACATGCGCACCGCCGATGGCGCGGGCAAGGTCGCACTCACAATCAAGGTCGGTGGCGGCGGTGACGGCGGCGACGGGCGCAAAATGCGGGTCGAGGAGGAGATAGTCGATGTGCCACCGGGGAGGACGGTCCTTGAGGAGGGCAAGCCGCAGGTGGCGCCCCACCCGGGCAAGACCCCCGCTCCCCCGGGCCGACCCGACGTAGATGTGCCAGCCCGCAGCGAACTCCCGCACCCCCAGGGCGCCGATCCTGACCTCCCGGCAGGGGCCCTCGAGGACGAGGGCGTAGACCCCCTTAACCATAGAATCTGAGCGCTTCCCGGGCGGCCGCGATATGCCTACCGCCGCCCGTGGTGACGGGCTCCCCGTGCCCGGGGTAGAGGCCAACGACCTCCAGCTTCGCCAGGCGGTTGATGGATGCCGCGAGCGCCTCCCGGTCCCCGCCCGGGAAGTCATAGCGCCCAAACGACCCGCCGCAAAAGACAGTATCGCCCGAGAAGAGCACCCGGCTCTCAGCGTCGTAGAGGCATATCCCACCCGGGGTGTGCCCCGGCGTGTGGATCACGCGGAGGCTCCCCACCCGGTCACCGTCCCGGAGGGTGGTGTCGGGGACGATCCCGGGCGACCGGGCACCGAAGAAGGCGGCCAGGCTTCTGGCATCGTCGACGAGGCCAGGTGCGTCCGCCTCGTGGATGCAGACGGACGCATCACCGCAGATCCGGGCAATCTCTTTGATATGGGCGATATGATCGTAGTGGGCATGGGTGATAACGATCGTCTCGATCGCACCTGCGTAGGGTTGTACGGCCATCGGGAGGACGCCTGCGTCCACAAGAACGTTCCCGTAAACAAACGAATTGGCGTAGGTCGTGCCGCTCGTGATCCACCTAACTGGCATGCAGACTAATATGGCCTCCGGACAAATGTCTCTTATGCATACCCTGATCTCTGCATGCCTGCGCGGGGTCCCCCCTGATGTGGAGGCGGTCGCCCGGGAGGAAGGGCTCATCCCGCACCATGCCGCACGGGCCGTTGCTCGCGGCCGGATCGTCATCCCGGCAAACCCCAGAAGATCCCACAGGCTCTGCGCCATCGGTGAAGGATGCAGGGTGCGGGTCAACGTGAATATTGGGACGTCAGGCGTCCGGTGCGATGAGGACCTCGAGGTCGAGAAGGCGAAGGCAGCCCTCCGCGAGGGGGCGGACGCGCTGATGGACCTCTCGACCGGGGGCGACCTCGTCCGTATCCGACGCCGGATTCTCGCTCTCGACGCACCCGTCGGTACGGTCCCGGTCTACGAGGCGGTCCGGCGGGCCGGAAGCGCGACAGACGTCGACGCCGACCTGCTCTTCTCGGTGATCCGGGAGCACTGCCGGCAGGGCGTGGACTTCCTGACCCTGCACTGCGGGGTGAACCGCGACGCTCTCGCATCGCTTCAGGCTGATCCCCGGATGATGGGCGTCGTCAGCCGGGGCGGTGCCTTCCATGTGGCGATGATGGCCGCGACCGGTGAAGAGAATCCACTCTATGCCGAGTATGACTACCTGCTCGAGATCCTCGCCGAGCACGACGTGGTCATGAGCCTCGGGGACGGGATGCGCCCAGGTGCGCTCGTGGACGCCGCTCGCCTCGCGAAGACTACCGAGTACCTGACGCTCGGGCACCTGGCGAAGCGGGCGCTCGCCGCCGGAGTGCAGCGGATGATCGAGGGGCCGGGGCATATCCCGGCCGACCAGGTCGGCTACAACGTCAGGATGATCAAAGAACTGACCGACGGCGCCCCGCTCTACCTGCTCGGTCCGCTCGTGACCGACGTTGCGCCGGGCTATGACCATGTGGTGGCGGCGATCGGTGGCGCGATCGCCTGCATGCATGGCGCCGACTTCCTCTGCATGGTCTCCCCGAGCGAGCACTTGGCGCTGCCCGATCTCCACGACATCGTGGAGGGGACAAGAGCGGCAAAGATCGCCGCACACATCGGGAGCCTCTCCCGGGCCGCCGGGAACACCAGAAACCGCGAGATCCGGATGGCAGAGGCGCGCCAGGCGCTTAACTGGGAGAAACAGTTCGAGGCAGCGCTCTTCCCGGGGGAGGCCAGGCGCATCCACGAACGGGACGGGGAGATCGAGACCTGCTCGATGTGCGGCGACCTCTGCGCCATAAAGATGGTCAGGGAGATCCTCCGCGCCCCGGAAAAGCGGATGAAGCCGTGACTGCTCCCCCACTGAAGTGGGGAGGGCATCCGGGGCAATGCGTCCCCGATCTCAGGATATTGATCCCGGTCCATCACGAGCACTGCTGTGATGTGTTTCCGGGAGCCAGCCTCCTCCATTTTGCTGCCGGGTGATCGTGATAAACATCCTGGAGGCGAGAACGGCTTATAACGGTATCGATGTACGGACTGCATCCCGCCAGTGAAATGGCGGCGATTAGCCCTGTCTTGACCCTAATCCCTGTTTTTCACAACCTCTTCGGCAGCGTCCGTGCGTGCAACGTCATAGCCACGAGCAGGAAGAGGAAGGCAAAACCTGCAAGGGCGATGATATCGAGAGCGATGGGGAATGCGTTTACTTCCCCGACGGAGTAGCGGGCGATATCGGTGAAGTAGGTCAGAGGCGAGAGAACGGCGATCAATCTTCCCCAGACCGGCAGGCTCTCGACCGGGATGAATATGCCAGAGATGAAGACCAGCGGGAACTTGATCAGCGAAGAAAGCATCATGATGTTCTGCGGGGCGTTTGCCGGCGGGACTGAGAGGAGGGTGCCGAGCGATGAGAAGCAGACGGCGCCGAGGAGGATGCCAGCAAGGAGCACGGCAGGGTGGCCAACGACCACGCCGAGAGCAAAGGCGATCCCGACCGGGACGAGCGTGATCCCGACACCGAAGACGAGCGAGGCGAGGACATCGCCAAAGACCAGCGCCGGAATGGTGATCGGAGCGGCTGCCAGCCGCTCAAGCGTCCGTGCCTGGGCCTCCCAGGGGAAGATCACCGGCGTGACCGCCGTCGCCGTGAAGAAGAGCGTCATGGCAAGCAGACCCGACACCAGGAACGGGAGCGATGCGAACCGATTTCCCACGGTGAAGGCCAGGAAGAGGAAGAAGGGTATCAGGAGGCCGAAGATGACGACCGGCCCCTTGACATAATAGATCCTGATATCCTTCTTCGCGATGACGACGGAGCGGCGCAACTGCCCGGCGATCTCCCCGGATCGCATCAACCCTCACCCGCCGTGATGGAGAGGAAGACCTCGTCGAGCGTGGGCGCAGGTGTATCCAGGGAGAGGATCCGCGCCCCCTGTGAGCGGGCGAACGAGACGATCGACCAGATAGCGGTATCGATATCCGTGGCCGAGACCCGGCAGCGGCCATCGGTTCCCGTAACGCCGTCGATCCCGGGAAGCGCGGCGAGCATCTCCGTCTCCACCCGGCGGTCGAAACCGACGAGGATCACAGATATCCGGTCGATCGTCTTCTTCAGCCGCTCTGGCGTATCGATCGCCGCAATCCTCCCGCGCCTGATGATCCCGACCCGATGGCAGAGCTGGTTTGCCTCATCCATGTTGTGCGTGGTCAGGAAGATGGTCGTCCCCGCCTCGTTGAGGCGCTGAAGCATGGCGATGATCATGCGGGTGCTCTGCACGTCAAGGCCGCTGGTGGGCTCGTCGAGGAAGAGGATTGGGGGTTCATGCAGGAGCGCCATACCAAGAATCAGTCGTTGCCGCATCCCTTTGGAGTAGCCATGCACTCGATGGTCCTGCCGATCCGAAAGACCGAGTTCGGCCAGCATCTCCTGTATCCGCCCCTCCGCCCGGGTGCGGGGAACCCCATAGAGGTCTGCTGCAAGGAGCATGTTCTGCCGGCCCGTGAGGTCGAGATAGGCGTTGGCGGTCTCGGGGACCACTCCCATCTGCTGCTTTGCCGGCACGGGGTCACACACGATGTCGTAACCCATAACGCGGACCGTTCCTGCGTCTGGCCTGACAACCCCGGTGAGCATCCGCACGGTTGTCGTCTTTCCTGCGCCGTTTGGTCCCAGGAAGCCGAATATCTCCCCGCTCCGGACGTCAAAGGAGATGCGATCGACCGCCACGGTATCGCCGAACCGCTTTGTGAGGTCCCTGACATCGATAGCGGTCGGTCCTGTGGTCATGCTCCTCCCTTCCCGGCCAGGAGCAAAAAAGTTGCGTCAGGTCCGTCCCACACCCAGGATCCTGACCGCGAGCAGGGCGGCGTTCTCGCCGTTATCCACCCCGACGCAGGCCACCGGGACGCCTTTTGGCATCTGGACGATCGAGAGGAGAGCGTCAAGCCCCATCAGCTTCCCGCTCACGGGAACACCGATCACCGGCCGATCCGTCTTTGAGGCGACCACCCCCGGGAGGGCCGCCGAGAGCCCTGCGATCGCGATAAAGACGCGGGCGTCACTCCCCTTCACATACTCGTCCAGCCTCTCCGGGTCACGGTGCGCCGAGATAACCCGGTAATCGTAGGATACGCCGTGTTCCCCTAAGACCGCAAACACCTTCTCCGCAACGGGCTCATCCGAAGCGGAACCGCAGATCACCGCGACATCAACCATACCTCCCTTCGGTATGCCCCCGCCCCCACATCTCTCTGCCGATTATCACACGGTGGAGAGGTTGATATGAATCCACATCCAACAACTTTTGCGGTAACAGCGTCTGTCCTCGACGAGACGACAAGGACTGATCTAACAATGGAACACGAACCACTTCTGATGATCCCCGGGCCGGTACCCGTCCCGCAGCGGGTACGCGCCGCAATGACGCGGCAGGCCATCAACCACCGCGGTCCTGAGTTCGGGGCCGCGTATGCGGACTGTGTTCGGATACTAAAGACCCTCTTTGGCACCACAAACGAACTCTACATCATCAGCGGCTCCGGAACAGCCGCGATGGAGGCCGGAGTCGCGAACTTCGCGCGGGACCGATCGATCGTCTCGCTTGTAAATGGCAAGTTCGGCGACCGTTTTGCAAAGATTGGGCAGTGCCACACAAACAGTGTCACCGTCCTCGAGTCAGAGTGGGGAACCCCGCTCGACCTTGAGGGGCTTGAGCGAGAACTCGAGGCCGGGGCAGAGGTTGTCACGATGGTTCACAACGAGACGAGCGCCGGGATCAAGAACCCCGCACCCGAGGTCGGGAAACTCGCCCGGAAGCACGACGCGCTCTTCATCATGGACGGCGTCACCTCTATCGGCGGCGACGACGTCCAGATGGACAGATGGGGCGTGGACATCGCCGTCGTTGGATCGCAGAAATGTCTCGCCGCCCCGGCGGGTCTTGCCGCGATCGCGGTGAGCGAGCGCGCCTGGGACCGGATATCGGAGAGGCGCCCCTTCTACCAGGATATGGCTGCCTATCGCAAGAGCGGGAGCAAAAACCCGATGGAGACACCCTACACCCCGGCGGTCCCGCTCTTCCTCGCGTTGCATGAGGCGTGCAAGATGATCGAGGAAGAGGGCGTCCCGGCCCGGATCGCCCGCCACCGCCGGATGGCGGAGGCCATCCGCGCCGCGGCGAAAGGATGGGGCGTCGACCTCTTCCCGAAGCTCGATGAACACCACGCCTACTCAAACACCGCCACCGCCATGAGGATCCCGGACGGGGTCACCGACCAGGCCCTCCGGGGGACGGTCAAGAAGTTCGGGATCGAGATCGCCGGAGGTCAGGATCACCTGAAGGGCAAGATCTTCCGGATCGGTACCATGGGCGGTGTCGGAGCGCAGGAGATCCTCGCCACTACCGCAGCCGTCCAGTACGCCCTCCGGAAGTCCGGGTTTGCGGCCGGCGAGGGTGTCGAGGCGGCGGCTGAGGTGCTGCTCGGATGAAGATCGGGATCGCAGACACGACGTTTGCCCGGGTGGATATGGGCAGGATCGCCATCGACGAGATCCGTAAGCATGTAAGTGTGGGGATCGAGCGCTACGTCGTCCCCGGCATCAAGGACCTCCCGGTGGCGTGCAAGAAACTGATCGAGGAACGAGGGTGTGACCTTGTTATGGCACTCGGGATGCCTGGAGGGGCGGAGAAGGACAAGGTCTGCGCCCACGAGGCTTCCCAGGGTCTCATCCTCTGTCAACTCCTGACCAACAAGCACATCATCGAGGTCTTTGTCCACGAGGATGAGGCGAAGGATGCGAAGGAGCTCGCCTGGCTGATGGAGCAGCGCACCCGGGAACACGCCGCGAACGCCGTCAGGCTTGCGTTCTACCCGAAGGAACTCGAGCGGCTCGCGGGAACGGGTCAGCGACAGGGATTCGAGGATGTCGGGCCTGCACGTCCCTGATAAGAAAAAGAGAGAATTATCTGATATCCGGTGCGAATAGTACCACAAGGATTGATCGGAATGACGATAAAACTTGGATTTGTCGTCGCGGAGTTCAACCGTGACATTACCTATATGATGGAGATCGAGGCCCGGGAACATGCAGACTTCCTGGGGGCTGAGGTGACCGAGACGGTCTACGTCCCCGGTGCCTACGATATGCCGCTTGCGATCAAGAAGATGCTCAAGGACGGGGACGTCGATGCGGTCGTCACCATCGGCTGTGTCATCGAGGGCGCCACCCAGCACGACGAGATCGTTGTCCAGCATGCCGCGAGGAAGATCATCGACCTCTCGCTTGAGTACGACAAGCCCGTCGCTCTCGGTATCTCAGGGCCGGGGATGACCAGGATGGAGGCGACCGAGCGTATCGACTACGCCAAGCGTGCCGTTGAATCGGCAGTGAAGATGGTCCAGCGATTGGGATGATCGGCCTATCAGAGAAGGTTGCGGGCATTGCTCCCTCCGCAACCATCGAGATCTCGAACGCGGCTAAACGGATGGCAAAGGAGGGGATCGATGTCATCAGCCTCTCCATCGGCGAGCCTGATTTTGATACGCCAGAGCATATTAAGGATGCCTGCATCAATGCCCTCCGCCGGGGGGAGACCCACTACGCCCCAAGCGCCGGGATCCCGGAACTGACGGCTGCGATCGCGGAGAAAATCACCCGGGAGAACGGTTTTCCCGTACTGCAGGATGAGGTGATCGTCACCTGCGGTGCGAAGAACGCCATCTACGAGGCGATGGAAGCGGTGCTGAATCCCGAGGACGAGGTCCTCCTCCTGGACCCTTCCTGGGTATCCTACGAGCCCTGCGCCCGGATCGCGGGTGCGAAGGTCCGGCACCACGCGCTTGACCCTGCGACCTTCCAGGTCGACGACACCCTTCTATCGGCAGTCGGACCCCGGACGCGGATGATCGTGGTCAACTCTCCCTCGAACCCCTCCGGCGCGGTGCTGGACGCGGACTCGCTCGGGTTGATCGCCGACATCTGCCAGGATCACGACCTCTTCGCGCTCTCGGACGAGATCTACGAGAAGCTGGTCTATGGAAAGAAGCCGGTATCTCTCGCCTCTCTCCCTGGTATGGCGGAGCGAACGATCACGGTCAACGGATTCTCGAAGGCCTACGCGATGACCGGATGGCGGATCGGCTACGCGGTCGCCCCGCGGGCGGTCATCAGGCAGATGGAGAAGGTGCAGCAGCACACGATATCGCACCCGACAACGTTTGCGATGTTCGGCGCGGTCGCCGCGCTCCGGGGCAGCCAGGACTGCGTTGAATCAATGCGGCGTGAGTTCGAGCGTCGACGCGACTACATCATCCCGGCGTTTCACGACCTCGGCTACGCAACCGCGCCGGCGGATGGCGCCTTCTACGCCTACGTCAATGTCGGGGGCGACGATATGGCGATCGCGCGTTCATGGCTCCACGACGCCCACGTTGCGGTCACGCCGGGGACGGCGTTTGGCACCCCTGGCTGGCTCCGGGTCTCCTACGCGACCTCGATGGAGAACCTCGAAGAAGCGGTCGGGCGGATCGCGCGGGTCTGAACGCCCCTCCCTTTTCTTTCAAATCCCGATTCGAGAAGCCTTCACGGTGAACCGTTCCGCTATCAGTCGATGGCGAAGGTTCAGAATCGGTCCCGGTACCCGGACGTGTAGAGGATTGCGACAGAAATGCTATATAGGGGACCGTCAGAGTCTCCCATTGTCACAGGGGGGTCGATCACCGCGAATGAGGAACCCCCCTGCAGCCCGAAGGCATGAGAGCGCGGGTAATCCGGGTAGATAACTCTTTCTTCGTGCCTCCGTTCACGGAACGAAAGGAGGTAACGATGCGAAACGCAGACATTTCCGGATACCTGATGCGAGCGCTCATCGTGCTGCTCGTCGCCGGTATCGCGGTTGCACCCGTACTGGGCGAGCAACAGGAGGCAGGCAACAGGAGGCAGGCATCCCTGCATTCCGGACTGATGAGGGATCCAGCCCTGGCGCCGCCGCTCCGGACGGAGAGGGTACGGCGATAGTTATGACATCCACCGGCCCCATCGCCGTGGAGGACCTGGTCCCCCCTTATCCACCGGGATGGGGGCGGGTTGTATCCGGAAACCGCCTTCGATCCGTCATCGAGCACGCTGATCCTGTACGAAGGATGGAACCTCGTCTCGACGCCGCTCTGGCTCGCCGACGGGCATGACACGATAGCGGTCTTCGACGAGGTGGACACGGCCGGCCACTCCGTTTTCTGGTATAACGGTTCGAGCGGCGATTGGGAGTTAATAGGCCCGCAGGAGGAGTTCAGGCCGCTCGAGGGGATATGGGTCTATGCAAATGAGTCGTACCAGATCCCGCTCTACTTCAAGCCCGTAGAGGAGCAGACGTCAGCGACAAAACACCTCTATTCCGGCTGGAACGCTGTCGGCTTCTATGGTTTGAGCCAGGAAAGTGCACGGGACACGCTCATTTCCCTCGGAGGCGCATGGGCAACGGCAATCGGCTATGATGCGGGAGCGCAGGATTACGAGGTCAGTATGGTCAATGGCGGGACAGGCAGCTACAGCGACCAGCGCCTGATGTTCCCGGGAAAGGCATACTGGGTGTACATGACGGGAGAGGGAGACCTGATCCGCTCGTACTACCGGACGTATTCCTTCTGCGCCGAATGGGTGGGCGACTATCACGGCACCCAGACCCCTCTCCCCAGTGCCCAAGAAGAGGCTGAGGGCTTCTATGAGACGCTTTCCTGGTCGAATTCATGGAACGGGCTGTTTATCAACGGTAATGACGCCGCGATGGAACGGCACTGGAAGGACCCTGCCTTCGGCGGGGTTGATTCGGACTACATCGACAACACGCACCTGGCCTTCTTTACCGGCCACGGATGGGAGGGCGGGTTCGTCTTCGGGACTGCCGCCGACGACTACGAGCTGAACTACAACGAGGCGCGCTAGGGCAACACGAAGACCGACTGGATTGTTCTTGCCTCATGCAACGTCCTGAATGAATCAACATGTAAGGAGTACTGGGGACCGGCCTTCGAGGGGCTCCACTCGATATGTGGCTTCGACACCATCGGGGGCGCTCACCCGGATATGGGGTGGTATTTTGCGCAAAAATTGATGAATGGTGAAACAATCAAAAAGGCGTGGTTTATGGCAACCGATAGATATGTCGTCCCGAACGACGGCAGCCTGAAGTCGGCGATTCTCGCCGCCGACGTCGACGGAGACCTGAGCACGCCTGACTGCCTCGATGACCATATTTATGGGTATGGGTCGTCGATCAATCCGCCCGGTGATCCGCTGGATTTCCAGTATGAGACAAATCAATGCAAGCAGGAGTAGTTAACATGACGAAGCACCAGATTGTAATTGGATTGGCCGTCCTTCTGCTGATCGCTATCGGGACAGCACTGATACCGGCGGAATATCCGCAGGAGAATGAAGGCACAAACAGAGGTATCGAGATTGTCGGACCGTACGGCATGCAGAGTGTCTCCGAGATCGCTCTCGGTACTGCTCTCCCCAAGTATCCCGGGCAGGCCATGGTTTATAAGACAGTCAATTCCACCGTATCGAAGGACGATGCCCTGAAGATAGCGGAGAAGTTTGGTATGTCCGGGCCGGCTGAGGAAAGCGGGGGAAGGATCAAGTGTTATGTCGTCGAAAAAGATCTGTATACGTTGGAGATCGAGAAAGAATCCGGATATATGACCTATACGTGGGACGAGAGGTGGAAAGGATATGACACAAGAGATCGCCCTGAAAACCTCCCGACCGACGAAGAGTGCCGGAAGATCGCTGAGACGTTCCTCACCTCCCACGATCTCATGCCCGAAGGGACAGTCTTTTCAAGCGTGTCTCAAGGTGGTCAGAGGATCTTTTCGAACCATTCGGGAGATGCGCCTATTATTACGTACGAAGATCGTGATGTCCTCTTCTCCGACACCCTGAGCGGCCTTCCCGTGGCCGGAAGCGGGATCCGGGTCATCATCGGCGGGGGCGGCGACATCCTTAAAGTCACCAAACGCTGGCGTGACGCCGAACCCTACAAGGAGTTCCCGATCCTCTCTCCCGGGGAAGCGATTGAGGAACTCAAACAGATCGGGGTCGTCACCGCGGTGAGTTCACCGAAGAGGGCGATCGTCGACGAGATCAAGCTCTGCTACTATGCGACCCCGCCCGGCACCGAGCAGCCTTACCTCAAGCCGACCTACTCCATCCGCGGCACCGTGGAAGGGGAGAACGAGACTGGGACCTTCTTCCAGTACGTCCCGGCGGTCCCCGAGCTCGGGAAGGGGTTGTACTGATCTCCTCTCCCTCATTCTCGTGGGGTGCTGATATGATGATAAAATAGGTTGAAATCAAACTCGCGGCGCTCCTGGCGGTCATTTCCGGGGCGACGCTGGCGTCGGCGGGAACCAGGGAAGTGGTGGAACAATGAGAGGAAGCAATCTAACCCTGCTCGCGCTTGACCTCGGGATCGTGACGATCACTTCGGGCTGCACGGGAGTGATCAGCGTTCCGGTTGCCCATCCGCTGCAGATCGAGGAGGGGCCGGTAACCGGGGTATGGGAAGAGATCCTCAAGGCCGCGGACCTCCGGTACGAGACGGTACGGCTGGAGACATTCGATATCCACACGGACGCCGGCGGGGATGTCGATTCGCTGCACATCCTCTTTTCAGGGGTGCGGCGCGAGAAAACGGTATGGTACGACGCAGCGCTCACCGGGACCGACCGGGTCGTCCTCCGGCAGGAGAGGAGGGCGGAATCGTCCGGTTCGGGGCCGCACCCCTCCGGGGTCTTCGAGGCACTGAACACCTGCTTCCGGACCACAACCCGGGAGGATGGGGATCACATCCGCATATCTCCGGAACGGTGCCAACATCGTGTTCGATAGCGAGTATATCCAGACCTTTGCGTACAGCGACGGCCGTCTGCACCCCCTGCGACTGGTCACGTTCCCGCGGGACGAAATGGTATATTATCTGAGTGTATGCAACTACCCTGAACCCACTATGAACCAAACAACAGATCACCGCTCGGGAGGGGGAGCCACGGGGGGGGCATGCCGGGGGTGTGAGCAACCGTGCGTGACCCTGTTCGCCGAAGACCAGCTGGCAAAAGCATCCCGGATCGAGAGTCTGCCGGAGACGGCCCCCACCTCCGGGCAGTAGTGTGGAAACCCCTCCTCACCGCTGCAGCCTCTCGTAGTACTTAACCACCTCAACGGAGCGGTTGAGATAGACGAGCGCCATTGCCCTGCCGTTGAGCGCGCTGGAATCGTCGGGGCTCGCGGCGAGCGCCTGATCGTAGCAGTTGGGCGCCCCCTTACAGCACTCCTCCGTGATGAACACGAGGGCGTTTCCCTTCATGCTCCAGACCGCCCTTGCAGGGTCGGCCTCGAGCGCCCGGATGTAGCAGGTGACTACCTCGCCGTAGTTTCCAGAAGCGTAGTAACTCTTGTCCCGGCAATAGCAGGCGCCCGATCGAGAGACCGCACAGCCTCCTCGTAGCGCTTCAGCAGTCCCTTAATAAAAGGATTTTGATAGAATCCAGGAGAATTCAAGAGGCAATGGTAAAAATCGTCGCCTGCAACACCCCTGGTTGAGATATCGCCCCTGCGTTCTGGTTGTTTGACAACGTATACATATTCCAGGGTCGAACCCGAGAATAGGAACAAAAGTTCAGGCCGGATATGCATGAAGAGAATGCGTGACCTCCCAAACCATGATCGTCCGCGCGAGAAACTGGCATCACGCGGAGCGGAAGCCCTCACGAATGTCGAACTGGTCGCCCTCCTCCTCGGGCGGGGCGTGAGGGGGCGGGACGTCTCGCAGATCGCCGGTGAAGTCGCACGCTACCTGAAAGATACCGGCGGCAACCCGTCGTACAAAGAACTCCTTGCGATAGATGGGGTTGGAACAGCGAAGGCCTGCGAGATCATGGCCTGCTTCGAACTCGGCCGGCGCTACCTGGCAGATGATGGCGTCGCGGGGAGCCGGATCACCTGCCCCGAGGATGTGCTCCCGCTGGTCAGCGAGTGGCGGGACAAGAAACAGGAGTATTTCCTCTGTATCACCCTCAACGGTGCCGGAGAGGTGATCGAGCGCCGGATCGTCACCGTCGGGATCCTGAACCAGAGCCTCGTCCACCCAAGAGAGGTCTTCGCCGAGGCGATCACCGATCGCGCCGCATCGGTCATCCTGGTCCACAACCACCCCTCGGGAACCCTGGAACCCTCCTCCCAGGATATCAGCATCACCCGGCAGCTCGTTGAGGCCGGATCGATCCTTGGTATCAGGGTGCTTGACCACATCATCGTCACAAAAAAGAGCTACGTGAGCCTGAGAGAACTCGGGCACATTTAGCCGGAGGCCGGATCCCGGCAGCTGGTGAGCCAGACGGTCAGACACTCGTCATTCAGGATCATGGGCCGAGGGACCCCCTTGCCTTGAATTGAGAGGACCCGCCCTTCGGCGTGTCCCCAGAGACTTTCACGACGCAAGCAGGGAGATATATCGGATGCGTTTCGTGAGATATGGTTGCGCTACGGAAAGCACGAAGCAGGAGAGTATCTTTCCTGTGGATTACGAAGAAAACAGGCAGAAGGCCCCTACTTTAGTGGGGGGATGAATGCCGTCCATCGAAAACATTTATTATGCATCTCGACGTATAATACTATAATGCGTAAGACATATCGGTATCGACTCTATCCCTCAAAGTCTCAAGTAAC
>LFRN01000164.1:0-454 GCA_001512375.1 Candidatus Methanoculleus thermohydrogenotrophicum | reverse complement strand
CCCGAACTGAATAGAGTTCATTCTCAGGTTCTCCAGAATGTTCAAATGCGCGTAGATCTTGCGTTCAAATCTTTTTTCCGGCGGGTGAAGGCAGGGGGAAATCCTGGATATCCTCGATTCAAAGGGAAGGAACGATACGATAGTTTCACGTACCCTCAGTCAGGGTTCAAACTCGATGGAGACCACCTTCACCTCTCGAAGATCGGAGACGTGAAGATCATCCTCCACCGTCCGATTGAAGGAACTATCAAGACCTGCACGGTCAGGCGTTCTTCGACCGGGAAGTGGTATGCCTGCTTCTCGGTCGAGTATGATGATCCCCCTCCAGCATCGCAGAAGGAGATGGTGATCGGCGTCGATGTCGGTTTGGAATCGTTTGCTACCCTCTTAACCGGGGAGAAGATCGAGAACCCCCGATTCTTCCGTACCGACGAGAAAGCCCTTGCGAAGGCAC
>LFRN01000041.1 GCA_001512375.1 Candidatus Methanoculleus thermohydrogenotrophicum | reverse complement strand
TTCCCGCTGGAGCTCATGCCGGGCTGGTTCCGCTACATCATCTGTCTCAACCCTTTCACGTATGGGGTGGATGGGCTGAGGGGAACCCTGATTGGCGTCTCCAATTTCCCGCTCCTCCTTGACTTCGTGGTCATCTTTGCCTGGGCGGCAGTCCTCGCCGGGCTGGGTACGCACTTCTTCTCTACCATGGAGGCTGACTGAGATGGTAGCTCGCGCGAGGTTCTCCCGGGCCTATGCCGGCAGGCCGGGTGTCCCGCCCCCGGCGAAAGCATGACTCCGGAAAGCCGGGTCAGGCTTCACAGCACCTTTTTTTTTACGAAAAACCGGCAGAAGGCCCGCAGTGGGGTGCATGCCGTCTGCCCCGACGAGAGCAGGCACCCTGCCCGGCACGGTCTCCCATCCTCTGAACAGGAACTGATGGTAGCAGGGTCTTGCACCCCGCGACCCTCAGGCATAACCGACCCGGTATCCCGGCGATCCCCATGCTTCACCCGAGGATCATGGCGATTCCCAGAGCGACGACCAGGACCGTGAAGAAACGTCCATAGAACTTCTCGACGGTAGGGGTCTTTATCCGGCTCAGGTATCGTGGTCCAAGGTATGCCCCTGCCGCTGCTCCCATCGCCAGGAAGAGGGTGAGCCCCCAGTGAACCTGCCCGATGGCGAGATGACCGGTCAGACCGGCGATGGCGTTGAAGAGGAGCACGAATATGGATGTCCCAACCACCTGTACCGCGGGCAGTCCCATGAGATACAATCCGGCGATGACCGGTGGCGTCCCGCTCACTCCAAATAGCCCTGCCATGGCACCGGAAATGATGCCGAAGGTGATGCCCCCGACCGTCCTCCCCCAGGTGAGGGGGGGTGCTGCCGCCGGGGTTCTGGTGTCAGCACCTGCTCTGTTCCGGGCGCTGAACAGCATTGGAACGCTCAGGACGATCATGAAGATG
>LFRN01000179.1 GCA_001512375.1 Candidatus Methanoculleus thermohydrogenotrophicum | reverse complement strand
CATCCCCACCCTGAAGGGTGGGGTCTTCCCGCTCCGCCCCCTTCACCCCCGCAAGATAAAGAAGGGGAGCGCGGAAGCAGGCACTTTTGCAAAGATCTTCGAGTAGCCCTCGGTTCAGGTCATCCAGGATGTCGGGGAAGGGGAGGTCGCCGGGCGCGAGGTGCATCATGTAGATGCGGTCGCTCAACCGCCCGTGCTGGACGAGGGTGCCGCCGATCGTCGTGACGGTATCAGCGGTCATGTCTTCGCTCGAATCGCTCCGTATGCTCAGGGACAAGCGCCGTCGTCGGGTCCTCATCGGAGAGGAGTTTGACGATCCCGGTTGCTTTGGACTCGTCGGCACCCTTGAGTCAGGTACTGCCGCAGGTTGCGCATCTGCGGTCGCACCAGACTGGCTCGTCGGAGTCGGGTTCCCGGTAGGTGGTGATCACCCTCTCGAAGTTCCACAACACCACCTTGTTCATGGCCCATGAGATGAGGTACCGGGGCATCACCGGGATCTCCCCCCGCCCTCGGGGGCGTCGATGACGTAGGTCGGAACCGCGAACCCGCTGGTGTGCCCCCGATGAGGTTCTCGATGATCTCGATCCCTCTGGAGACCGGGGTGCGGAAGTGGGTGAGCCCCTCGGAGAGGTCGCACTGGTAGAGGTAGCAGGGGCGGACCCGGTTCCTGACGAGTTTCTGCACAGGGTCTTCATGATCCGGGGGCAGTCGTTCACCCCCGCGAGCAGGACGCCTCTGGTTGCCGGGCGGTATGCCGGCATCGGCGAGCCGTGCGAGCGCCTCCGTCGAGGAGGCGGTGATCTCCGCCGGGTGGTTGAAGTAGGTATTCACCCGGAGCGGGTGGTGGCGCGCAAGCATCGCCACGAGCTCCTTCGTGACCCGGTAGGGAGGACGACCGGAACCCGGGGATTCTCCCGGATGGGTGCGGCGTCGTCTTCGGTGACTGCTCCCCCGATTGAAATCGGAGGCATCCAGGGTTTTTCAGCCCAGAGATTGCAGTCCCAATCTCATAATATTGATCGCCGCATTCTGGTCGCGGTCCATCGCGAGCCCACAATGTGGACAGGTATGGACTCGATTAGAGAGGGTCTTTTTGACGATCATACCACATCGGGAACACATCTGCGACGTATTCCTGGGGTTCACCAGGATCACACGAGAGCCAGCCTCTTCCGCTTTGTTCTCCGTGATCGTGATGAA
>LFRN01000204.1 GCA_001512375.1 Candidatus Methanoculleus thermohydrogenotrophicum | reverse complement strand
GGAGCCATCACGCTCTCCCCCGAGAGCCCCGCAAAGGTAGATGAGCATCGCTACGACCGCGATGATGAGACCAAACAGTCCAGGGATGAGACGCACGTACGCCGGATCCGGCACGGCCCCGGTCGCAACAGTCTCTCCCGCACCATCAGGGGGCGCCCTGACAAAGAGCGCGTAGAGGCCGGAATGCGCGACCCCAGCTGCGACGCTCCTGGTCCCGAGGTAGACGTCGGTGGGAACCTCCTCCCAGGCATCTGCTGACTGGTTGTAGCACTGCACCACAAACCTCTTCTCCCTGCTGTAGACGGCGCTCCACTCTTCTGCCGTGAGGTTGAACGCCAGGGTCGCCGGTGCTGAGAAGGTGATTCCCTCAGGTCCTATGGTGCAGGCATGCCCGGTAAATGTATGCGCATCAGGCGCCGGCGGCATATCAGCCAGATTGGGAGCCTTGATGGTCACTTTCGCAATGATCGAGTTTCTCGCGCCCTCTGCGACGATGAGGCGGGCCGTGCCGTCAGGCGAGGTGATCCCGGGGGCGGCGGTCTCGTTCTGTACCGGCCGGGCAGAACCGCCACTGCTGCCACTGCTGCCACTGCTGCCACTGCTACCACTGCTACCACTGCTACCACTGCCACCACTGCCACCACTGCTACCGCTGTCGCCACCGGGTTTCGTGGGCGGCGGTGTTTCCGGGGCAGGACCGACTGATATGTAGTCCTCTCTCACCACAGTGCTGCTCCCGGCTGCGCTCCCCACGGTCAGGTTGACGGTGTAGTTCCCGGCAGCCACGTAGGTATGGATGGGATTCTGCTCGGTCGAGGTCGCTCCATCCCCGAAATCCCAGATCCAGGAGGCTGGCTCGCCGGTCGAGGTGTCGGTGAACGTAACCCCGAGTGGTACCGTCCCGTTGAGAGGACTGGCATGGAATCCAGCGATGGGCGGACCGAGAACCCGGATCTGCATAGTCTTTGTAGAACGGTCCGTGCCGCTGGAGACGGTCAGACTGACGGTGTAGGTACCCGGTCGCTCGAAGACGTGAACCGGGTTCTGCTCGGTCGAGGATCCCCCATCCCCAAATACCCACGACCACGATCCCGGATCACCCTCCGATCTATCGCTGAACCGGACCGAAAGCGGAACCCTGCCTTCGGTGGTGTTTGCAGAGAACTCCGCCACCACCGGCGTAGGGGCGGTGACCCTGATGTAGCCGATCTTCTCTTTCGAATCCCGGTCAATATCGTTAGCGACTGAGAGCCTGACCGTGTAGATGCCGGCATCCTGGTAGGTGTGGGTCGGGTTCTGCTCGCGCGATGACCCGCCATCGCCGAAGTTCCACTCCCAGGAGTCAGGGTCGCCGCTTGAGAGGTCGGTGAACGATACAGAGAGTGGTTTCCGGCCTTCCCTCACATTTGCCGCAAAATCGGCCTTCAGAGGTTCAAGAACGATGATGTAGCCGTACTCCGTGTATGTTGCACTGCCTGCTGCGTTACTGCAGGTCAGGGTGACGTTATAGATGCCAGGATCAACGTAAGTGTGCTTTGGGTTCTGTTGCGTCGATGTCTCGCCATCCCCAAAGTCCCAGAGCCAGGTTGTGGGTTTTCCGGACGATTCGCCGCTGAAAAGCACCTTGAGGGGCGCAGGCCCCAACCGCGACAGCGCCGAGAAGAGGACCACCGGAGGCTCCGTCGGCGATGTTGCATGAATGAGGCCGGTCTTTGTGATCGTGTCGGATCCGAACCGGTTGCTCACCGTGAGTGAGACGGTGTACTCTCCAGGGGCCTCGTAGGTGTGCAGCGGGTTCTGCCAGGTCAGGGTCTCCCCGTCCCCGAAATCCCACTCCCAGGTGTCGGGGTCGCCGCTTGAGAGATCGGTGAATGAGACATGGAGCGGCACCGTACCGGCGGTCGGTTCCACAGAGAACTCTGCCACCGGCGGCATCCCCCTGGCGTAGGTAAAGGCGTAGATATCGGATCGGCCGCCACGGTCGTTCTGCCAGACGATCCAGTCCCCGCTGACGGCAGGATAGACCTGTTCGCGCTCTGTCGGGGCAAGAGGCATCTGCACCTCCACACCCAAGGAGAGGTCGCAGATGTAGATGTTCCACACGCCGTCCCCCTTATCCTCCCAGACAAGGAGGTCGCCGCTGATCGCCGGCGAGACCTGTGCGGCAGAGTCATCGGTGATCCTCTGTATCTCACCAGACGGATCGCCGAGATCAAACAGATAGATGTCAGGCGCTCCGTTCCGGTAATCCTCCCAGACAATCAGGTTTCCTGATATCGCCGGGTATGTCTGGCGTGCGCTGTTTCGGGTGATCTGCCTCTTCTCGCCGGTCCAGATATTGTACGCCCAGATATCTCCGCCCCCGGTCTCCTCCTCCCAGACGACGTAGTCGTCAGAGAGAGCGGGTTTCCACTGGGTCACCGGCGAGCAGTCGATGTAGGTCTCCCGACCAGTCTCGATGTTGTAGAGACAGATATCGAGATTCCCCTGGCGGGTGTCGTACCAGGCGATATGGTTCCCATGGACTACAGGCATCTCCTGATCTGTTGTGCTATCCGTAATCCGCCTCTCCCCACCGGAGCGCGAGAAGAGGTAGATCTCCCAGTTTCCATGCCGTCGGTCCTGCCAGACGATGAAGTCCCCTGAGATCGACGGGTATCTCTGGTCGGCATACATGAGGTCTTCGCTCGTGACCCTCCACCCCCCACCACCGGAAGTGCCTGAATGATAGATGTACCTTCCTCCGTTCCGGCTATCTTCCCAGACGATCCTGCCTCCATCAATATCAGGATGCTCCTGCGCTCCGCCAGCAGTACAAATATACACCAGATCCCCCGAGGCTGTTGTCTCCACCGCCTGGGCGGATGGCAGCAGCAACCAGATGACAATGACAGTGCAGACCCATAAAGCCGGTTTAAATCTAGCCATTATCTTATCACCACGATGAGATCGCCCCCTTCGTCCCACGCGATGGTGCCTGCAGGCATGGTGGAGAGACAACCCCTCTCCACCGGCTGACAGACGGAGAACCTCCGAAATACCGGGAATCGCCGATAATCCATCGGATAAAGGGTTCGTGGGTGGTAGAATAACAGTATAAATATAAATCTCTTACTATACCCCGGCACAGGGTAACAAGATCCTGATTTTTATAATCCAGATAAAATATTAATCGGATCGGGCACTGCTACTATCGCATCCGGACATCTTTGCGGGTAGAGCCTTTTTCCATGAAACCCCCATGAAACGCTGTCTCATGGGAATTTCATGCGAAATCCGTGGTCCGGTGATCTTGCGCCCCCGCAAGTTCCCGGACCTTCGCGATATTCCCGGCATCGTCCCGCCGCTCGTCCACCGGGGTCTCACAGATGAGCGGGAGGCTCCGGACGGCCGGGTGGCGGAGGATATGCCAGAACCCTTCCTCTCCGATGGCCCCAAGCCCGATATGCTCGTGCCGGTCAAGCCCACCCCCAAGGTCGCCCTTACTGTCGTTCAGGTGGATGACCCGAAGATGCTCAAGGCCGATCAGGTCGTCGAGTTCCCCGAACACCGCGTCGACCCCCTCCGCCGTCCTGAGGTCGTAGCCGGCGGCGAAGGCATGGCAGGTATCAAAACAGATCCCGATCCGTTCTCTCGCATCGATCCCCTCCATGATCAGGGAGAGATCAGCAACGGTCGTTCCCACGCTGTTCTTCTCGCCGGCGGTATTCTCAAGGAGGAGCATCACATCATCCTCCCCGGCATCGACAAGCGCCCGGTTTATGGCGGCGATGACCCGCTCCTGCCCCGCATCGATCCCGGCACCGCGATGGTACCCGAGATGAGTCACAAGATAGGGTATCCCGAGGAGGCCACACCGCCTGAGTTCTCCGGTGAGTGCCACGACCGACTTTTCATAGATCGCATCGTCAGGCGAGGCGAGGTTCGGAAGGTAAGGCATGTGGTCGACGACCGGGCCAAGCCCCGATGCATCCACCGCTGCCCGGAATGCATCAACCGATCGGGGGTCGAGATCCTTTGCCCGCCAGCCCCGGGGATTCCGGGAGAAGATCTGAAACGTATCACAGCCGCGCTCGCCTGCCCTCCCTACCGCGAGGTCGATCGAGCCGGCGATGGAGACGTGACATCCTACCCGCACCATGGTCTACCTGTCAACGTGGGAGCAGTCACGCCCTCCTTCGCTCCACCTCACGAAGCACCGCCATCCCGAACTCCCGGGTCCCGGCGGTGCCGCCGAGGTCAGGGGTCCGGATCCCCGCATCCACCACCCGGCGGACCGCCTCCTCGACGATCGCCGCAGATGCAGGGTCACCAACGTGCTCAAGCAGCATCGCGGCGCTCCTGATCGCCGCGATGGGGTTTGCCACATTCTGCCCGGCGATATCGGGAGCGCTGCCGTGCACCGGTTCAAAGAGAGCGTGCCGCTCCCCGATATTCGCGCTCGGGAGCATCCCGAGCCCCCCAACCAGGTAGGCCGCAGCGTCGGATAAGATGTCGCCGAAGATGTTGGTGGTCACGATGACGTCGTAGCGGTCAGGGTGCATCAGGACGTCGAGGCAGAGCGCATCGATGTAGCAGGCCTTGCAGGGAACGCTGGCCCGCGCAGCCTCGGCCATACAGACCTCGACGAAGAGACAGTCTGACTTTAGCACGTTTGCCTTGTTGCCGATGGTGAGGTGCTGGCGAGGTTTTGCGAGGGTACAGGCATATCGGGCGATCCGCTCGCTCCCCTGCCGGGTGACGACCCGGACCGTGCAGGCCCGGTCCGGCTCCCTCCACTCGATGCCGGAGTAGAGCCCCTCGGTATTCTCCCGCACGATGACGATGTCAACTCCCTCGCCCTGTATCGGGCGGACGTTCGCGTAGAGGTCGAGGTCGCGCCTGATCTGGAGGAGGACGCTCTGGTAATCGGGGTCAGGCGGTGTCGTGATGGCGCCAAAGAGGATGGCGTCCGCCGACCGAAGATCAGCCATCGTCTCCTCGCCGCAGGCGCACCCGGTCCGCTCCCAGAGGCCGTAGCCCACCTCAACGTCGAAGAACTCAAAGTCCGGGCGCACGGCCGCGAGAATGTCGCGGGCAACGGGGATGACCTCGTGCCCGATGCCATCGCCCTCAACGATCGCTACCTTCACCATCCTTCTCCCTCCATGCAGTCGCAACCCGCACGACCGCCTCTGCGATATCCCGCGGCGACGCGCCCCAGTGGACCACCGCGCCGAACCGGCCGTTCCAGCGCCTGAGCCCTCCCCGCTCGCTCCGGCAGCACCGGGCGATGAAGGGTTCTTCTACCACCGCCTCGAGCGGGCAGATGTTCTCCACCCTAATCCCTTCCCCGTAACACTCCCGCACCAGTTCCCTCGCCGTCAGGCATCCCGCAACCCGGTCGCCCGGATGGAGCTCGTCAGCATCAAGGGTACGGGAAAACCCTGCCACACGGCAGGGGTAGACATCAGCTTCGATCTCCCTGATATCCTGGACGTGGTGCTCAAAGATGACCTCGAGGTCGCCGAAGAGCCCGGTTCCCTCGAGATCCTGAAGCGTGGCCGAGAGATGGGGACGGGGCGGGGCGATGTCGTAGATGTGGATGCAGAGGAACCCCGAGAGGTCAGGGTCGATGACGAACGTGGTCTGACCATCGTGGCCAAAAAATACGGTGCACCGGTGTCCGGATCTGATCGCCTCCTTTACCAGACACGTTCGATCATGGACGTTCACAGGATCGGGGTAGCGGTAGACCTCATCGCCAGCAGCAAGCACCCGGGTCGAGAGCACGCAGCGCATCAGCCCGGTGCCTTCCGGGTCGGTCTCCACCTCAAGCACCTCAAGCCCGCTCCCGGTCTCCCGGATAAGGTAGCGCGAGAGGAAGTAGACCTTATCGCCGCACGGGGTGCCGGTCGCCATTCCAACGTACTTGCAGTGCGGGGGAAAGATCACCGGCGCGACCTCCAGTAGGGGACCAGCCCTCCGGCACGGAGGATAGCAACCATCTTTGCGGAGAGCGGACGGGCTGGATAGCGCTCCCCATCCACCTCCACCCATCCCTCGTCAAGGTCGAACGCGACGTGAGCACCGTCGGTGCAGGAGGAGACCGGGGCCTCGATCACCGGCAGACCGACGTTGATGGCGTTTCTGAAGAATATTCGGGCGAAGGACGGGGCGACGACACCGACCACCCCGGCCTCCCGGAGGGCGACCACCGCCTGCTCCCGGGACGACCCGCATCCCATGTTCCTCCCGGCGACGATGACCGCACCCCTGATGCGCCCGGCAAGCGCTGGATCCAGATCCTCGAGGACGTGCTCAGCCCAGGCCGAACGGTCTTTTGTCCGGAGGTAGCGGCCCGCGATGATCTGGTCGGTGTCGATATCCCTCCCGAGGCAGACCGCCGGCCCGGCTCCTCGCATCAGACCACCTCCGGAACCGCGATCTCGCCGGCGAGCGCGCTTGCCGCCGCGGTAGCGGCAGAAGAGAGGTAGATCTCGCCACCCACGCCCATCCGGTTCTTGAAGTTCCGGTTGGCGGTCGAGAGGCAGACCTCGCCTTCCCCGAGCACGCCAGCGTGCGCCCCGAGGCAGGGTCCGCACCCGGGCGTGACCACCGCGCACCCGGCATCCACGATATCAGCAAGGACGCCGGTTGCGATCGCCCGGGCAAGAACAGCCCGGGAGGCGGGGACCACCAGGGTGCGAACAGCCACCTTCTTCCCCCGGACAACCCGGGCGAACCGGGCGAGGTCCTCGTAGCGACCATTGGTGCAGGTCCCGAGGAAGACCTGGTCGAGATGCGTGCCTGCGACCTCCTCCACCTCCCTGACGGTGTCCACCCGGTGCGGGACCGCGACGAGAGGCACGACATCCGATAGATCGATATCGACCTCCCGCTCGTAGCGACAGTCTTCCAGGGTCTCTGGCGATGCCGAAACCCCGTGCTCCGCGAGATAACGGACCGTGGCCTCGTCAGTGTAAAACATACCAGCCTTTGCTCCGGTCTCCACTGCCATGTTGCAGAGGGTCAGCCGTCCGTCCATGGAGATCCCTGCTGCTCCGTCACCCACGAATTCCAGCGCACGGTAGGTTGCACCCTCCATCCCGAGTTTTGCAACGTAGGTGAGGGCGACATCCTTCGGCTCCGCGGCGCCGGTGAGCCTGCCTGAGAGCCAGAGCGCGATCGTCTCCGGGACCCGGAACCAGGTTGCCCCCGATGCCCAGATCGCCGCCATATCAGTCGCCCCCATCCCGGTAGCAAACGCGCCAAAGGCACCGAGGGTGCAGGTGTGGGAGTCGGCACCCACGACGACCATACCGGGTCTGACGAGCCCCTCACCCATCACCTGGTGGCATATCCCCCCGCCGACGTCAGAGAGAGCGACTCCAGAGGATCGGGCATACTCGCGGAGCTCCGCCTGGAGCGTCGCCGTCGTCCCGGTGTTTGCCGGGACGATATGGTCAAAGATGAGGCGTAGCCGATCGGGGTGGGCGAGCCGCTCCACCGCCATCTCACGAAGAGCCTCCCGGGTGAGGATGCCAGTCCCGTCATGGGCAAAAGCAAGGTCAACCTCCCGGTCTACGTACGTGCCTGCCGGTGCGCCGAGGATTCGCTCAGAGAGTGTGCTCACTGGAGGATCCCTTCTTTCGCCTGCCGAATGAACCCACAGAGTACCTCCGGGGTGACGCTACACTTTCCTTCACTCTTCTGTTTGATCTGGCTGAGCACCCACCGTGCCTGCTCATCTGAGAGGTTAAATCCGTAGGCACCTGCGATATGCTCAAGCGCCCGCCTTCCGGTGTGCTTCCCGAGGACGAACCGCCGCTCGCCGCCCACCAGCTCCGGGGGGATGGACTCATAGGTCGACGGGTCTTCGAGGATGGCGGCGATATGAATACCGCTCTCGTGGGCGAATGCGTTCTCGCCGACAATAGGCCTGACCTGATCCGGGTAGATTCCCGAGAGCCGGGCGACCAGCCTTGAGATCTCCTGGAGCCTGGAGAGGTCGTAGCGATCGACGCCTCCTTTCATCCTCAGTGCGACCAGCACCTGCTCGAGTGCCGCGTTCCCGGCCCGCTCCCCGATACCGTTGACGGTGGTATGGAGCTGGAACGCCCCGGCGGCTGCGGCCGTGATGGTGTTTGCCGACGCAAACCCGAGGTCGTCATGACAGTGGATACAGAGCGGGTGGGGGGCCTCTTCAAGGATCCTGGTGATGACCGCGTAGATCTCGAGCGGGGTGAGACATCCTACCGTATCCGCAAAACTGAGCAGATCGGCGCCGCATTCGGCGCCCCGGTTATACATCTCCACGAGGAACGCCGGGTCGGTTCGTGAGGCGTCCTCAGCCGCGAACCGCACCTGCACACCGTGGTCAGAGGCGAACTCCACCATGGCGAGGGCGTCGTCGAGCACCTCCTCCCGGGGCTTGCGGTACTTGTGCCTGATATGGAGGTCTGAGGTCGCGATGAAGATGCTGACGATATCCACGTCGCAGTCGAGCGCCGCCTCGATATCAGGCCGTAATGCCCGTGCGAGGCAGCAGACCCGCGCGTCAAGGCCGCCTCGTGCGATGGCGGCGACGCAATCCTTCTCTGCTGGAGATACGACCGGGAAACCGGCTTCTATCACCTCCACACCGATCTCGTCAAGCATCAGGGCGATCGCCATCTTCTCGTCACGGGTAAATGAGACGCCGGGAGTCTGCTCCCCGTCTCGCAGTGTTACATCACAGATCTCGATATTCCAGGATTTCATGGTGTGCCCCCTCAGGGCAGGTTCCTTCGACCACCACCGTACAGGGCCCCTGCCGCGGAGGGACCAGGACCCGGCGAAGCGCTTCCACGTCGTCTGCGGCGCAGACGACCGGGTCTGCCCAGGCGATGTAGCGAAGGATATCAGGGACGGGATGACCGCCGGTCATGCCCATCCGGTTGTTCGCAAGGACGATACAGAGGAGCGGGAGCCCGCACTCGTAGACGTCGATGAGGGCGTTCAGCCCTGAGTGCAGGAGCGCGTAGTCACCGGTGAGCGCTACCCCGGTACCGGTCGCCGCCACTGCGACCGATGAGCCGAGCCCGTAGGTGGCGATCCCGACGCGGTAGGGCGGGTTCATCGCGAGGATCGCGCATCCGGCATCACAGATGGCCTGCATCCTGCGCTCGCGCAGGATGGCAAAGACCGGGTGGAACGGGCAGTCCCGGCAGAAGGTCCGGCAGTGGCCCCGGGAGGAGAACCTCTCTGGATCGCCAGTGGGTTCCGGGGGGACGAGCAGCCGGTGCTCACAGAGGAAGGGACGGCCGATCTCCCGGGTCAGGGCGAGCGCCTCAGGGTCCGCCGGCGGCGGGTAGACGGTGACCGCACGGGACGCTCCCCCCGCAGGGCCGGCACCGACCGTGCCGCCGGAGAACCGGTTGAGGGGTGAGGACCGTGACCAGGCAAACATCGCCCTGGTCCTCTGGTCGCTCGCCTGTCTTCGGCCTGCCATCGTGAGCCCCGGGTCAGCAAGGCTCCCCGTCCGGTCGCTTCGTGGTGCGGAGGTTTCCGGGACGTCAGCGTCCAGGAGATCGGGGGTGACCCTGATGATGGCCACACGAGAGAAGATCTCTGAAGCCTCAAACGCCGCCTCGACCGCCGGTGCGAGCGCTTCACCGTCCGGTTCCAGCACCGGAGCCCACGCGATCTCACCGTAGTAGCGGGAGTCCTGCGTAACGTCTGATGCAACCGCGCGAACGTCGTCGCCGACGATCACCACGACGCCGGCCCGGAGCCCCTGGGCGGTGGCGTGCACCAGTGGATCGGCGCAGGCGTTGAGACCCACGTGCTTGACCACGACAGCGGCCCGGCGGCCGGCGAGCGAGTCGCCGAGGGCGTACTCGAGCGCCACCTTCTCGTTTGTGGTGATCGCGGCACCGGTTGCGGCGGCAATGCCTGAGACCGGGTAGCCAGGGACGGCGTAGCAGCGGTCTGCCGACCGTCGGAGCGCGAGAGCCAGCGCCTCTGTGCCCTTCATGTATCCCTCCCCGGCACAAGGTCGCAGCCGGTGCATGCCGCACACATTGTCAGCGCCCGGCCGGGATCGAGCCCGGCCTGCCTGAGGATCCGCTCATGGATGCCGCAGAGCCGGAGCAGCCGGTCTGCGGACGGCCGGGGCCGATCAGCAAGAGAACCAGCCGGGGTGAGCGGACGGAGGAGGGGGATGACGCCGATCCCGGCAAGATCCTGCATGACCTGTTCCAGGTCTTCATCGGTCTCGCCGAGGCCGACGAGTACGTTTGAGTAGACCCTCCCCCGCCCGAAGAGCAGCACTGATTGGTGGAGCGCCTCCCAGATCGCCTCCCGGGAGAGGCCAGGGCACATCTTCCGGAAGAGCGCCTGCGTTGCCGCTTCAAGGTTGAACTTCACCTCGACAACGCCAAGGGCGTGGAGCCGGGCCGGGGTCTCTGGCCCCGGGTAGATCGAGACCCCGATCGGGATGGAAAACGGCAGGAGCGCCGTCACGACGTCGAGGACGTATGCCTCTTCCTCCTCGATCGATGTAGCAACACCGCTCGTGATCGCGATAGCATCGACCCGGTCGACCACACTCTCGACCAGATCAACGATCTCGGCGACCCCCTTCCGCCGTCCCGGGAGGTCCGGCACCGAGCAGTAGCGGCAGTGGAAGATACAGGTCCCGCTGACCGTGATGTAGGCCTGGCGGGGGCAGTGGAGCGCGGCGGGCTCGAGACGGCCGCAGAACTGTTCACCGTCGATGAAGAGGTCTGCCTCCCCCCCACCCTGGTGGACGATCTCTATGGGGCTCGCCTCGTCTAGACCGAGTCTGACCCTTCGAGCGCCCATGGCGAAGAAGAGCGAGCCGGACGTTCCCGCCGATGGGCCGGCGGCAGAGCGGGAGATGTACTGACCTGCTGGCTCGCCGGAGAGACGGGCAGAACCTGCCTCAAGCAGCCGGGCCTTCAGCTGAATCCATTCCATAACGCTAACGCCTCCTCATACCTCGTATAGAACGGGATCGCCGCCACCGCCCCGATCATGCCCCGGCCGCTCATGATGATGGAGAGGTGGTCATCGAGCGTGGCAAGGTCATCGGCTGAGACCTCACCCTGCTTGACGCGCCTGCCAAACTCCTCGAGTGGGGCGGGGTCGAACCCGCGCCAGACCGCCATCCCGGTCTCCTCCGAGAGGGTGTAGGTCTCCAGGTAGTCGTGGTAGCGCCGGGTTAGCCCATCGGGGTCAGAGGTGGCAAACTCGCAGGCAATGGCGACACAGTTCTTGGTCCGGTGGGGGACAGGATAGAGTTGCACGATGGTGTGAGAGAGGTAGCGGGAGTGCTCGTCCTCGACCGCCCGGGCGATGTTGTGAGCCAGCGTCCATGTGGCCCCCTCCTCCGGGGTATCGGTGTCGTCGATCCCGATGATCACCCGCTCACGGCGCGGGAGCCAGATCGTCGAGCCGGCAAGACGCCCGCCGCCGGCAGGGTCGCTTCTATAGCGGACGACGCCCGGAGCCGAAGCGCGGCAGATGGAAGCCCCCACGCCACCACCGCCAAGACCCCGGTAGGTGATGGCGATCTCGTCCCCATCGACGACTACAGCGGCGATCCCGGCCGGGAAGATCGAGCCCTCGAGCGCGAGGTCGGCGCTGCCAGTCGAAAGAAGGTAGCGGTTGGTCGCTCCCACGGTCCGGACGGAGTGGACGAGCGGGCTCTGCGCATAGTGGCGCTTCACCCACATCGCACCGCCAGTGCAGTCAAAGAACTCGATGAGTTCCACATGCTCACCGCTCTCGTCGGCCACCGCCACGATCTGTGGATATCGTATTGTGTAGGGTTCAGAAAGTCTCTCCATAGAGACCTGCCGCCTCAACGCCTTTATTCCCCCAGAGAACAGCGCCCAGAGCTCCTATCCGGCCCTTCCGTGCGTTTGAGTCGATGAACCGGACACCCAATCGTTCGGCCTCGGCCTCAGCCTCATCGAGCGTCAGGATTTCGGTCTTGACTCTTCTGGCGTAAGAAGACTCCTCATCAAACGCAATCCCCCGGTAGACTGCGATACCAGCGTCCTCGCTGACCGCATTGGACTCGACGAAGTCACGGACATACTCGAGGAGCGCGTCCACTCTGCCCGGGCGGACCGCGAAGTTCAGAGCGGAGCCCACGCAGTTGGTTGTCTTCTTCGGCACAGCAGGGTTGAGCTGCACAAGGCGCATATCCAGGTACTCCACGCCCTCGAGAGCGCATGCCTCGGCGCACTTGAGAGCAAGCACCCACGTGGCTCCCTCGTCACGGGTATCGGTGTCGTCGATCCCGATCGTCACCTTCTCATAGAGGGGTGAGACGATCCGCACCCGGGAGACACGGGCCCCGCCGATCCGGAGGTCATCCTCTGAGGGGTACTCCGCCCGGATGACGCCTGGCGCCTGAGGCAGGCAGGCGGCGACGCCGACGCCCGCCCCGGCGATCCCGGACCAGGTTGTCACCACTTCGTTACCGTTGACCTCGACCCCCTCAAGCGCCCGATGCTCATCGACCCAAGCACCGCTGTCAGCGGGGTGTAGTCGAGGCCCAGGAAGTACATGATGGCCCCGTTCCAGCCCACGATGAAGACGATCGGGATCACCGGCGAGATGGCGCTGGTTTTGCGGTAGACGAGGATC
>LFRN01000120.1 GCA_001512375.1 Candidatus Methanoculleus thermohydrogenotrophicum | reverse complement strand
TTGGTGAGATCCAGTTTGTCGACAACAGCACTGATGATCCGTGCACTGTGATTCGGAGGGACGAATTCTTCAAGAGAGAGTGGGAGCAGAAAGGTCTGCCCCTGATGATATGGTTTGAAGCCATCTTTCTGAACCATAATAACACCGCTGAATTCTCCGATCGGAGATTATTGACTATATGGTTGTCCTTTATACAATATAGTACTTTTGTACCGTTTTGTCCCAGCCTGCCGGGTGCAGTTTGCAAATGCTTCCAGTCTCATTGAACGATTGATGAAGGCAAGCCGGGAGAGTAAACTCGAAGAGCGGATCAAGGCGCTTACAAAGTTTCATCTCCTGATAATCGATGAGATGGGGTATCTGCTGTTCGATAGTGAGGGGGCTCACTGTTTCTTCAGGCTGGTCTCCAGACGGTACGAGAAGTCATCAATGGTCTTCACTTCCAACAAGTCCTACGGGGAGTGGGGAGAGATCTTCGGTGACCATGTGATCGCGGCAGCGGTGCTGGACAGGATTCTTCACCACTGCACCACGATTAACATCAAGGGGGAGATAGTTACAGGCTGAAAGAACGGAGGAAACAGGGACTCCTCAACCACCACACCCTGCCGGGATGAGATGGATAGTTTTATGGACCCAGGTGGCGGAAAATTATTCCGCCACTTATGGGGAAAGGTATCCCGCCGGTTACAATATACCTGACCTGTTACGCGAAAAGAGACGTATCACTGCCTCCCACCCAGACACCGCTCATAGCGATCGTCGTTGCCTCATACCTCAACAGTAACAGGTCAGGTATACCTGTAAGCCGCAGTTGGCATGAAGGGTTCTCCCTCGAATGCTCTCCGGATGGCCGTGATGACCGACTCCCCATTCTTCCTCACTGTTGAGATATACCCCCGAACTCTGCAGAAGTTAGATGCCCCCTCCACACAACTGAGACGTCCCTGAGATCTTCTGCTGAACCTTCACCATCCTGATGTCGCGCTCCGCAAGGTTGTTCGTAAACGGCACCCTGAAATCGGTCATGAACCGGAGGATCTCTACCCGACATCTCTGACACCGGTCAATGAGATTTTCTGCAGGGGTTCGTCTCTTCCGACCGCGTCTCCCTTCTTGAACCGGCAGAGGAGATGGTGGGTTCTCTGCCTTCCCGCTCTCGAGGATCCGATCAAATCGTCTTTGAAACTCCTCGATCTCAACCGGTGTGAGAGAACCCGCTGATTCCGGGGCTCCATCAATAGCGGCGTAGATCTCAAGGAGGAGATCATGCATCTCATCAGACCAACGCTGGCCGGTATTCTCCGATATCCCTTTGAGATCGCGGAGAATATGGGCATTACAGACCGCATGCTCGCATGCATACCCGAAGTACGGCGACCAGCAGTCATGGACCATGATCCCTTTGAACGCGGGAAGTACACCGATCGCATCCATCGCCGCCGATCCTCTTTTTGGATGATGACCATACATACAGCGTGAGGAGATCCGTACTGGCTGTATGCAACCATTCTCGTTTGCCGTTCACCCGGAACCCGGTTTCATCAGCATGCAGAACAGGTGCTCCTTGCAGAAGGTGTTTCACCTCTTCTTCAAAACCGTCAAGGTTTGCTGCACAGGCTGAAACGGACTGCATCAGGGTTGCCTTGACCGGGGAACACCCAAAGAGGTCCGTGAAGATCTCCGCTGAACGTTCATACGGAAGCAACTGGTAGATGCAGAAGTAAACCATCAACGCCCGGATATTGTAGCCGTATTGGAGGTAAGCCGGAACCTCCTCGGGGAATGACCCTTCATGTATCCGACCACAGTGTGGGCAGACGACCGTTTCAGCGTGATGTTCGGTAACAACTATCCGGAGTGGGGGAATGTCATGAACCTGTCTCTTCTGAACAGAGGAGGCAGGGACGAGAGCAAGGGATGCACCACATTCGTAACAGACATCTGCGCGGTGTGTCTGGATGACGTCTGGAGTCTCACACCATTCAATCGTCCGGCCTTCATGTCCTTTCTGACCACCAGGACGTTTGCCGGTCTTTTTACGCTCCCTCTGAGGTCGTTTGAAGCCATCGGTGGATGGGGGACGACTGCTGTTTTGACTGTTCATGTCTGAGTGCGTCGTTCGAGTTCAGCGATCCGGACCTGTTGTTGCTTCACCAATTCTTCCAGACGCTGGATGATCGTGACGATCGCTTCAGGGTCGTTCTGTATCAGTGCAAGAATATCGTCACGTTCCATGATGGTATAACCTGAATGTCTATTTATCGCTCATTATATGAAGATCTAACGGTTGTATAGGCGTATTTTCAGAAAAGTGGGGTGTGATGTGACAGGTAAGAGCAAGGGATCAGTGAAGGGGGTCCTGACCTGTTACCTATAATATAGAATAGAGTGCAAGGAAAGTAATCTCCACTTTTGGAGGAGGATGTCGCCATGAGAGTTTTAATTCTAAATTTAGATCCTAAAAATAAAGGTAATGAAGCACTTGTTTTCTCAACTAAGTATGTCATCAATCGATTTAGAAGCGATGTCGAGTATATATACATGGGTGGGAGTGAGGATACTAGAAATACCAAACATACCATCATTCCGTTACCGACTACAACTGTTCTGGAGCCCCGTGCGTGGTTATATTTGCTGGAATGCTTTATCGCGAGGAAATTACGGCGATGTGGGTATGGCGTGAGTTTGCCCAAAGGATCGAGGGTCCGCGCCTACGATGACGTTGACGTTGTTATTAACAGCGGAGGAGACTACTTAAGCGGAGAAAAATTTACGCTAAGCGGTTTTTTCAACATCATATACGCGCTATGGCTTGGTAAACCAGTGGTACTATTTGCCGAAAGTCTTGGATTTTACAAAAGTTCATTAAACCGTATAGTTAGTCGCTATGTCTTTGAGAATGTGAACCTGATTTTAGTCCGCGAAGATCTCTCTAAAGAATATCTACTGAATATGGGGATAAACCCAGACAAAGTACACGTTACCGCCGATCCAGCATTTCTTCTACCTTCAGCACCACGTTCAAGGGTTGATGAAATATTGAGATCCGAAAACATTCTAATAGCCTCAGGCCCGGTTATTGGGATGAACCCTAGTGGTTCTATCAGCAGGTATCTCGATCCTGCGAAACCCCACGGGCACTATGTTCAGTTGATGACGGATGCCATCGATTATATTGTTGAAACCCAGGGCGCTACTATTCTATTAATACCGCATGTATATTCCCCCGGCAGCGATGACAGAGATATTATAGGGAAAATTATAGAAAACGTATCGAATCCACAGAGAGTATTCCAGATTAAGAATGAATATACTGCCGCTGAGTTGAAGGGAATTATTGGGTTGTGTGATGTTTTTGTTGGTGCAAGAATGCATGCAACAATCGCTGCAACATCTCTCTGCATTCCCACTGTGGGAGTGGCCTACAGCCATAAAATGTATGGAATTATTGGGAGTTCACTTGATATGAATCAGTACATCATCAGTATAGACCAACTGGATGCCACTCAGTTAATAAAAACACTCGATATGGTCTGGTCTAATCGGACTGCAATAAAGGAGCATCTGGAAGAAACTATGCCAAAAATAAAAGAAAAGGCACTATTGAATGGGCATTATTTTTCAGACCTTCTAAAGAATCTCGAATCAAATTGTTACACGGGTTAATCTTTGAGAAACCTTTGTAAGAAATAATGATATATACTGGCCGAAAAGTCTAAAAGACGAATAAAACGTAATAGAATAATCTTCCAATACATTTCCCGCCGGATCCTGCGTATATCTGTTACGGAATAACAATTATTCCGGATGAACTGTCTGCTTTGCTTCTGCATTCCAACAATGGTTCTCAATTTTTTCCGATTTATAAGATTATCACCATTATTTGGTTGGATTCGTTTTTTGGGCGCGATACCACCCATCGAAGCTGCTAGGTGAAGCCTATACGCGAGGTCACGCCTTTTATCCTTTATTACACCGTTTTGACTTTGAATAACTCGCGAAATGTCGATTGCGGCTATGGATAACTGGTCCAAATCGTTGTTCTGTCTAATCAGGTTGAGTATGTTTGAAGCCCTCACAATCAGTAAACTTGTGCCTGAAGGATTGTTATAGTAGTCTGATAACCAAGCATCCATGCACGTCACATCCGCACACTCGGCAAAGACATCGTCGCAGTAACTGCAGGCCTTCGGCGTAAACCACCGGTTCCCCCAGGCCTCGGCGATCCCCTTGTTCCAGAAGATCCGGTGTTCTCCGCCGTCTGCGGTCGTGAACGCGTAGTGATAATTGCTCGCCGGGTGGTCCGGGCTCTTCCCACGGTAACGCACCCCCATCACCCGCCCCTGCACCCCGGCGAGAGCGGCGACGTAGTCGGTGAAGTGCCTGCTCTTCAGCTGCCCACAGGTGAGGCCGACGGTGACGACGATCCGCTCCCGGAGTTTCTTGTTTCGCTGCTGGGCAAGCCGGATCGCCTTGATGAAGCAGGGGAGGCCGGTGACGGCGTAGCGCCCCGGGACCTCAAGGACCGTTCTCACAACCCCCGACAACTCCACTGGGTAGTAGGCCGAACCGGCCCCGGTGCGGACGTCCTCCGGGGTATCGAAGACCCGGAAGGAAAAAAGCCTCCCGGGGTCGCCGGTGGGGGCGACACAGATGACGTGGTCGACGACGCCCTCGGCAAGCAGCGTCTCCAGGAGCCAGGTCGCCACCCCGCCTGAGGCGCTGGTCGGTCGGTGCTTCTCGGAGTAGCCGACGTAGGAGGTAAGATAGTAGCCGGTCTCGGGGCGGTGCTGGATCCCCGGGACCGCCCCGTAGAGCCGCTCCCCGATCGTATCCTCGTTCTCCCCGGAGTCGGCAGCAAAGGGGCAGACCTTTGAGCAGAGGCCGCACTCCGTGGTGCAGGGCGAGACCTCGACCGGGTTGTACTCGCCGTAGCGGTTCCATTCCATCGCAAGGATATCCTGCGGGCAGAGGGCGGCACAGAGGCCGCATCCGATGCAGAGGTCGTGTTTGACTGTATTCGTTATGACAGTCATACAATGATTCTCCTGAGCGCTGGAGGCAGGTAGGACTCAAAGAGCCCGCGTTCAAACCCATTGAGACCGAGTTCCCACACTATCACGAGGTAGACCAGGCTGATGGCCGCGCCGGCAACGGCGAGCGTAACCAGGGCGGGAAGCGACAGCACGGCACCCAGGGTTGCCGCCGCAACCCCGATGAGAACGGTCGCCACGATCCCCGGGAGCATCGACCGGGTGAAGGTGTGGGCCCCGACCCCGAGCACCCGCGTCGCGTACCAGGGGGTGAAGAAGGCGTTCTTCAGGGTGAGGACGATCGCTCCTGCGAGCGCGACCCCGTAGTAACCGAGACCGGTCAGGAGTGGGAGGGCGACCGCAAGACCAAAGTTCCCGATCCCCATGAAGAAGGTCACGATCCCCGGCACCCGCACCCGGTTGTAGGCCACATTGATCGGGAAGAGGGGTTGCACCGCGAGGTTGACCGCGAGGTGCACCGTCAGGAGGACCATCAGCGGGGCGAGGAAGGCGAACTCCTCCCCCACCCAGACCGTGAGGAGATAGGGGCCAAGCCCACAGACGAGACCGATCGGGAGGGCTATAGCAAGCCCCATCAATTTGACGGCGCTCTTCGTGACCCGGATCAGGGTCTCAGTCTGTTTCCGGGCATAGCAGGAGAGGATCGTTGGGGTCAGGACACCGGAGAGCACCCCGGCGACGGCCCGCAGGAGGATGACCCACTGGAGGGCGATCGCGTACTCCCCGGCTGATGTCGCCCCAAAGAGGAGGTTCACAACGATGAGGTCGATCTGGAGGAAGAGGAGGGAGCCGATCTGGTTGATAACTACCCACCACCCCATTCCGCAGAGGTCCCTGACCCTCCTGCGGTCAAAGGAGCGGATCGAGATTCTCAAATATGGGCAGACCCGGCGGGCAAGGACGATCGCGACCCCGGAGGCCACGATGGCCCCGGCGAGGTACGCCCCGCCGACGAGGCCAAGGTCCGGGCCGAGGAGGGTGAAGAGGAGGACGATCAGCCCGGTCTGGACGATGAGGTTCGTGAGGTTGACCAGGTTCTGGAGGTCGAGGCGGTTGTAGGCGAAGAGCTGGACCGTGAAGTTCCCGCTCCAGGACCGGATCAGGAAGGCGGCAGAGACCCCGAGGAAGAGGAGGATTGCACCGGTCTCCTGCCCGGCCGGGACATGGAAGATCGACGGCGCGAAGTAGGCGACCACGAGGATGACCGGGATCATCAGGAGGATAACCACAGTGAGCCCGACGAGAGCGGTGTTGAAGGTCCGATTTGCGGCCGCATAGTCCCCCCGCTGGAGGTCGACGGTGAGGAACCGGGAGACCGCGGTGTTGAGCGACTGGACGACGATCGCCACATACCCGGTGATCGAGGTCGCGAGCGGGATGATCCCGTAGGCTGCAACCCCGAGGGTATTGATGAAGTAGGGGACCAGGAGGACGCCGATGACGATATTCACCAGGAAGTAGGCGATGTTTGCCGCGAGGTTGCGGGGGAGCTGGGCGGCGAACCGGCGATTTGTCTGATCCGTGCTGGATATCAATTCCGGCGTCATGTTTTTACGGTTTATTGGATGACATTGGGGTCCTATCTTAGGGGCATAAAACGCATTTTAGGCGTTTTACCTCTACTAGAGGTAGTAACTACGGTGCACTCCACCAGGGCAGAGAACACCGGATGAGATGCCTCCTCTATAGCGCGTCGATTGTCCATACCCTCCCCCCACCCTCCTGACATTCCTGAGCGTCCACGTCACGTCTACACGGGTCGACTCTCCGTTGTGTTGCTGAACGTCAGCGTCTTTTCCCATCATCAGTGATGGCAAAAACACTGCAGGGGAGTCACTGATATACAGTTCACCGGAGAGTGACAGACCCCTGGGGGCGAGATAATCTTCTGTAGGGCCCGGAAACCCTCTGCTGAGGATGATCCTCCGGTGCAGCGGCATACCAGACCACTGTTGAGACCTCTGCCGTAATGGAATGCAGGTTTTCGGGCATTCTCTGGATCGATGTACGGGTTGCTCTGGGTGGTTGCAAGGACCGGCAGGATCCTGTCCTAAAGGGGTTCTGATATAACTTCTGTCTGCGGATACAGGACCCACTGTGCTGGTGAGCATCCATGTTGGCAGTATTATAAAACTATTAAAATGTGTCGGGGACTGCTATCTCTGTTCATGAGGCCATCAATCCAATGCCCTCAGGCTGGGACAGAATTCCCCGTTTTGTCATGAGCATGCTACCCCACCACCCCATCCCTGAGCACCAAACCTGATCCTTAAATGTTCAGATTCAGCATGTGCCCCACCCAGGTGACGCCGATACCAACCTTCACACGAAAAAACCGATGAAGAAGACCCCTCAT
>LFRN01000019.1:4424-5624 GCA_001512375.1 Candidatus Methanoculleus thermohydrogenotrophicum | reverse complement strand
CTCGCCCCGGTTCGTGACCTTGATCCCGGTACTGTCGATGGCGATGATCACGTCTCCGGAGAGGAGTTCGGGTTGTTACTTTGAGTGAGAGATCCAGATGCTGGATCCAGCGAAAGAGGGTGGTGTAGTCCGCCGCCACAAGACCGGGAATGAAGGTCGCGAGTTTCCTGACAAAATCCTCCATCTGGCGGTAAGGCGTCTGAAGGGAGATATGGATGCAGGCCGTCCAGGCGATGAGCGGCTCCGGGTAGAGGTGCGGGCGGCCGCGCTTGTCGGCGTTCATTATAGACTCCAGTCACGAGTATCGGTATACGGGCGTCCCCGGCGTGTTCTTTTATTGCCACGAAGAGGCAGAAGGGGCGTCCGGCATCTTCCAGGTCTGGGTCGAAGGACCAGGTTTATGCGACACAGCGCGCTACGAGCCGGCGGTTCATAGACGGGTATGAAAAATGAAGATGGCCAATCGTGGTTCAAATACTTATTCGGAGGGGTCTGGAGGATGTTCTGTCATACCCACAGGGTGTTTTTCGTACCAGCACATATAACCGCAATTTTATATATCATACAAAGAAACATCGGGTCGGTGTTTACCTGGAGGGTAACTGTCAACTACCCCACCCTGAAGGGTGGGGCTTGCGAAGGGCTAAGCGAGACTAAACAGTAGACCGGGAGGCGATCAATGAATGAAGAGTATACTTGAAACTGCCCGGGAGGACAGCCGGTTGACCACCTCCGTCAGGATGACAGAAGTGGGAAGGATGGCAGAGTTCTTCCAGAAAGACGGTCCATATACCGTCTTTATCCCGACAGATGAGGCGTATACGAGAGTCCCGAAAGAGAAACTACGAGCTATCATAGACAACCGGGAGAGGCTTGCGGGCATGATCATGTATCATGTGGTCCAGGGCAAACTCACCACACTGGAACTGGCGCAGATGGAAGCGATCAAGACCCTGCAGGGGGACCACCTGGACATCGCAAGATCGCCTGAAGGGATGCGGTTGAACGATGCCATCATCATTCAGCCTGATATTGAGTGCACAAACGGTATGTATCATGTCATCGACCGTGTGCTCATACCCCGGGCGGTCGAGGCACGGGTGAGAAATTTGATCTGACCCCGGAGAATCGGCACCTCTGCCCGAGATCCTCGAGGGACAAAACCGCGAGATTCTTGGTCCCTTGATCAGGAGCAGCCCC
>LFRN01000019.1:0-4293 GCA_001512375.1 Candidatus Methanoculleus thermohydrogenotrophicum | reverse complement strand
TGAAGGGCCCTATACACTCTTTGTCCCGGACGATGACGCTTTCCGGGCAGTGCCACGGTCAGCGCTCGACTCGATCTTTGATGACATTGACCGGCTCACCAATATCCTGAACTACCATATCGTCCCGGGGGTGCATTCCGCAATAGACTTGCTTGGTATACGGGCCCTGAGGTCGCTCCAGGGGGAGGACCTGACCGTGGATGTTGCGCCGGAAGGGGTGCTGGTCAACAACGTGCCGATAACAGAAAGTGATGCCTGGTGCACCAACGGCATCTGCCACGCGATCAACGTGCTGCTCCTGCCTCCAGGGATCAGGGCGGCTGCTACTGATCAAGCGCATGAATGGTGCGCGTGAAGGGAGGTACGAAGAGCATTACTGCGACCCTCCAGGACTCAAAGGAAGCTTTCACGGTGTTTCTTGACCCGGCCCGGACAGCAGGCATGGAACCGATGCTCTGCGAGCGAGGACCGATCACGGTGCGTGCTGGCCCTTCCAACCACCCGGGTATCCGGGTGCTGTAACCGGACATCAGGATGCCCCCAACCGCCAGGTCGCGGTACAGAGGTCACCCCCGCCAACCGCCTCCTCTTAAGGTGTTGATCTGGTGGTGGAACGCATCGAAGAGCACCGGGGACGCCGATTTCCTCGGATGCGGAGACAACCAGGGTGTACCGCGAGTCGTCGTTCTCGACGACCAGTCGGTGGAGGATGTCCTCATCGAGGTGGAAGTACTCGTTGCAGAATCGTTCTATACTCGCCTCGTGGTCTCGGTACGCGCCACCAATGTGAAACCAGGATCTCTACGGTCCGGTCAAGGTGCATGGCATCGAGGACCGCGGCGTGATGGCGGAGTTCCGCGATGCTCGCTCGACGATACCCGGGTCTTTCACGTTGATGATGACGAACAACTGGTCCGGGTGCATGGAGACCCCCATCCCGTGCTCCCTGATGAACTGAGCGATGTCCCGGACATCCTGGCAAAGGTCTCCCGCCAGGCAGCGGTGCAGACCGGGACGAGGTCTGAGGAGTTCTCCTGGACGATCTCTTCGAGCCGATCGCCAGAGTGGTCGCGACCGGGCATCAACCCACTGCTCTGCATCGGGCCAGCGTTAAGGGAGCGGCCTTTTGCAACGCGTGAGACGGACCGCCAATCCCCCACACGGAAGTTCGCGACCTTCACGAACTTCCGGTATGAGACGACCCGGGTGCGCGGAATTATGGGGGGCCCGGTTTCACCGGCAGGTATACGTCCCCCCGCTCTCAGCGATGAAACCTTCCCTCTTCAGGTCCTCCAGGATTCTTCTCACCCGCACAGTATCTCTGGAGACCCGGGCGGTCACTTCTTCTTCGGTGACTGACCCCTCCTCGAGAACCAGCGCAAGTATCTTCCCCCGGATCTGCCGATCAGAGCCCTCGAACCGGCTCTGCCTGGTATAGGACGCGCTCCGCCGGTTCGGGTTTGCCGTCCGCTTCTTCAGAACTGTGCCGTAATCCATCAATGCCCCATACCACTCCCGCGGGTTTTCCCGGTAGAGAGTCTGCTCGACGAGCGGGAGTATCTCGTCGTCCCGGACTCCCTGTCGATCCTGGAAGAAGAAGTGGATGAAGATCCGCCTGATGTTCGTCTCGATGTAGACGACTGGCATGTTGAAGGCGTAGGCGCAGATGGCCGCCGCGGTCGCCCTCCCGATGCCGGGAAGGGTTGCGAGCATCTCAACGTCGGCCGGGAGGTTGCTACCGTATTCGTCCGCCACCAGCCGGGCGGTCTTCTGGAGCGCGATGGCCCGGCGGTTGTAGCCCAGGCCCTGCCAGGCAAGCAGCACCTCGCTTCTGGGCGCACGGGCGAGGCTCTCGAGATCGGGGAACTGCTCAAGAAATTCCGGGTACTTCAAGACGACCCGCTCGACCTGCGTCTGCTGCAGCATGACCTCGGAGACGAGGATGTGGTAGGGCTCGGTGGTGCGTCGCCAGGGGAGGTCTCGACCGTAGGTCTGATAGTGGGCGAGGATGAGGTCCTGGAAAAGGCAGACGGCATCCGGGGTATTTCCCTGCTCCCGGATCACTTTGAGGAGCTGACGTTCACGCTCGTTCTGGCGGGGATCAAGGGTGCCAATCACACCGATCATTCTGTCTGGTAGAGGAAATAGGTTAGGCCGAGTCCCTATCCTGATCCTCGCCTTCGATCACCCTGTATCAACTCGGTCAACTACCCAAACTCAGGTCGGAGGGCTCCTCGGCTAATGATCCTGAATTATCAAATTCTGGAGATTCGCTATTCCGGCTCAGGTGCTCGTCCTCAGGCACTGGACTGCAGAGGGAATCGTGCTGGGCTGGGTGAAGTAAGGGAGGGGGTCGCGCATACGTGCTAACTCAAGTATAGAGATTCGCAGGATAACGTTCAATTCGGGAGAAGAACGCCAATTTATGGTATTCCCTGGTCGGTCTGCAGGCGCAGTCCTCCTCGGAGAACGGTCTTCTTGACCCCTTGTCAGGGAGCAGGAGATGAAAGAGCCCGGCCTGCTCGCTCCGGGCGGTCGCCTTCCGGGTCACGCCCCGCAGGCCTCTCCCTGGATATCACCACGCTCGGCGCGTTGTGGGAGACGGGGCAACGGTGCCTTCTCCGGGGATGGGGCCTCTCCCTCTCCGCAAAAGCCGTGCCCCGGGCCCGATGGGCTGGCTGCTGGTTGCCGGGAGCCCGGTCCCCTCTCAGGAGCGGGATCTGCCGGCAGGAACCTGTGTCTGGAGGGACATCCTTATCCCACGACCATCAATAAACTTATGAACAAACCCTGGGTATGGGATCCGTATGAACCTCTTGTTTGCAATCGCACCGGAACAGTTCCGGGATGAAGAACTGGAGATCCCCAGACGGATCTTCAAAGAGGCGGGCATCGGTGTCGATATCGCCTCGACAACCCCCGGGATGTGCACGGGGATGCTCGGGGGCGCTGTAGAGGCGATCATGTCATTTAATGACGTGGACCCCGACGATTACGCCGGGATCGTGGTGGTAGGCGGCATCGGCTCGCAGGACTACCTCTGGGTAAACAAGAAACTTCAGGCCCTCGTACGGATGTTCTTCGAGCAGGGCAAGGTCGTTGCTGCCATCTGTCTTGCGCCGGTCGTGCTGGCGCGGGCAGGCATCCTCGGTGGGCGGCAGGCGACGGTGTACCCAAGTCCGGCGGCGGTGCGGGAGATGAAGAAAGCCGGGGCGAACCTCGTGGATGTCCCTGTCGTCGCCGACCTGCAGATCGTGACCGCAAACGGTCCGGGGGCTGCCGCCCAGTTCGCCAATACCATCATTACGAAACTGGAATGCTGAACAATACCGGAGACAGCGGGGTGGACCGGGCGGACTGCACCCTGGTGATCCCCGCATACAACGAGGAGACACGAATACAATCACTCCTGGAGGGCATCTCGGGCTTTTCTGGCGACCTGATCTTTGTCTGTGACGGGACCGATGCCACCCCTGCCGTCATCAGTGCGTTTGCCGACGATCAACCGTCGCTTTGTCTCCGATGCCTGACGTTTCCGGCTCGCCTCGGCAAAGGTGGAGGTATCATGGCCGGAATCCGGGAGGCGTCAACCCCCTACGTTGGTTACATGGATGCCGATGGTTCGACATCGTTATCTGAGCTGAGATGGAGCGCCCCTTTGACCGCCTGGCGACCGCTGACGGCGTCATCGGTTCACGCTGGGTCCCTGGTTCCGTGTTGACGGTGAAACAGGGTCTCAGGCGCGGGTTGAGAGTCGCCTCTTCAACCTCATGGTCAGACTGCTCTTCGGGCTTGATTACCGTGATACCCAATGCGGCGCCAAGGCCTTCCGGAGAGAGGCGCTCGATGCGGTTCTCCCCTTCATCCGGTCAACGGAGTTTGAGTTCGACGTCGAACTCCTCTGGCGACTGCGGCAGCGTGGCTACCTGGTGGAAGAGGTTCCAATCACCTGGGAGAATAAGGACGAGTCGAAGGTGACGGCGTCGGATGCAAAGGAGATGCTTCTTGGCATGCTCCGCCTCCGCTTCATGTAGTGCATCAGTTCGTGACTGCTCCCCCTCCTCTCGTAGGGTGCATCCTGGGATACTACTACACCTTTGAGATTGCAGTCCCAATCTCATAAATCAGGACGGTAATGGTGAACGAGTGCTGAATAGGCTTTCGTACGAGATTGATACCTGCGTATCCCGGAGACGAGCACCGGAACCGGAACAGGGATTCAACAGGATCCGATTCAACAGGATCCAGTACTTCGGAGTCGATGCAACAGGTCATTCTTGCCCGCTCTCCCGG
>LFRN01000106.1 GCA_001512375.1 Candidatus Methanoculleus thermohydrogenotrophicum | reverse complement strand
TATCTCAACCGGGATCTCAAACTCTCGCATCGGGAGTGGGTCTGTCCGGATTGCGGTACTCAGCATGACCGTGACATCAACGCGGCGATCAATATCAAGACGTTCGCCCTACAAGATCAGAATCTTGTTGGGGTAGCAGGTGTGGAACGCACCGTCGAGCCTGTGGACTCGCTCCCGATGGGGAGGAGGATGATAGCCGGGAAGCCCCGCCCAACAGGTGCGGGGTAGTTCACTCACTACGTGGATAGAAATATTCACGTAGTTTCGCAGGGATTCATTTGAACAGCGCGCCCGGCATATTTTCCATGGATCAGGAGATATGGCACTCTTCGACAGGTTTCGGACGGATATCAGGAGGCTAGAGCAGGAGAAGGATTATTCCGGCCTGATCAGGGCCCTGGGCGGCGAGGATCCCACCATCCGCGCCGATGCAGCGAGGGCTCTCTGCACGCTCGGGGTTCCTGCTCTCCCGGACCTTCTCGTCGCACTGGAGAATGCCAGCCCTGCAACACGGACCCGGATGGCAGAGGGGCTTGCCTCGGCCGGACCCTCTTCCGTCCCCCTGCTCCTCGCCCTGGTCCTCCGGGCAGGCCCCGCCCTGCAGGCGTCCATCGCCGATGCAATAGCGAAAAGAGGCGATGAGATGTTTAAGGCGCTGCTACCCGCTCTGTACCACGAACGCCCGGCGATCAGGCGTGCCGCCGTCATCGCCCTCCAGGGAATGGGCAGGAAGGCGATCCCGCATTTCGCAGAAGCGCTTCATGACAGCAACCTCCCGGTCAGGAAAGAGGCTGCCAGCGTGCTTGCCAGGCTCCGGTGGACGCCGGACGATCTTCAGGAGAAGGTCAATTTTTACTACATCCTGGAAGATTGGACGGAACTTGCAAAACTCCAGGGAGCAGCCGTTCCTGTCCTCATCGAGGCCCTCGCCAGCAGAGACCCCGGGATCAGGAGCGAGTCGGCACGGGCGCTGGGGAAGATTCATGACACCCGGGCTCTTCTGCCCCTCATCAGGGCGGTGCGGGACCCGCAGGAGGAGGTCCGCATCCGTGCTGTCGAAGCACTGGGAGAGATGGGCGATAGCCGGGCAAAGCCTGTGCTGGTCGAAGCCCTCAATAATCCTTCTCACCGGGTTCGGATGGAGGCGGCATGGGCACTCGACCGGCTGGGCTGGATTCCACAGAGCGACCTGCAACGTGCAGAGTACCTGATAGCGAAAGAGCAGTGGAACGAACTCATCCACATGGGGAGGGCAGCCATCCCGTCGCTCATCCGGGCCCTCGAGACTGAATACTCGGGTGTCCGCATCGGCGCAAGCGAAGCGCTGCGGCAGCTGGGGCAGCCCGCGCTCGCCGCCCTGCACCTTGAAGCGGGATCAGTGGATCCTGCACGGCAACAGAGAGCGCGGAATGCGATCGCGTACATCCGGCGACGCCAGGAGGAGACGACCCGGGACCAGCCGGGCGAGAAAGATTCCTCCCGGTACAAAAAAGAACTCAACGAGGGGCTTGCCATCCAGAAACGTTTCGAGAAACAGTTTGGACGGCCTGACTATGGCCGCGGCAGGCAGACCCGGAAACGCTCTCCTCAACCCCCGAAAGAGGAGGTACCGACTGTCGGGAGCCCGGGGGAACCGGTGCAGCAGACCGACAGGAAACCCGGGGAGGCCCGGGATCTTGAGGACCTGCTCAGGGAGAGCCAGCGGGTGGAGGATGCGTGGGCGCAGGTCAAGGGCCGGCTCAGACAGGCGCCGGTTCCGGCGGGACCGACGATCCCGCTGGAGCAGCTTATACCGCTTGAGTTTGAGCAGGCAATCGCCGATATGGATGATGCTGCGGAGCAGGTGCACGAGGAAGAACCCGATTCCTGGATGGAGAGCGAGATGCCCCGGGAGCTTGAGGTACCGGAACTCGCCCGGGAAGCGCCACCGGAATCCGCAGATCCTGTCCCTGAGAAGACGGCCCTGGAACGGTATCTTGAAGCGCTCAGGAGCAGCGATCTGAGTGTCAGGATAGCGGCGATCGCCGCGTTGCAGGGTATGGGGGAGGAGGCGGTTGAATATCTCATCGAGGCGCTCAAAGACCCCCACCACGCGGTCCGTATCGCCGCTGCAGACGGGCTTGGCGAGATCGGGGACGAGGACGCCACCGAGCCGCTGATCCGGCTCTTCGACGATGCCAGGGAAGATGTGCGGATCGCCGCTGTCCGTGCGCTCGGGCGTATCGGTGACCGCCGCTCAATCGAGCCGCTCATACGAATCTTCGGGGATAGGTACCACAGTGTCCGGGTCGCCGCGGCCGATGCCATCACAGTCTTCGGGCGCGACGCCCTCAGGCCGCTCGAAGAGGCGCTGAATGATCCGGTGTCGATCGTCCGGGTTATGGCGGCGAAGGCGATAGGGCTCATCGGCGCCGCCGAATCGGTCCCGGTTCTCATTGAACACCTGGGCGATCCGGCACCTGAGGTCAGATGGGGAGTTGCCCGTGCCCTGAGTGGATTTGGGTCCCTGGCGGTTGAGCCGCTCTTTCTGGTGTTGAGGAAGGGGAAGAAAGAGATGCGCCTTGCTGCAATCGATGCTCTCTGGGAGATTCCGGATGAATCGGCGGGCGATGCGCTGCTCTATGCCCTGGAGGACGAGGATGAGGACGTGAGGGCAAAAGCAGCTGCCGCCCTCAGGAAACGGCAGGTGATAGATGTCTGGCGGAGAGCGCTCAGCAGTCAGGTCCTGGAGGAAGAACGTGCCCCGAAGAAGAGATCGGCGCGGCGGGAGGATAAGAAGGCGTTTGAGCGGTCGGGTCAGCAAGAGATCGATACGCTCATCGCCGGGCTTAAGGAGAAGTCCTGGAACACACAACTCGGCGCCGCTACACGTCTCATCATGATGGGGCGTCCTGCTGTAGACGGGCTCATCCGCGCACTCAGGGAAGAAGACCCGGATATCCAGGCCGCTGCCGCAAGCATCCTCGGGGAGATGCGCACAACCGCGGTCGCACCGCTCATTGACGCGCTTGATGACGAGAATCGGTTCGTCCGGCTCGTCGCTGCCCGAAACCTCGGCAAGATTGGAAATGAGCAGGCGATCGAGGCTCTGATCGAATCCCTGCACAGGGAACCAGACAGCGAGGTCCGGGCGACCGTGGCTGAGGCGCTTGGCTATATGGGGGGCAAGCAGGTGATAGAGCCGCTGACCCTGGCCATGCAGGATAGGGATGAGGAGGTCAAGATTGCCGCCGCCCGGTCGCTTGGCTACATCGGAGATAGACGTGCTGTCGAATCCCTGATCAGGGGCTTGAGTGACGTGGATGACCGGGTCAGGCATGCCGCACTCGAGGCCCTGAAGGATCCCGAGGGCAGGGTGCAGGATCACCTGACCAACGCACTCCGTTCAGAGGATGAAGAGTTCCGGGCCGGGGTTGCCGAAGCGCTGGAAGCGGCAGGTTGGGAGCCGCGGACCGACGAAGAACTGGCTCTCTACCTCATGGCGCTGGACCGGTGGGCTGAGGTGGAGCGGGTCGGCGAGGGGGCTCTCCCCGCGCTCACCGGGGCACTCTCTGACCCCTCCATCGAGGTTCGGGCAAATGCTGTCAAGATCATCGCGCGGATAGGCGGCGAAGAATCCCGTGCTCCTCTCGTCGAGGCAGCACTCCGTGATGATACTCCTGTGGTCAGACTGCGTGCTGAGCGGGCGCTGGTTGATATGGGGGAGGCAGCAATCCCCGCACTCACCGGGGCACTCTCTGACCCCTCCATCGAGGTTCGGGCAGATGCCGTCAGGATCATCGCGCGGATAGGCGGCGAAGAATCCCGTGCTCCTCTTGGCGAGGCAGCACTCCGGGATGATGCTCCCATGGTCAGACAGCGTGCTGAGCGGGCGCTGGTTGATATGGGG
>LFRN01000131.1:68462-73501 GCA_001512375.1 Candidatus Methanoculleus thermohydrogenotrophicum | reverse complement strand
GGTCTTGGTGCAGTTGCCTTCCTGGTCCTGCGCCGGAAGTAAACCCTGACTAACTAACCCTATTTTTTTATTTCACGCTGTTTTGGTGAGCGGTAATTTCCGGGTACGGGACGGTGTCGCGGGCCCGGTGGTTATTCTTGCGCACCCCGGGTTTACCGGTCGCACGCGGAAGTTCGCGAAGATGAGATGCTGACGGCGATGAACGGCCTCACGCGAAGCCGCGAAGGACGCGAAGAACGGGGCCGGGGACTGGAAAACTTCGCGTCCTTCGCGTGAGGCGGTATTGCATAGGCAATATCAGGTAAAATGCTCCACAAATCCACTACGCCAGGAGCGCCGCGATGGGGTGACCGTCCCCGCGTACAGAGCCCCCGGCGGGAAATTGTCTTGTAACCCAACTTTGCCAGTTGGCAACAAATAAGAGTGTTCTTAGTGATGTTTGAGTAGAAGTGAGATGCAAACAAAACTAAGAACCAATGTACTTGAACCGAACGAAAATATATCCTTTCCTATCGGCACCATTTTCCTCGTTTCAAGGCTGTATGAAATCCTGAACTTTCCCGATGTTTTCGGGAAACACAAGACGCGGGGCATCGATATCAATGGTTTGCTCCAAGCGCTTATCAGCTACAAACTGGCGGATAACTTCAGCATCAAGCGTTCCCACGCCTGGATCAATCGGCCTGAAGTTCTTGCCGAGTTCAATCACCCGTCCTTCAGCGAACGAACTCTCTACCGTGTCCTTGAAACCCTTGGTGTCAACCGGGAAGAAATCATCTCCGACATCCAGGATGTCCTTTTTGCACGGTATGACTTTGAGCATACCAACATCAACATGGACTGGACCAGCATTGTCCTTCGGTGTTTTCGCTCATTTAATTTTGATCCACCTGGCTCATCTAAAACTGATCCAGCTTACTATCCCTTTTGTCTTCTCGCTGATGAATTCTTTGATGATCCCCGCTGGCGAAAATTGGTTCACTGGGATACGGTATTCTTGGAGATCTTGAGTTCCCTGGCGACTCGTCGCTTGGATCCATAGAGATTATAGAGTTCTACAATGCGCTGAATATCGCTCATCGATTTCACCTCCTGGTTCCCTCCAGATCCAAGGATGGAGCAGGAGGGGGTATAGGGTGGATCAATTTATGGTGAGCGTTTTGGGGAAAAGTGGATCAGTGTTTATGATGAGCGAAAACAAAGCCCTTCTGACCTACCGCAAAAAGGACTCGATTGAGAAGATCTTCAACTCACTGAAGAATGAGATCGAGATCAAGCCGCTGCGCGTATGGACGGATAACAGCATTTACGGGGCGTTGATCATCGGGTTTATTGCGCAGCTATTTGTCTCCCTGATCCGATTCGAGATCCCCGAACTGAAGCATACATCAACAAAATTCATCAAAAAAGCGCTATTGAATTTGACAGTTACCATTGATTCATGGAAGAGGAAGACGAAAAAGCACATTCACTCCAATTTTGATGCCATCAACACGATGATTTTACGGCATAAGTGGGCGATTTCGGGATCGGGGTGAGGGGAAAAAGACCAACTGGCAAAGTCTCTCTCCCAACGAAATGTCGAAGACTTGCGATCACGATATCGGATGATCTCATTGGGCGAGTGGACCCAAAGTGGCAAACTTAGGCTGGAATAAGACTCCCCACTTACGTCGGAATAAGATTCCCCACCCAGGTTAGAGGTTAGTACCGGGTTGGCGCCCGATGGTCGATACGGAGGATTGGTTTATGCTCAAGGGTCTCGCTCATGAACAGGAACAGACCGCCGGACGGGTCAATATCAGCGAACTCTCCTGCGAGACGGGGTTTGATCGTAAGACCGTGAGACGTTACCTCAGTCGTGACCGCCCTTCTGAGTTCCCCGCACCCAGAACAAACCCAGCAAGCTGGATCCCTACAAGCCGTATATCAAGGAGCAAATGGCAAAACACCCCCGATTGAGCCGTGTCTACCTCCTCGACGAGATCCAGGCACAAGGCTACACCGGCAAAGCAACCATCCTCGGCGACTATCCCCTCAAGGTTCGGCCGACGGTCCCCGTCCTCCTCGAACTCCGGTATGAAACCAATTGGGTGGGGAATTTTACACCGCTGTTTACAGTGGGTGCGCCTCAAGACGACCCTCATCAAGGAGGAGGGGGGCAGGGCATACTACGAGGCGACGACGCCGGGATTCTCTGTCTTTGCGATAGTACTCGAGAAAGACGGTGCGAAGGTTGCAGCACCTGTGTCGACACCGGCGCCTGTCGCGACCGTTGNNCCGTTGTCTATGCGCCAATCGGGCTTGTCGTCGCGGGACTGCTTGCCCTCGCGCTCAGGCGCCGGGAGTGATCGTGGAGTGGTGTGGGTCGATTGACTCCTCCCGGTCACAACGACAAACCCCAATTTTTCGCAGCCCGTCTCCCGGTAAACCGGGTCGCTATTTACGCAGTCGAGGCCCGGGCCATATCGAGCCGGAGGTCGATAGCCACCTTCACTTTTTGTTCCGCATGACCTCTCGTTGTGGTAGAATGAAACCTGCAGGCACACAACGCGTCTATGGGCCCGCGGGCCATCTCCATCAGGAGGACGCCGGTGTACAGTTGTACACCGCCGGAAATGCACAACGTTACACCGCCATTGACACCGGAGGCAGGATATCAGAGCGGTATCTTCCGTTAGAGAGCGTCCGGAGACCTGAACTGCTCAGTGCTCGCTCTGCAGGTGAGTGGGAGATGGATCAGTAAGGTGGATGAGGTGGATCAGTAAGGTGGATGAGGTGGATCAGTAAGCGGTGTTCACCCTCCTTGCATCCCTGTAGAAAAAGAGCACTATTGCCCATATCCCACGTCGGCAGTCCTCCGGTATCCGGAGTGCGAGAAGAACCTGCAGAGTTTGCATTCAGATCTCCTGTTCACTTCTTCCCACTGTGTATTTCTGCTCCGGATGGTTTGGCTCTCCAGGGATTGCGTATTCCAATTGGCCGTCACGTATCATGGGCTTTAAGTAACTGGCTGATACCCATTTCTTGCTTCTCCCAACCAATTGGGCAATCTCCCCGGCAGAGAAGGGGCGCACGCTGCAAATCTGAACGATAACTCGCCTGACTTCCTGTGGGGAACTCCTTTCGCCCAGCATTCTTATTGATTCGGCAATATCCGGTGGGATTACTTCAGAATCCACACTCAGAGTCTCCCCCGCATCCAAAGTAACCTCCCGGAAGCGCGTTGTGCACACGGGGGCAACACCGAGCTGCCCGGTGGGGGTATAGAAGGTCATCGCGCCATGGGGATGCTGGATAAGGAAGCCCAGATCCCGGAGTCTCCCGAGCAATTTGCTTGCACCGATCACATCGAGTCCGGTCAGATCGCGACACTGCTCATTCGAGATAGAACCGTTCCGCCTGACAAAGACGAGAGCCATCGCCTCTTCGTCGGATACGTCAGCAGCGGTGAAGCCACGGAGCCATTCGAGCTCTTCCTCAGAGAAGAAATGGTGAAGGGAAAACGCGGCGCGGAAATAATCGGCCTGACGATTCGATTCAAAGACCGGCGGAGACAGGCGGGCTTCCCGGGTTAACTGTACCATCATCCGGATTCCACTACCTTTGTTCTCAGCCAGGTTTGTATCGTGCAGAACCGCTGCAATGACCGGATTTCTGGTAACAGAGGTAATACTTCCCTCATCGCCGATCTCAACAAGTGAGTGTCCAGGATTCGTTATCTCCAACCTTCCCGGATAACGGATGATCCGTATTGTCCCGCAAGATCGATAGTTCCGGTGCATCAGCGCGTTCACAACCGCTTCGCGGACGACTCGCTCAGGGATAAGGGGCCTTTCGTGCCGCTGGATGGACCCCTCATGGAACGCCACGCACCTTGGGATATCGTCCATAATACCTGCAATGACCCTTGGTATCATACGTAACAGTGGTTCGCGGAACTCAAGCGAGTACGAGATCTCTCCGTCCCATTTGTGGCCTGGAACGCGTAGGTAATCGACACGCATCAGCGGGAGGTACTTCCGGATCGCCATATCCATTCCAAAGAGGAGAATCCCGGCCAACGTGGGGATTAGCTCACCGTCTTGCTTATCCGCACACTTCAGGGCAAGGAGAAGGTCTCCATTATCCCAGTTCAACTCCGGTGCATGCGGGTTGGCTGCGCGTCGTGCTCGCCGGTATTCGTCAATTGCATGCGGGTCGATATCATCTAATGACGCACCGGGAATAACCGACTCGTCATACGTCCTCCGTTCTGCACTCGTATGGAACATCCGGATATCCTCGTCAGTACAATGCTGAGTCGTCGAGCCGATACGACGGTAGGCGCCTCGCGGCAGACCTTGCGCTTTTATGTAAACGGGCTTATTATGGGGCTCTTCTTCAGGGATGTACACCACGATCACCGGTTTTTCATCGACCATGCAGACCTGCACATTCGGCCTCAGGGGCCGATTGAATGTGGAGGCACAGAGTGAAGCGAGTTCTCTCTGCAATTTATCGGGATCGTGGACACCGGTAACGCTATAGTTCCCGGAAGCCGGGCCGCGGGAAACACCGAGCAGGAGATACCCTCCTTCGATACCGGGCTCGTTTGAGAACGCCGAGATCGTCTGAGAGACGGATTTCCCAAGAGTTCTGGACGTTTCTTTCGCTTCGATGCGCCAATGTTCATCACACGTATTAAGCTCTAAGAGAAGTTCCGCACAACCCCACATTCCACGACTCCTGCAGATGATATCCGGTCTATATCAGATCAGTCTTCGCCGATAGCCATAAACTGTTCGCATACCGGGTGAAGGGTACTTCCGGGTCGCCCTTATAGTCTGTGGCGTTACTTTTTAGAGCCTTGAGCCCCCCACATCTTCATAACTGGACGTGGAACTGATCGCGATCGTCAGACACGTTCCCCTGTCCGTCCTGAAGAAACGGATCAAGCACCACCAAGGATTGCCCGAAATGGTCCCGCGCCTCCTGTTCACTCAGTTACGGTACCAGGGAATGAGCGTAGTCAGCGCTGCGGACACTGTCTGGGTCTC
>LFRN01000131.1:56846-68353 GCA_001512375.1 Candidatus Methanoculleus thermohydrogenotrophicum | reverse complement strand
CAGGTCCGGCGGATCCTCAAATCGTTTGGCATGTTCTTTGGGAAACCCTATCCGCGGGATTATCACCGACCCGCGGATGCAGAAGGTTGCTCAAAAAAGGATCCCGCGAATGAGCAAGCACACCGTGCTCGGATTCTTTGATGAGTGTTCTCCTCAAACGACAGCCAATACCCAGCGCATGTGGTCGTTTGAACGCACCCCGTTGGTGAAGAATACCGCGAAGACCCGGGCCAACACCGTTGGCATTTTTGGCGTCAACGGCGTCTTCACCATCACCTTTCGAGAGCGTTCAGGCAAGCAAACCCGGGGAAACGGCTGATCGTCGTGCTGGATAACTTCAGTTCGCACCACGCGGTGCTGGTCAAAGCGTAACGCCGCCAAAAACAATATCCAGCTCGTGTATCTCCCGCCATACTCCCCGGATCTCAATCCCATCGAGCAGATCTGGCGGGCGATCAAGCGAGAGGTCGCAGCGACCTTCATAATGAATTATGAGCACCTCACAACCGTAATTGCAAGGGCGTTCGAGATACTGACAGCAAAAAGAAGTTACTGGGAGAAGTGGGTGATTAAATTCTTGAGCCCGAAGTACGCTTCAAAGATGTTGAGCGACGAACTATATTTCAAGAGTCGATCGTCTTACTGCGGAAGGTAGGGTCTGGAAGATGTTCTGTCAGATACTCACAGGATGTTTTTCATACCAGCAGTCGAAGAAATAACCGCTAAGGGGAGCACTCTCCCTGTGCGGGTATTTGTTCTGAACGCGCGTTATTGCTCACCGAGATCATTCAGTCGTATTCTGAAACACACCACTTCCCTCGAGGTATCGCACACCGCGGGAAACAACCGGCAGATAGGGTGAACCTAAAAAGCCGTCTATTTTTTGGGTGAAGACCGGGAAGGGCGACCTCTCCCTCAAAAATCGGATTTACCACCATCTGTCGCGCGATCGCACGACAGATCGACATCTTTAATCACTTCTAAACAACATTTTCTTAAATGTCTTCAAGACGGCCCCTACGACTTATAGGTATCATCGGCATTGCCATTTTTCTGGTGATCCTTATCAACCTCGATACTCGCGCGATCCTCGCCGCTCTGCTTTCCGTTAATCGTCATTACCTGATCGCAGCTCTCCTGGTCAACGGGCTGATCGTTGTTATTAAAGCAAAAAAATGGAACATAATCATAGATTCCATCCGCCCGGGTTTTTCTCTGTGGCAAAGTATCATCGGTTTTTTAGTCGGTTTTTCTCTGTCCACCCTGACACCAGGAAAGATAGGCGACGCCGTCCGGTTCCTATACGTCCAAAACGACTCCTGCACCACCGGGATGGCGCTCTCAACCGTTGTGATCGACCGGATAATCGATCTGGCTCTCCTCTTTGCATTCGGGATCATCGCTCTGATCGCCTTTTCAATCATCATCAACGTAGAGCTCCTATCAGGCGGTCTGTTGCTGATTCTCGCAGGTGTTGTAGCCTTTGGCATCTATGCAGTCTCTCGAAAGAAATACATGGAAAAAGCCCTCAGACCATTCTTTGTCGTCCTTGCCCCGCCGCGGTATCGTAATCAGATTTCAGAGTATTTCAACGACTTTTACTCCGGGCTTGATCTGTTTCTTGCTTCCCGCCGCCAGTTGCTGGGGTGCATCGGAGTCGGGATCGTATCATGGCTACTGGCGGTGGTCTACGCAGCCCTCCTTGGAATATCCATCGGCGTCGATGTGGGATGGTACATGTTCCTCGTGATCCCGATTATCAGCATGGTGGACCTCCTCCCGATCAGCATCTCAGGCATCGGAACCCGGGACGCTACGCTGCTCTACCTCTTCGGTATCATCGGGATCGCTCCGGAGACAGTCGTTGCCTTTTCAATCCTCTACCTGGTCTTCAGTTACTGGTTTGTTGCACTTGTGGGACTGCTGTTCTGGCTCATCTACCCAGTCCCTCTCGCCGCACTCGATGAAGAAACGCCCACAAAGCAGAGCGATATCTGACCGCTTCGTCACACCGTGCCGGGGCCAGAGGGCCGTCCCCGTCACTCTTTGCAGCCCACAATGCCCACAGCGTAACTATAATACTCCCTGAAAGGGAAGACCCTCTCGAGTCTTGCGAGTCTTCTCCGGATCGGAAATGAAAGGATCTCTCTGTCGTTCGTCGCGAGCACAGGTGTTGCCTGAAGCCCAAAGCACCGTTTGACCTTAATTCCCGCCTCCTCAAACGTTGTCCTCAGTCGTCTGGGGGAGTAGTCTTCCTCATATCCAAATTCAAACCTGTTAACCCGACAGGCAACCTCTTTTCCGAGTTTGTACCAGAGACAGAGGGTGTTTGGGACAATCACGATTATCCGCCCCCCCTTCCGGGTGATTCTTGCCATCTCGGATAACGCTCTAACGTTGGCGGGGTGGGGAAAGTGTTCGATCACGCCGGAGTTGTACACGAGGTCGCAGGTCTCGCTCCGGAGAGGGATCTGGAAGATATCGCCCTGTAACGGTGCATCACAGTTGTTTTTTGCGATGCTGAGCGCGTTTGCCGAGATGTCAAGCCCGATCGTCCTGTGCCGCGGGGAGAAGATACGAAGAGTCTGTCCTGTGCCACAGCCCGCCTCGCACACCACCGAACCTGCCTGGAGACTGAGCTCGATCTCTGTCATAAAATCGAGGTACCTGATGCTATAGTCGCTGGTAATCTGCGATTTGCTCCAGATCTTGTCCCAGAGTTCCGCGCTCTGATCTAATCCCTGCATATGCCCCTGTCACGAGCGCCATGGCTGGTGAAAATACTTCGTCCGGACGATCTTTCTCATCATCTTCAGGTTGTTGCGGACTTCCCTGCGAATGTTGATCTTTGATTCGCCATACCGTCGTTTATGCAGTTCAACCGGGATCTCTACCACCCTGTAGCCGAAGATGAGGTATTTTGAGATGATCTCGGCGTTGATCTCGAAGTTTTCGCTCTCCAGATCCAGTTTCTTCAGGGTCTCGGCTCTGTATAACCGAAAGATCGGGCTTACGCAGGTGATGGGCTGGCGCAACAGCATGCGGTACATGAAATTGACAGTTTTGCTAAGAAAAAGACGTATTGGTGCTACCTCCTTCATAAGCCCGCTCTGGAGATAGGGAGATCCGGAGACGCATTCAGGCCGCTCACGAAAGTACGCCTCAAGGAGGGCAGATATATCTTCCGGTCGGAAGGTGAGATCAGCGTCCATGGTGATGATAAGGTCAGCATCGGTATGTGCGAATCCTGTCTTGAGCGCTGCACCCATCCCCCTGTTTGTGTCATGATGAAGTACCAGAATGTTTTCGCGCCTCGCCGCAATTGCATTGATTCTTTCAAGGGTCTGGTCTTTACTCCCGTCATCGATGAAAACAAAATTGATGGATATATTGTATCTCTCTGCAATCTCGTCGACAACCGGGAAAAGTTCAAGTTCGTAATTGTCGACATTGTCTTCTTCGTTATAGAGGGGGACTATTATCGAGACCAGCATAACCTTTACTCTTAGCGCTTCGGTAGTATTATCATATTTGCACGTAGGGCTATATCATCGATCTGTTTTAATCCATCCTCATTCCACAAAATATTGATGAAGATTGCAGTCATTCTCGGCACACGCCCGGAAATAGTTAAGATGTCTCCGGTGGTACGATCTTGTCTCGAGCGATCCGTTGATTTTTCCATCATCCATACCGGCCAGCATTACTCATACGAGATGGACAGGATTTTCTTTTGCGAACTCGAACTGCCCGATGCGACATACAACCTCGAGGTCGGTTCTGGAACACATGGCGCCCAGACAGCGCGCATGCTGACCGGACTTGAGCAAATACTCCTGGAGGATCCCCACGATGTCGTGCTGGTGCAGGGTGACACAAACACCGTGCTCGCCGGGGCTCTTGCAGCCGCAAAACTTGGCGTCCCGCTGGGTCATGTCGAGGCCGGACTGAGGAGCTACGATCGCTCGATGCCCGAGGAGATCAACCGGGTCGTTGCCGACCACTTGAGCGATTTTCTTTTTGCGCCGACGGAGATGGCCGCCCACAACCTGAGAAAAGAAGGACGACCCGACTCGGGGATATTCGTAACCGGGAATACTGTCGTCGATGCCGTTCTTCAAAACATTTCTCTCGCCGCAGAGGATGAATCGATCTTTTCCAGGCTCGGGATAGAGAAGGGTGAATACATCCTGGTCACCGCACACCGGCAGGAGAACGTCGACAGACAGGAGAACCTCTCCGATATACTGAAAGGGATTGAACTCGTAGGCAACGAGTTTGGCGTCACGGTTCTCTATCCGATTCATCCCAGGACAAAGAAGATGATTGAGCGGTTTAACCTCCGGATTCCAGACAATCTCCGTCTCCTGGAACCTCTCGGATATTTTGAGTTCCTCCTTCTTGAGGCGTCGGCACAACTTGTCCTGACCGATTCGGGAGGCATCCAGGAAGAATGCTGCATCCTCAAGACTCCGTGTGTGACAATGAGAAAGAACACGGAGCGTCCTGAAACGGTCGTTGCTGGAGGGAACATACTTGCAGGGACGGATCCGGAGGCGATACTCTCCGCTGCCAGGACGATGGTTCTCAGGCCGAGGACCTGGGAAAACCCCTTCGGCGATGGAAGATCGGGCGATAGAATTGTCAGGCATCTCAAAGAGATAATTGACCCTACCAAAAGGAGAATCCATTACTGCTGATACCATGGACTCCGCCCTTCGTTGAGTCTACCAATACAAAATGGTTGCCCCCTCTGCGATAAGAAACTGGAGTACGGATCGCGTAACGCTATCCCCTCCGTTTGAGATATCCCTACTGCAGCGTGCATTTCTGGTAACGGAAGTGTGTGAAGCCTGCGGGACAACGTGGAGACCATCGGGAGTCTGACCCGGTCAATCCGCAAGGCATGAAGAAACAAACGCTGAATCTATCGAAAGGATCGTCAGGGAAAACAAGCAAAAACAGACCGATGCGCTTGGACCAAAATGGTATGGGATCAGGTTATACTGGATTGTAGAACGGTATAACGAACGGACGGATGACTCCCGGTCTACAGATGGCTCCTAAAACATCCATAATTATCCATATTTTGGAACTTGGAAACCCGTATTCGCCCCTCAAAAGAGGTATGAAGGTCATGAGGCCAGACAAATGGCGGAGACGGAACAGGGAATCCCAAAAAAAGCAAAGGCCTGCCTGTAATGGGCAGGATAGAAGGTCATTATCTCAACCTGAAAGGGTTCTGACGCGGGATGGGTGTTTCACAGCAGAGAAGGGAGGTACACCCGTGAAAGTACGTCATTCAACGACGCCGTACAGCGAGAAGCATACTGACAGCGAACTCGCCCGACACGGGAACTCCATCGACCAGGACAAAGTGAGTTTGGATGTTAACATGCTACAGATCCGGATTGCAAAGGCAACGCAAGGAAAAAATGGAATCTGGTCAACCATCTACTCACTTTGCGACCCCTCCCTAAAAGTACCACATAATTATATTCATATAACAAAAGCGCAACTACCCTTCCACCAAATAACTCTTATGCCTCGTCCAGCTCCGACCCGCTCCCGCGCACTGAACACCATCTTCCAGCAAGCAAGCGAAAAGAAACGTATCACCGCCTCCCAGACACCGCTCATAGCGATCGTCGTTGCCTCATACCTCGACAGACTCGGGTTTGTCGAATACATCGACTCGATGCTCACGTGGGATCCCACTCAGTGGCGGGTGAGTCCCGGCAACCTCGCCAAAGCCATGGTCATGGTTCCGTTCATCCAATCAGGACCGCGTCTCCCGATCTACAGCGTCTCTGAACACTACCAGCAGATGGACATGGACCTCCTCTTCACCACCGAGGTTCACCCCCTGTTCTCCACGGTGACACCACCTCAATCTCCCTGTATGGTGCGTATGAGAAGAAGAAGACACAACCGCTTCCGCCGCCCCCTCAGTCTGTGCCGGTTACAGCAAAGACGGCAACCGCGGTCTCCTCCAGGCCATGCTCGGCCAGGTCTGCGACCAGTTCGGGATACCTCTTGTCACCACCGTTCGTGACGGCAACGAGGCTGATTGCACCTGGAACGCGGCGGTTATCCAGATTCAGCAATAAGGTTGCGTTGCTGCCCGAGTGACCCGCACCGCCTACGAAACGGATGCCTGGATACCGGTTGGACCTTATTGGGATAATGAGGAGGGTGAGACCGGTCTTGAGACCTACGATGTCCAGGAGTTCATCCGTGAGGTGGATGGCGGGACGGTCTGCCGATTGCTCGTCTTCCGGAGCAGTCGTCGACGAGAAGAGTTCGAGACCCGAGTTCAGGCAGACCTCGATGGGGTTGAATCGCTACTTGAGGCTGTGACAAAGAGACGGTTTGCCTGCGAGATTGATGCAGAACGGGCAATGGAGGAAGCGAAAAAGGATCTCCGTAACCGGCGGTTCTGGCGGGTGGACCTCAGCCTTGATACGGCGGTCACGGAGAAGAGACCGCGCGGACGACCGGGGAAGAACCCGCGTCCGTCGGTCCCGGTGACGGAGTGAGTGATCCGTGCCGGGCGACCGCAACTGGACGAGGATGCGTATCTGGCTGAACGACGCAAGGCTGAGTCGTTTGTTCTGATGACGAATGTTCCCGAGGATCGTGCCCCTGCACGGGAGGTTCTCCGGCTCTATAAGGAGCAGAAGAGGGTGGAAGATAACTTTTCGGTCATTAAACGGCCGATGATGGCCGATACCCTCTATCTTAAGAAACCTGAACGGATCGCGGCGCTTGTGACGCTGCTAGCGTTCTCTCTCCCGATCCAGGTTGTGATCCGGGTGCTTGTCCAGCGGAACCTGGATGCGATGGAGAACCCGCCGTGTCTTGACCGTGGTTGCAAACCGCTTGTTCGGCCGGGGTTGAAGAAGATCCTCTGGTTCATCGGTTACCATTCTGTCATAACAAAGGGTGGTGAACGCTGGTTCTGGTGCATCTCGCCGGACCATGAGAAGGATCTGGAGGTCTGGCCGCGGTTGCTGGAGTTCGATCTGGACGTGTAGACGGTTCGTGGAGAGAGCGGGAGGGGAGAGGAAGGCAACGATGAGCGGAGGCGGTTGAGGGGTTCGGTTGAGAAGCGGTTCTGGCAGTGAGTTGAGGGGGTGGTGCAACAGGATGAACGGGGTGATACTCCCGGGAGGAGGGAATGAGGCAAGGGAGAGGGCTTTATCGGGAGAACGGGAAGGAAAAGACGAAACTTCAGAGGGTAGCTTGAGTGGTAAGATTAGGAGAGGCTAGTGATCCTTCGTTTGAGCGGCCACTCCTCGATCTCCCCGCCCTTCATATATCTGCTCCCGATGACAATATCCGCGCCGCCCGGAACCCCTCGACAACCGACTGGGAGAGGCCGTGATCCTCCATCCGCACGATCAGACGCACGTTCTCACACCGTCCGGCGATCTCCTGCACGATCGGGATCGTGCAGTCCCCTGAGTTGTCGTCCACCACCAGGATCTCGGCCCGGATGCCGCTCTGCGAGCAGACACCGTTGACCGCATCGATGATCGCGGCGATATTCTCCTCCTCGTTGAAGGTCGGGATGACCACCGAGAGATCGTAGGGTCCGGTCATTGCGATCTCTCTAGGCCGACCAGAAGAGGTAGATCCCCATACGTTGCCCGGCGAACTCTGCGTTCTTATCAAGCCAGTCCAGCGCGTCGCCGGTGGGATCCACGGCGAGGATATCCCAGGTCACCACGTAGAACACACGCCGATCAGGATACCGATCCCGGATCGCATCAAGGTCCTCCCCGGTATTCGCCCCGAGTTCGATGGTTCCGTCGGTCGCGTTGCTGTAGTAGTAGTCGAGCGGTTGCGCCATATACGGCGGCAACACGACGACGAGGTCACCCTCTCCTGTCATCCCGGCAAGTTCCACGGAGAACCCCCGCCAGTCGTTCTTCTGCGGTGTCGTGTAGTAGGTCGCAAGGAAGGGTGTGCTGATCAGGAACACCGCCACGATGACGAGGTAGACCGCTCTTTTGTCCTGGACGAGGGCGTAGAGCGCTGGATACGATGATGCTATGCCGACGAAGTAAACTGGTAGGAGGAAGGCGAGATGCCGCGGCATCATCGGCATCCGTGAGGATAAAATAACGGTTAGCCCCAGAGGGATGGCCAACATGAAAATGAGGAGGAGCGCCCCGTTCCTGTCCTCGCGCCAGGTGTAGGCGACGCCTATCAGGAAGAATATGACAAAGGGCACCAGGATAAGGTCGCTATATCCCGAGATCTGGAGCAGGGTCAGATAGATGACGTCGAGCCCCCGCATACCGATGGTCGGGGCTGATGACGTCAGCTTCAGAAAGAGGTTAACCGCGACAATGAGCAGGGGGAGGGTGGCAACGATGAAAACGATGATCGAGAGTGCTATATTCCTCGCGTTCCGGAGATCCTTCCGGATCTCGCCGGCGTGGGTGACGAGCGCATGGAGGATGAAAACGGCGATGGAGACAGAGGCGTAGAGATGCATCCAGAAGATGACCGCTGAGAAGATGCCAAAGAGAACCCAGGACCGGGTCTCGTTCGACCGGCTCGCTCTCACGTAGAAGAGCAGCGCGAGGGAGAAGAAGAAGAGCATCGGGGCGTAGGCCCGGGCCTCCTGCGAGTAGAAGATATGGAAGGGGGAGAACGCGAGGAGAGCGGCGGCGATGAGCCCGACGTTCTGGTCCCGGAACTCCTTCCCGATGAGGTAGATGACAGGAATCGTCAGGACACCAAAGAGTGCGGGGAGGAACCGGAGCACGAACTCGCTCTCCCCGAAGAAGAGCATCCCGTGTTCCAGCCAGTAGAAGAGCGGCGGGTTGAACTCTCCCGCGGCGACGCTTGCCCAGATCCCGGCAAGCGACTTCCGGGCAAACATGAGGGTTGTGGCTTCGTCAAGCCAGAGGGAGTTCCCACCGAGGTTGTAGAACCGGAGGATAAACCCGACGAACGTCAGTCCGAGGAGGACCTGGACGTACCTGCTGGTCCTGATGGACGCCACGACCGTATCGAGAGGAGACGCGCCTGAGTGTGCCGGTGCGACGACCCCGGTATCAAGGTTCCCCCCATCGTCATGCGGCTTCTGCGCCGTGCGTCTGGATTTCTTTCCCTTCTTTCCCTGCTTTTTGCCCATCGTTATCATCAATCGTTGACTCCGGGCGCAAATATACATTGCTAGTTGCGTTCACCGAAACGGCGGATGAGAGCATGCCCCTCATCCATGGAAGCAGGTGGTGGATATGGATATCAGCGCCTCTCCAAAAACCCGCCAGGCATCCATCCTTGTTTTGCCGCTGGATCCCCGATCTCAGTCTCCGAGAACTCCCCCGACCAAAAGTACATCCATTCCGGGACCTGATCCATTCTCATCGCTTCCATGCAGAGAACCGCAGATGAATCCGATCTTATCAGGCGAAGTCCTCCGCATTCCACCAGGATCTCGGTCCGGGAGGCCATCTCTGACTATAGCACAAACAGCCTCCAGATCCGCTCTCATATCCGTCGCCATGGGATGATGATACCCGGGCGTTCTCCCTTCAGAAGTTTCAGGATCCGCTTCACGGCCTTCACCGATGACCTCAAAGTTTCATACCACTGCGTCCTGCGCCATCGGGAGAGTTGATGATATCGGTCCGCATGCAATCGATTGAACATCAACAAGCACGCCGGGGGAAGAGATCCTGCCCGGTCTCTGGCTGGATGGCATCAGATGCCAGCCGGGGGATGAGGACTGCCTGACCCGCAGGCAGGAGCGTTTCCGGGAGACCAGAACCCGCCGGAGCGCATCACCACTTTGCCATGAGAGAGAGGAGCATCTTGCGGGCCTGTGCGGTCAGTTCGCAGGAGGGATTGATCTCAAGCGCCTTATCGGCACACGCAAGCGCGTGGCGATACATGCCGAGATGGTAGAGGACGCTGCACTTCATGCTCCATCCAGCAGCATACTCAGGGTCGATCGAGAGCACCTGGTCAAAACAGGTGAGCGCCTGCCGGTACTCCCCGAGCGCATACAGGGCACCCCCTTTCAGGCTCCAGACCCGGACGTTCCCGGGATCGTCGGCGATGGCCCGATCGTAACAGGTGATGGCCTCCTCGAGCCGGTGCTGGAGGAAGTATGCGTAGCCAAGGTCGATCCAGGCCGCCACAAAATGCGGATCGATCGAAAGCGTCCGCTCGTAGCAGGTGATCGCCTCATCCAGCCTGCGCATCGCGACGAAGACACCGCTCCGGTTGTACCAGGCGACCGCGGAGTCAGGGTCGAGTTCCAGGGCACGGTCATAGCAGGCCAGCGCCTCCTCGAGCCGGTTGCGACGCCGATGTAACATCCCGCGGGAGACCCAGGCAGGAGCAAAATCCGGGTTGATGGAGAGCGCCTTCTGCCAGCAGGCCAGCGCCTCCTCATCTCTGCCGAGAATATCAAAGAAGACGCCCTTGTTGTTCCACATCTTCACGTTCTCTGGATCGCGTTCGAGCACCCGGTCAAAACAGGCAATCGCCTCGCGAAAACGCCCCTGCCGGGCAAGAGAGAGCGCTTTCTGGCTCACGGATCTATCAGAGTCAGGGCTAACCCAATTTTCTTCTGACTCGCCCTTTCCGAAGAGTTTTCCTGTAAGACCCATTCCAGACATCCCCCGTGGTCACGCTACTGGTAGCACGCATACAATATAACCATTCCCCCATCCTCGAGTACGGCACTCACCGTCGCTCCATGCGTACGTGCCGGGCGCCGCGTACGCCGCGGAGCGTCACCGGATCACAGGTGAGCCTTCCCACCAGGTTCACCGCGCTTGCCGGCACCGGACGGTCATCCATGCTCAGGGGCGTGGGACCATAGAAGATCGCAACCGCCCGGCCCGGCGGCCAGTAACCGATATCCCCGGCGTTAACCCGGGTGGTAGCGGTCTCGTCAGGCGGCAATGCTACCGGGATCGGAAAATAGAACTCATCCCCCCACTCCTCGGGGACAGCGTCGATCGGGAGCGCCCGGAGGATCTCAGTAGCGGTTGGGGTATCGAAGAGCTCCGCCTCGAACGGGCGGCCATCCAGCAGAATGACGATATCGGTCGGCATGATGATCTCCTCTTACCAATGTCCCTCAAGAGGCATACAGGTTACGGGGGTCTACCCCCACCGGCGCTAACCTGCCATATGCATTCCCATTGACATCGCCAGAGACCTGATCCTGGTCCTGGTGAATCGTCCCCCACCCACGACGGGGTGCCAGACCGCGATTCCTCCCGGTCTCACCCACCATAGCAGTCAGAGTGAACCATGGTGGATATCACGCCCGGGACAGTGCGTGGTGATACCCCGGGAAAAACCCTGCCCCGGGTGAATCTCCCGGACAGACCGGGACCATTGACTGCAGAGACCGGCCAGGAGTACCACGGAATGGCCCCCGTCTACCGAATTTGAGCGTTACCCTCCACGCCTTGAAGTAGCGTGTATGCGAGTCACTCCCGCCGCCGCACTGCCGCCATCACCCGCGC
>LFRN01000131.1:50271-56696 GCA_001512375.1 Candidatus Methanoculleus thermohydrogenotrophicum | reverse complement strand
GCTCCTCGCGGCAAAAGGACACTGGTAGCAGAGCCGTCGGTAACCGTTCCGGTCGGGCCGGTCGCCGCAGAGAGGAGGCTGCGTGCGGTCGAATGCATCGAGGCGAAGCTGGATGTCGATGGTCACTTCAGACGATCTCTGTCGGGATACAAGATAAGCGGATCATCGACCTGCTGCACGCGAAGCCTCCCCGGGCTATGTAGTAAGGCATATCTCCCGGAGCTCGCCCGGGCGCGACCCATCAGGGGGCGAGGAACTCGTCAATCGAAGTCTGCCGGGTGCGCCCATCCTCGAGTCCCGAGAGCCTGACCCCGAGAAGCCGGATCTCGGTGCCCCTGAGAAACGATATGAGGAGATCGCATGCAACCCGCCTGATCACATCAGGGTCTTCTGTGAACCGGTCCAGCGTCCGGGACCGGGTGTGCGTCTCAAACCCCCGGTACCTGACCTTAACCGTCACGGTCCGGCACCTGAGGCCGCCGACCGAGAGCGCCTCGGAAACTTCGTCCGCAAGGTCGGCGATGGCCGCCGAGAGGACCTCCGGATCAGATGTATCCTCATCAAACGTCGTCTCCCGGGAGACGGATTTACACCCCTCCCTGGCCTGCACCTCTCCATCGTCGATGCCGCGGGCGAGACGGTGTAGCCTGATACCCGACCTCCCAAACCGGGCGATGAGGGTCTGGACATCGCAACGTGCCAGATCCCCGACGGTCAGGATGCCCATCCCGCCCAGGTCACCGCCAGTCTTCTTCCCGACTCCAGGAATCTTTCCTACCGGCAGGGGGGCGAGGAATTCCGCGACCCTGCCCGGACAGACGACCGTCAGACCATCAGGTTTCTGGTAGTCGGATGCGATCTTTGCCGCGACCTTCCCCGGAGCGATGCCGATGGAACAGGTGAGCCCCTCCATATCCCGGATTTTTTGCTTGATTGTGGCGGCGAGCATCGCCGCCGCCGGGAAACTCCCGGTACTGGTAACATCAAGGTAGGCCTCGTCGATGCTCACCTGCTCGAACCGGTCAGCACGCTCGCTGAGGATAGCCATGATCTCCCCGGATATCCGGGAGTAGAGCGGGCGGTTCACCGGGAGGTAGACGCCGTGCGGACAGAGGGCGTACGCCCGGGAGATGGGCATACCCGAGTGCACACCGTAACGGCGCGCCTCATAGGAACAGGTGCTCACAACCCCACGGCCCGCCCCTCCCTTCGGGTCGGCACCCACAATCACCGGCATGCCTGCCAGGGATGGGTCGCGACTGACCTCCACTGAAGCGAAGAAACTGTCCATGTCCACGTGCATGATGATCCGACCGCCGGTTGTCATACCGCAAAACTCCTCCCGGTGTTCTGCGATAGTATTGGGAGTATTGCGATATAGGGCGTTCGCCGGCAGGCCCGGGGGAAAGGCCGCTTTCGCATGTGCAGCCTCTCCACGCGGTGGAAGTGGACCACCACGTGTGACTCCTCCCCCGACTTCAGTGGAAGTATCATGAGATGCTATCCCCGAAAGATTGCAGCCCAACCCCGGCCTCCAGCAGGGGTGATAGGCCACGACCCGCCGCACGCGATGAAACGAGGGAGGTGTTTTTCACTCGCGCAGCATGAGACACAAGCCTCATGATCGTCTCTTTTGGGTGACACCCCGTTTCCTGCAACGCGAGCGGCCAATTGAAAAACCACCACACAAAAAAGTCCTCAAGACCACAACATGGTGCCCTGCGGGCTTCAGAGGCATACCATACTGGAACAACCAGGAGGGCACTCCGCACCACCTGCGCTTTCCGGGCATCAGAGGGGTCATGAGATCAGGTACTTACACCCATCCAGACGATCCTCGTACGCCGGAGTTAATCAGATCCCAAACCAGAAACATTTAGGTGGTCAGCAAAAACACGTTCAATCTCGCGACGTTTACGCAACATATCCCGACCTATTATGAAAAGGGTAAAGTTTACCGAATTAACTAATTGGAGTGAATTTAGCCAACCGGTCATCCTTGCAAATACGGAATGGTTAAATAGAAATCGTTACAAGTTATGATGAAATGATCTATCCGGTGCTCCGCCAGGAGAGCTTCAGTCCACCCCGGGTTGGCAGCCCCTCCCTGCGCGTATCCCGCGGTTCTTGGCAGTGCTCCAGCAATCCGAACAACGAGTCTGGTGGATATCTCTCACAACACAAAGACCCGAACAAGGGGTCTCTTCAGGGCACCATTCACCGGGGCCGATCCTCCTGGAGGTTAGGGGGATCGGCCCCGTCAATCACATCGAGGCAAAAACATGGCGAAGAAGATTACGTTGACCATGATCACCCAGCGTTCTGTAGACGAAGGCGTTGGGATAGTATCGGGCAAAATGACCCCGGAGTACTTCGAGGCCTGCTCTATCATCGAGATGCACGACGATGACGTCAGGGCGCTTGGCCTGGTCCCGAACCAGCTCGTCAAGGTGACGAGCGAGTGCGGAAGCGTGGTTGTCAAGGCCGTCAAGGGGCGTCAGTCGCTCTACCCCGGTCTTGCGTTCATCCCGCAGGGCGTCTATGCAAACCAGATAGTCCCCCCGCGGACCCAGGCAACCGGGGAACCACAGTACAGCGGATTCCCAGTAACAGTCGAACCCGCTCCTGAAGGCGAGAGGCGCAAGAGCACGCTCGAACTCGTCCAGAGCGCCGTCGGGATGTGGAGAGGTGAACAGTAATGGTAAAAAAGATTGAGAATGTTGGATGCCCATTCTGCGGCGTCTGCTGTGACGACCTTGTCGTGACCGTCTCTGACGACGGGAAGAAGATCCTTGAGGTTGAGAATGCCTGCATCATCGGAAGCACAGTCTTCCACCGTGCCACAAGCGGCGAGAGACACACACTACCCCGCCTCCGCCAGCCGGATGGCACTTATAAAGAGATCTCCTACGACGAGGCAATCGATTACGCAGCGAGGGTCTTCTACAACGCGAAGAAACCCCTGATGTACGGGTTTGGCTCGACCAACTGCGAGGGTATGGCCGCTGCAGCCAAGGTCGCCGAGAAAGCAGGTGCCGTGATCGACAACTGTGCGTCCATCTGTCACGGGAGCTCGTTCCTCGCCATATTCGACAACGGCTACCCGAGCTGCACCCTTGGTGAGGTGAAGAACCGGGCCGACGTCATCGTCTACTGGGGCGCTAACCCGGCTCACGCTCACCCACGGCACATGTCCCGCTACTCGATCTTCCCCCGCGGGTTCTTCACCGGCAAGGGTCACACAGGCCGCAAGATCATCGTCATCGACCCCCGGCACACCGACACCGCCCAAGTGGCTGATATCTACCTGCAGGTGAAACAGGGACACGACTACGATCTCTTCAACGCATTCCGCACCGTCCTCCGGGGCCACGATATCCCCGACGAGGTTGCCGGGATCAAGAAGGAACAGATCGTTGAGGCTGTCGAGATCATGAAGAAGGCGCGGTTCGGCACCATCTTCTACGGCATGGGACTCTGCCACTCTGACGGCCGGAACCACAACGTGGACATCGCCATCAGCCTGACCCGTGACCTCAACGACTTCACCAAGTGGACGATCATGGCGATGCGGGGCCACTACAACATCACCGGGCCGGGCGTGGTCTGGTCATGGCAATACGGGTTCCCTTACTGCCTGGACCTGACCAAACGCGATATCGCCCACATGAACCCGGGCGAGACGAGTTCCGTCGACCTCGCCATGCGAGACGAAGTGGACGCCTTCTTCAATGTGGCGACCGATGCCGCCGCCCACTTCCCGATCGAACCCGTCAAACACCTCAGGAAACATCCCTGGATCACCATCGACCCCCACCCCAACATGGCAACCGAGATCTCGGACCTCCATATCCCGGTGGGAATCGTCGGTGTCGAGGTTCCGGGCATCGTCTATCGGATGGACAACGTCCCGATCCAGTACCGCAAGGTCATCGATGCACCCGAAGGCGTCCCGAGCGACGAGGAACTCTTCGAGCGGATCTACCAGAGGCTCTGCGAACTGGAAGCTGAGGACGCCGCAAAGGCGCCCGCAAAGGCCGTGCCTGAAGGCGTCCGTGCGGGGGAATGATCCATGAGTGAACTAATAATCAAGAACGGGTTTGTCTTTGACCCCCTGCAGGAGGTCAAAGGAGACCGGATGGATATCGGAATCAAGGATGGCAAGATTGTCGAGACGAACGCTCTTAAGAACCCAGAGGTCATCGACGCTGCCGGTATGACCGTGATGGCGGGCGGGATTGACATCCACTCTCACGTTGTCGGACCAAAGGTGAACGTCGGCCGGCTCTTCCGGCCTGAGGACAAACTCTTCAAGAGCCCTCTCAAACGATGCAGCCGCATGGAGATGGGCTTCTCGGTCCCTTCCACGTTCAAGACCGGCTACGACTACGCCCGAATGGGCTACGTCTACGTCAACGAGGCGGCGATGCCCCCGCTCCACTCCCCGCACGTCCACGAGGAGATCCGCGACACCCCGATCATCGATAACTCCGCGATGCCGGTCTTCGGGAACAACTGGTTCACCCTCGAGTACCTCAAGAACGACGAGATCGAGAACAACGCTGCATACACAGCCTGGCTCCTGCGGGCCACCCGCGGGTTCGGCATCAAAGTCGTGAACCCCGGCGGTACCGAGGCCTGGGGATGGGGACTGAACTGTGAGAACATCCATGACCCGGTCCCCTACTTCGATATCACGCCGGCAAAGATTGTGACCGGCCTCATCGAGACGAACGAGCACCTGGGCCTCCCCCACTCGGTGCACCTGCACTGCAACAACCTCGGAAACCCGGGCAACTACACTGACACCCTCGACTCGCTCAAACTCGCTGAGGGCTACACCGCAAAGAACAACTTCGGACGGGAGCAGGTGCTGCACGTCACGCACATTCAGTTCGACTCCTATGGCGGTGATTCCTGGAGGAACTTCGAGTCCAAGGCCGACGTCATCATGGATTACGTGAACGCACACGACAACATCACCATCGACCTTGGTGCGGTGACCCTTGATGAGACCACGACCATGACCGCGGACGGGCCGTTTGAGCACCACCTCCGGGCCCTCAACAACCTGAAATGGGCAAACACCGACGTGGAACTCGAGACCGCTGCCGGGGTCGTCCCCTACATCTACAGCCCGACCGTCAAGGTCTGCACCATCCAGTGGGCCATCGGTCTGGAACTTGCGCTCCTCTCCAAAGACCCGATGCGGACATTCATCAGCACCGATCACCCGAACGCCGGGCCGTTCATCCGCTACCCGCGGGTCATAAAGTGGCTGATGAGCCGTGCGGCACGTGACGCAACCATGAAGACGTTCAAGTGGCTTGAACGGACGATTGACGCCACCTCTATAGACGGTATCGACCGTGAACTCACGCTGTATGAGATCGCGCAGATGACCAGGGCGGGACCGGCAAAGGCGCTCGGCATCAGCAACACCTACGGCGGGCTTGCTCCGGGCATGGACGCCAATGTCGCCATCTACGCCCTCAACCCCGAGGATATGCCCTCCGATCCAGAGATGATCGAGAAGGCCTTCTCCAGGTGCGCGTACCTCCTCAAGGACGGTGTCGTGACCGTCCGGGACGGCGAAGTCGTCTCAGAACCCGCGAAGCGGACCGTCTGGGTCGACGTGAAGGTCCCGGAGAACGCGCAGGTGCAGAGAGACATCTACGAGCACTTCCTCAGGCACTACAGTGTGGAACTCGAGAACTACAGGCTCTTCGATGAACACCTCCACAACCCACGCGCGATCGAGGTCGATGCGACCCAATAAGGTGATTAGAAGATGAAGACAGTAACTCTCACCCTGACAAACCCCCCTGAGCTCTACCTAGAGGGGCAGAATATCACTCCAGACAACTTCGCAGGAAAGAAGGCCGCCGAGATCGCCAACCTCGATGTCTGGGAGGGCAAACTTAAAAGCCCGCTCGGGAAATACTTCACTGTTGAGGGCGATGGCGGAGCGACCGCAGCCGAGACGAAGATCGTCCTCCGTGGGGACTGTACCCGGGTAAAGCGGATCGGCCAGCAGATGACCGCAGGCGAGATCGTCATCGAAGGCAACGCCGACATGTACATCGGCGGCTGGATGAAAGGCGGAAAGATCCACGTGAAAGGAAACGTCGACTCTTTCTGCGGCATCGGGATGGAAGGCGGCGAGCTGATAATCGACGGCAACGCCGGGCACCACCTGGGTTCATCACCCCGCGGCGAGTGGCGCGGTATGCAGGGCGGGCTGATCCGGGTTGCAGGGAACGTCGGTAACGATACGGCCACGTTCATCAACGGCGGGACGATCATCATCGGCGGCGATGCAGACATTCACGTCTCCACCCACGGCGAAGGCGGCACCGTCATCATCAAGGGGAACGCCAAAGGCCGTGTCGGCGGGCAGATGGTGAAAGGTGACATCTACGTCT
>LFRN01000131.1:29668-50180 GCA_001512375.1 Candidatus Methanoculleus thermohydrogenotrophicum | reverse complement strand
CCCTTCACGAAATTCATGAGATTATTAGCGATCCACCTCACCCTGCCTCGACACCACAGGGTGCCTGATGGCACGTCCGGAGGCTGGCTGAAGAGATGACGGAGTTTCTTCATCTTATCCCGGTGACCGAGGCTATCCACCTCATCAACCAGATCTCTCCGGTTGTCGGGACTGAGTTCGTGCCACTGACCGCGGCGTATGGTCGTGTTCTCGCGGAGGATGTCCGGGCCGATAACGATATACCGGGTTTTGACCGCTCGATCAAGGACGGTTTTGCGGTGAACTCCGCAGATACCGTCCGGGCATCAGAAGCGGCCCCGATCCCGCTCACGAGGGTGGGGAAGGTTGCCATGGGCCGGGGAGGAGTCGGCATCTCGATCAGGTCTGGCGAGTGTGCCTACATCCCGACCGGCGGTCTCCTCCCCGAAGGAGCGGACGCCGTCGTGATGCTTGAGTACTGCCAGGACCTCGGGACGGCGGTTCTTGTGGGTCGCCAGGTCTCCCCCGGCGAGAACATCATCCGTGCCGACGAGGACTACGCCCGCGGTGAAGGTGTGCTTGCGGCCGGGAAACTCCTGAACGTCCAGGACATCGGCGTGCTTGCTGCGATCGGGGTATCCCGGGTAGCGGTGAGGAAGAGACCGGTCATCGGGATCATCCCGACCGGCGTCGAACTGGTGCCACTGGACCAGATCCCCGCGGCAGGTGAAGTCCACGACGTCAACTCCTACCTCTGTGGGGCGTTCGTCGAGGAGCGGGGAGGCATTCCGCGGTACTACGATATCGTCAGGGACAACCCTGAAGACCTCGCAGCCCTCCTCTCATCGGCGCTCGACGAGTGCGACGCGTTCCTGATCAGCGGAGGGAGTTCAAAGGACGACCGGGATATTGTGGCCGATGTGATCGGGTCGCTTGGCGAGGTGCTCGCCCACGGGATAGCACTGGCGCCCGGGAAACCGACGATCATCGGGAAGATCGGCCGTGCGCCCGTCATCGGCATTCCTGGCCATCCGGCCTCAACGAGGGTCGTTCTTGCGGTGCTTGCAGGTCCCCTCCTGCAATCGCTCACCGGGTGCACCAGTCGCCGGGAGGCAAAACAAAAGGCGGTACTCATCCAGAGCATCTCCTCGGAGCAGGGACGTGAGGAGTACGTCAGGGTCAAACTCCTCGGGGATGAGGCGGTACCACTCTTCGGGAAGTCTGGTCTCTTAAACACCGTGGTGCAGAGCGACGGGTTCATCAGGATCCCCCAGGGATGTGAGGGGCTCGAGGCTGGGTGCGAGGTAGACGTGACGCTATGGTGAGGGAGCGTCTTCTGCTGAGACCGCTTGCAGAGGTCCGGGATATGATACAGGCTGCCTTCCCGCGCCCGGATCGGACTGTCAGGGTCCCGGTGGCAGGGGCTGCCGGGCGGGTGACGGCGACTGCCATCCACTCGCCGCTGACGATCCCGGCAACCGACATCGCTGCAAGAGACGGTTTTGCCGTCGTGAGCAGCGAGACTGCCGGTGCAGCCGACGAGAACCCGGTCCCGCTCAGAGACCCCTTCAGGGTGAACACCGGAAACGCGATCCCTCCCGGCTACGATGCGGTCGTCATGGTTGAGGAGATCACCGGGAGAGACGGTGCCTGGTGCACCCGCAGGGCCGCATCGCCCGGGGAGCATATCCATCCCGCTGGAGAGGAGATCCAGAGCGGGGAGATGATCCTCCCGGCCGGGCACCTGATACGCCCCCCCGACATCGGGGCGCTTCTCACCTATGGGATTACCGCGATCGATGTACGGGCGGTGAAGGTCGGGCTCATCCCGACAGGAAACGAGGTGGTCCCGGCTGGCGAGGTCCCGGGCCCGGGAGAGGTGATCGAGAGCAACACCGCTGTTGCGGCGGCATGGCTCGGTGAAACGGGTGCAACCTGCACCCGCTACCCCATCGTCCACGACGACCCCGGACTGCTTCGGCAGGCGATCGCAAAGGGCATCAGGGAGAACGATCTCCTCCTGATCTCTGCCGGTTCCTCGGCAGGCACCCGGGACTTCACCGCCAGTGTCGTCGCCGACCTCGGTGAGGTGCTCGTCCACGGTATCGCCATGAAACCCGGGAAGCCGGCGATCGTCGGACGGATCGACGGCAAACCGGTCATCGGGATGCCAGGCTACCCGATCGCTGCCATGACAGTCATACGGGAGCTCGCCCTCCCCCTGCTTGCCAGGTGGGGGTTCTTCGCCCGGTATGGGGAGCGCCTCCGCGCCCGTCTCACAAGGACAGTCCTGAGCGATCCAGGTTTCGATGAATTTGTCTTTCTCACGGTATCGCGGGCCAGCGCCGGCGACCGCTACATCGCCACCCCCCTGCCTAAGGGAGCCGGGACGCAGATGACGGCCGTGCGGGCAAACGCTTACCTGCACGTCCCCGCAGGCACCAGCAGCATCCACGACGGTACTGAGGTTGAGGTCGTACTGACCATGCCGCGTGTGCTGATCCGGGAGTCGCAAACCTCTACCTGAACAGCAGGTGCAGGGAGCGGGAGCAGCGCTTCCACTGAAGAACGGCCCCTGAGGATGGTCCTGCTGAAACCATGCATCCAATGATGCATCGATTCTCAATAACCAGCACAGTACCAGGCCGTGGGATCACCACACACTGTTCCCCCACCCCGGCGCGATGCCTCCTGCGGTCCACTGCTATCTCGGTGAGGCGGAGAACACTCCGCTCCAGCCAACCCGGCTCACTCGTGGGCAGGGGCGATTCGCCAGGAACCGCGATTGAACCTCGCCGGTAGCAACAGAGATGCAATCGCACCCCCTTTCGCGTAAGATAAGGTGAAGAGGTCCAGTATCCTCAGGCTACAACAACGGGAGTGGGAGCCTCCGGTTGCCCGGAGCGCCCAATCCACCCCTCCATCACCCGCCATTCTTGCAGGAATCCACGAGCGCCCTGACGCGGGCCTCAAGGTCGGGGAACCTCTCCTGGAACTCCCGCGCGAGCAGAAACGTCCGGACAGCGTCCCCCATCCCCCGGTGGACGTCCAGAAAGTGGCGGTACTCCAGGGAAACCGGGTACCTGAAATGCCGTGAGGCAACCGTGGAGCCCCCGGCTGAGAAGTCGATGAGCCGGGCGAGGCGGGAGAGGGAGAGAACCTGTTTCATCCCGAGGCGCCGCCGGATCTCCCGCTGGAGGTCGACAAGGCTGCACCCGTCGAGCGAGACCCCTGCGGCGCGGAAGGCCATCCGCTCCATATGCGCTGCAAAGACGACAACCTCACCAATATCCGCTGTCGAGAGGAGAGACTCCATGAAGACCCGGAGGTCGGCAAAGGCCCTCCGGGCGATCTCCCTGGCTGTCAGAACCTCATTCTCGGGAACGCGGAAAGAGTGGTCGTAGGCCATTCCGTACTCATCGCGGCTCATATTCGCCACGGTCGTCGCAACACCGATGGTTTTGCCGCAGGGATCGGTCACCTTCTTCCAGATCTCAACATCGACGTCGTAGCGGAACTGCTCCCCGAGATACCGGACGCTGTCATCCTCGGGCCGGTGGATGACCACCCCGATCTCGACCGGCATCATGACCCCCCGGCAGGTACCGTAGACGTAGCCAAACTCGATATCAAGGTAGGCGCTCTCGGCACACTGACCCGTCACAGACCAGGACACAGAAGGAGATCTCTTGCACAGGCAACGAAAAGGTTACCCTGTGCACGGCCGTCCCGGCAAAGGTTTATCGCGAATGATGAGAGCCATTCTATAGAGCAATAGCAGGACGCCCCTGCACCAGGCGACCATGAGACTCTCCACCATCAGAGAAAAACTTTGTACCAGCGGCCTCTTCGGGCGGAGACGCCCTGGCCCCCCGGAGCCCGCCGACCACGACCGGGAGACAGAATTACGCGCGCTCCTCGCCCGACCCCCTTTCGGGATCACCGATGTTACTGATGGCGCCCTCCCCCTCTACGACCGGGCGCTGACCCATCGGTCATACGCAAACAGGGGGGAGTATCAGGAAACACCGATAGAGGATAACGAGAGGCTTGAATTCCTGGGAAACTATGTCCTCGACTTCATCATCGCCGACCACCTCTACGACGCCTACAACCTCCCACCCGGCGAGATGAACCGGAGGCTCCAGGTGACCAGGAACACAAAACTCGCCGATATCGTGCTCGAACAGGAGCTCGGTATCGACAGTGCCATCAGGAGGAGGGGGCAGGCGCTGACCGACTCTATCATAGCCGATGCGTTAGAGGCGCTGATCGGCGCCATCTACCTCGACCGCGGCCTCGACGTGGCGAAGGAGGTGGTGCTCGCGATCTTTGAGGATGAGATCGCAGAATGCAACACCCGGAGGAATTACCGGGGGAGGCTCCAGGAGTACGTCGCCCGGAAAGACCTCGGCAGGCTCGCGTATGACTACCGTCAGACCGGCCCGGGAAACTGCCCGATCTGGGTCGCCCGGGTGATCGTCGGCGGGGTCCCCCTCGGGAAGGGAGAAGCCCGAACCAAACAGGGGGCGGCGATGCTCGCGGCAAGGGAGGCACTCATCCGCCTCGGGGAGGAATAAGGTGCAACCACTCGAGCGGGACGCGACTGTCGCCCTCGCCAGGTGCGGAGGATATGATCGGGACGAGGTCGATGCAGCCGTCAGACGCGCGGTCGACCTCCTTGGCGGCATAGGGAGGTTCGTATCTCCGGAGCAGAAGGTGCTCCTTAAACCAAACCTCCTGCAGGGTCAGGAGCCAGAGCGGTGTGTCACCACCCACCCGACGGTCGTCGCCGCCGTCGCTCGTCTCCTCGTGGAGCACGGGTGTCAGGTCATCATCGGCGACAGCCCGGGAGCCGGGATCGTCTACAGCGAGGCGAACCTGCGACGGGCATACACGCGGGCCAGGTATACCGCAGTGGCTGAGGAGACCGGTGCCACCCTGAACTACGATACCAGCTACCAGACCGTCTCGTACCCTCCGGGCGAAGTAATGAAGCAGTTCTCCATTATCACCCCGGCGATAGAGGCCGACGCGATCGTGGTCGTCTCCAAAGCGAAGACCCACATGTGGACCCGGATGACGGGTGCCACGAAGAACCTCTTCGGGCTCATCCCCGGGCTCGAGAAGTCGGTCTTCCACTTCAGGTTCCAGGATGAGTACGCCTTCGGGGAAATGCTCATCGACCTCAACGAGTGCATGAAGCCCCGGCTCCAGGTCGTGGACGCAGTCATGGCGATGGAAGGAGATGGGCCGCAGGCAGGGAGCCCCCGGAAGATCGGGGTGATCCTCGCCGGAAGCGAACCTGCGGCCGTCGACACCGTCCTTGCCCGGCTCATCGGCATGGAACCGCTCGAGATCGGGAGCATCAGGAGCGCGGCCGGGCGCGGCCTCATCGATCCCGCAACTGTCCGGACGGTCGGCGACGACCCGGCGGAGTTTGTGGTCCCCGATTTCCAGAAACCCTCCACCTATACCAGGGGCAGGACGGGCGTCTGGCGGCGGGTGACCACCGCCATTACGCAGGGGTTCGGGAAAACCTACGCTCCCCGGCCCGGCGTGATCAGGGAAGTCTGCATCGGATGCGGAAAGTGCGAGCGAATCTGCCCGATGCACGCCGTCACCGTCACCGAGGGCAGGGCAGCGATCGACCTTTCGCGCTGCATCAGATGCTACTGCTGCCATGAGATCTGCACCGAACACGCCATCGCCCTCTCCCGGAGCCTTGCCGGAAGACTCCTCGCCCACCTGCTTGGGTGAAGTGGCTGGCCGGCCGAGCCCATCATCTCTGATCAGGATGACGATCAGGCGGGAGATGAGATGACGTTCTGTCGGGGAGGCTGCAGGACCCGCAGAGGTTATCGCGCAAAGACCGTGTGGAATGTTATGAAGGAAACAGGCAGAATGCCCTCGACTTCAGTCGTGGGATGAATGCCGTCAAAGAACTCACCATCTCTTCTCAAGTTATTTCTGCGCGGCTTTCAGACACAGGACAGGATTTTGTGCCTCAAAACTGCAGGCAGGTAGTGGCGAAGATCCGGTCTTCGGGTCGGACGTCCAGCCGTTTGGTTCGCCTCACCCCTGTACGGGGCCACCATCGGGTATCTGTCGGCCGATACCTCGCCGGGCCCATTTGGAATGATTAATTATGTAAGTAGAGCATAGTTACCCTACGAGGGACTTTAGTGCAGACACTGCTCTTCCTTATACTATTTCCCATCCTCGTCGCATGTCTTTTATTGTTCGTGAAGCGAACGACGTTGCGTTACGCGGTGGTCGCCCTCTCCGCTCTGGCAATCGGTGGGGCATCGATATACCTGTTGGTGCAGTATGCGTTCGAAGGCGCGGTCTACTTTGCCGCGCCTTCGGAGGCGGCAGGCCTCGCCATGTTGGCCATCGAGATGGTGCTTGCGCTCTTCATCATTTACATGGGCGCAAAGTTCAGGAACTACCCGGCAATCGCGCTGGCCGTTGTGCAGGCAGCGCTGATCGTGTATCTTGAGATGACGTTCCCGGAGAACCTTCAGGCGGCTCACAACCTCTTCATCGACCAGTTCTCCATCATCATGGCCCTGATCATCGGGATCATCGGGAGCCTCATAGCCGTATACGCGGTCAGGTACATGGAGACCTATCACCACCACCACCCGGAGGTGCGTGATCGGCAGGGGATGTTCTTCTTCGTCACCTTTGCCTTCATCGCCGCGATGTTCGGCCTCGTCTTCTCCAACAACCTCATGTGGGTCTTCTTCTTCTGGGAGATCACCACCATCAGCTCCTTCCTGCTGATCGGTTACTCGGAGACCGATGAGGCGACACGGAACGCCTTCCGCGCCCTGGTGATGAACCTCCTCGGCGGGGTTGCGTTCGTTGCGGCGCTCATCTACCTTGCCGCGACCGATCCGGCGAGCGGCGGCATCGATCTTGCCCGGGTGCTCGCCTCGGGTGACACCACCCTTATCCTGGTACCGGCTGTCCTGATCGGGTTTGCCGGCATCACGAAGGCTGCCCTGATGCCGTTCTCCTCCTGGCTCCTCGGGGCGATGGTGGCCCCGACGCCGGTCTCAGCCCTGCTCCACTCGAGCACCATGGTCAAGGCTGGTGTCTATATCCTGGTCAGGTTCGCACCGATCTTCGCCGGAACGTTCGCCGGGTTCTCGATCGGACTCGTTGGTGGGGTGACCTTCATCGTCGCATCCGCGATAGCGATATCCCAGAACAACGCAAAATTGGTCCTCGCCTACTCGACGATAGCAAACCTCGGGTTGATTGCCGCCTGTGCAGGTGTCGGAACCCACATGCTCGTCTGGGCGGCCATCCTGCTGATCGTCTTCCACGCCGTCGCGAAATCACTCCTCTTCCTCGGGACCGGCGCGATCGAGCACCGGATTGGAAGCAGGGATATCGAGGACATGGAGGGGCTCATCGTCCGGATGCCCAAGATGGCAGTCATGATGTTCATCGGGATCGCGGGCATGTTCCTTGCGCCGTTTGGCATGCTGATCTCCAAGTGGGCGGCGATCGAGGCGTTCGTCCAGGTCCCCTTTGGCCTTATCTTCGTCGCCATCCTCGCCTACGGGAGCGCTGTCACGGTCTTTTTCTGGGCAAAGTGGATGGGCAAACTCGTAACGGTCACCCGGGGGGTGGAGCGGATCGAGAAGGGATTCCTGGAAGAGCCCTGGGCTCCCCTCTACATCATCACCGGCCTTGTCGTAGCGGCCGTCTTCTTCTTCCCGATCATATCCTCGACGCTGATTGAACCCTACGTCCTTGCCATCTACGGAGTTACAACAGGCCTCGCGCAGGCAAACATCGCCATCATGCTCCTGATGATGGCCCTGCTCCTGCTCCTGCCTGTATCGTTCCTCCTCTTCCGGAGGACCGTAAAGCACCTCCCGGCCTACATGAGCGGGAGGCCGGCGACCGCCGACCTGCGCTTCGCTGGCTCCCTCGGCATGACCCGGGAGGCCCAGACACGGAACTACTACCTTACCGACTACTTCGGCGAGGCACGGCTCTTCCGGCCAGGAGCGGTGGTCTGCACTGTCCTGATCCTCGCATCATGGATCCTTGCGGGGGTGGCCCTATGAACGGAATCGTAGGCGCAGTCCTCTTCCTCATCCTCGCACCCCTTGCCGGCGGCCTCATCGCCGGAATCGATCGAAAGATCACCGCCCGGATGCAGGGGAGGGTCGGACCGCCGATCCTGCAGCCCTTCTACGACGTCGGTAAACTCTTCGAGAAGGAAAGCGTCGTCGTTGTCACGGCGCAGAACTTCTACGTCGTCGCCTACCTGGTCTTCATCGCCCTCTCCGGCGCATTCTTCTTCGCGGGAGGGGACCTGCTCCTGATCGTCTTTGCCTTCACGCTCGCCCACGTCTTCCTGGTGCTCGGGGCCTACGCGGTTCACTCACCTTACAGCCACATCGGAGCCGAGCGGGAGCTGATCCAGGTGATGGCCTACGAACCGATGATCATTCTTGCAGCTGTCGGGCTCTACATGGTCAGCGGGAGTTTCTATGTCGCTGATATGGCAGCAACCACCGTGCCGGCGATCCTCTACCTTCCGGGCGTCTTCCTGGGTCTTGCCGTCATCCTCGCGATCAAACTCAGGAAGTCTCCCTTCGATATCTCGACGTCGCACCACGCGCACCAGGAGATCGTCAAGGGCATCACGACAGAGTTCTCTGGCCCGACCCTCGGCCAGATCGAGATCGCCCACTGGTACGAGAACATCTTCCTCCTCGGGCTCGTCTACCTCTTCTTTGCCTGGAACCCGGTGATCGGGGTTGTCGCGGTTGCAGTCACCTACGTGGCCGAGATCTTCATCGACAACGTCACCGCACGGGTCCGCTGGCAGACAGCCCTGAAGGGCGGGTGGCTCGCAGCGTTACTCGGCATCGCGAACCTGGCGATCCTCTCCTATATGATGATCGGAGGTGCATGATTACCATGACATTCCTGAAGCGGTCACCCTGGATCCTTCATTACGATGCATCCAGCTGTAACGGGTGCGACATCGAGGTGCTTGCGTGCCTTACCCCGCTCTACGACGTGGAGCGGTTTGGCATCATCAACACCGGAAACCCGAAGCATGCGGACATCCTGCTGATCACTGGCGGGATCAATTCACAGAACCGACCGGTGGTCAGGAACCTCTACGAACAGATGCCTGAGCCGAAAGTAGTCATCGCGGTCGGCGTCTGCGCCGCAACCGGCGGCATATTCCGGGAGTGCTACAATATCGTCGGCGGCATCGACAAAGTCATCCCGGTTGATGTCTATGTCCCGGGATGCGCGGCCCGACCGGAACAGATCATCGATGGTGTCGTAAAGGCGCTCGCGATCCTTGAGGAGAAACGGGAGAAGATGACAGGGGAAGCGCGACATGCAGCAGAGGCAGGTGAGAGCACATGACAGTAATGGTCAAAGAAGAACAGACAACAACCAGCGTCGCGCTGGAAGACCTCATACGAGAGGTCGAAGGACTCCACGCCGATGGCTACCGTCTCGTCCAGATCGGGTGTACGGACATCGGTGGGGCCTACGAGATCAACTACTCGTTTGATAAGGACTACCAGTTTCGGAACCTCCGCCTGACGGTCGGGCCAGAAGAAGAGGTCCCGAGCATCTCAGGCATCTACTGGGGAGCGTTCGTCTATGAAAACGAGCTGCACGACCTCTTCGGGATCCCGGTGACCGGGATAAACATCGACTTCAAGGGGACGTTCATCAAGACAGCAGAGAAGTATCCTTTCAGTGTCACAAGAAGGGGAGGCGACTGATGCCAGAACGCATAATCGTACCGTTCGGGCCACAGCACCCGGTGCTGCCGGAGCCGATCCACCTCGACCTCGTCCTTGAGGATGAGAAGGTGGTGGATGCAGTCCCCTCCATCGGCTACATCCACCGGGGGCTCGAGCAGCTGGTGCAGAAGCGCGAGTACACCGAGTATGTCTACGTGACAGAGAGGATCTGCGGGATCTGCAGTTTCATACACGCGCTCTGCTACTGCCAGGGCGTTGAGCATATCATGGAGATCGAGGTCCCGGACCGGGCAAGGTACCTCCGGACGATATGGTCGGAGTGCTCGCGTCTCCACTCTCACCTCCTCTGGCTCGGCCTGTTTGCAGACGGGATGGGTTTTGAGAACCTCTTCATGCGATCCTGGCAGCTGCGGGAGAGCGTGCTCGACGTGCTCGAGGATACCACCGGCGGGCGGGTTATCCAGGGCACCTGCAAGGTCGGCGGGGTCAGGCGCGATATCGATCAGGAGAAACTCGATGAGATGCACCGGGCACTCGACCCCTTTGAGGAGGAGTGCCGGGATCTCGGCGATGTCTTCTTAAACGACGAGACGGTAAAGTACCGCCTCCGGGGGCTCGGGGTCCTCTCAAAGGACGATGCCTACAACCTCGGGGCGGCGGGACCGACCCTTCGGGGGAGCGGGGTCGCAGTGGACCTCCGGGAGACCGGGTATGCGGCCTACGGTGACCTGGGATTCAAGCCAGTCGTCGAGACCGCCGGGGACTGCTACGCTCGGTGTGCTGTTCGGGTCCGTGAACTCTCCTCCTCCATCGATCTGATCAGGAGAGCGATCGATGCGATGCCCCAGGGTCCCATCGACGTGAAGGTGAAGGGAGCGCCAGACGGTGAGTACTTCTCACGCGCGGAACAGCCCCGCGGGGAAGTCGTTCACTACCTGCGGGGCGACGGCACGAAACACCTTGCCCGCGCCCGTATCAGGACGCCGACGCTCGCAAACATCCCGGCGCTCGTGAAGATGCTCCCGGGCGTCCAGCTCGCCGATGTCCCGGTCGTGGTCCTCTCGATCGACCCCTGCATCAGCTGCGCGGAGAGGTGAGAAGAATGGGACTCTTTGAGATGACAGGAACCGTCCTCCGGAACCTCATGAGAGGACCTGCCACCCGGCGGTACCCTGCGGTGCCGGCACGGACAGGTCCCCTCACCAGGGGACACGTCACCTTTGATCCGGCCACCTGCCGCTCCTGCGGGCTCTGCTCAAGGCGATGCCCCTGCGAGGCGATCCGTCTCGAGAAGGAGGCGAAGGTCTGGGAGATCGACCGCATGCGGTGCATCGCCTGCGGCGACTGCGTCGAGGGCTGCCCGTTTGGGAGCCTCACGATGGAGAGGGAGTACTTCCCGCCGGTGGTAGAGCACGTGGTGGAGCGCCATACCATCACCTACGTGAAGCCTGAGAAGAAACCGAAACCAGAGGAAGAGAGCACCGGCGCGTGAAGATGAAAAACGGGGGCCAGAGCCCCCGATGCTTTTTTTCGACGGTTTTCATCGACCGAAACCTCTCACCGCTGCTGGGCTGCCTGGCGCTGCAGAACCCCACCGTTGCCTCGCACTCTTCGTATGAGACCGGGGCGACAGAGACGCACCTTTACCTAGTCATCGATTCCAAATTAACAGACTCTACTGGGCCTTCGTCCCCTCCCCCACGGAGCGCTCCCATCCGTCCCCCCACCCTGCCCGCGCTCCTCCCCCCGTCCCTACCGGGGGGGCAGTACCCGGGCGTATATCCGGTGGAAAGCCGTCCGTCCTCCAGGATGCAAACCCCTGGATAGTGTGAAAAAGGTCGATACTCTCCTCCGTTGAGAGTGCCGGTAATTGAGAATCATTGCACTAGGAGCCCCTCACCTCGGTGGGGGGAGCAGTCACCTGGCGGGCTTGCAGGGTATCAGGCCGCAGCCGCATACCCGGCCCGGACACGGCAGGATGCGCAAGATGGGCGCGCGCACGGGCCTTGAACGTCTCACCTGCCTCTGCAAGTTCCCGGGATAGGAGGAATATCCGGGCAGCGTCGCCCAGCGCCCGGTGGGGCTTGATAAAATGACGGAGGGGCGGCGGGACCCGGTAAGAGAAATGCATGGACCGGATCCGGGCCTTTGAGAAAGAGAAACCAATGATGGTCGAGACCCGATCGAGCGAGAGGTGGTCTTTCATCCCGAGAAGCCGCTGGATGTCACGCTGGAGGTCTACACAGGCAATCCCCCCCGTATCCACACCACCCCGCTCAAACGCCATCATCTCCATCCCGTCGGCAAAGAAGGTGAAGGTGGAGATATCCACATCATCGCAGAGGTGCTGCATGAAGAAGCCGAGGTCCTCAAACGCAGCGTGGGCCACCTCCCGGGCGGTCTGTACCCGGTATCCCGGGAGGCGGTGACTCCGCAGGAACGGTTTCTGGTACTCGCCGCGACCCAGGTTTGCAACCGTCGCGGTCACTCCGAGGGTTTTTCCCCGGGCATCGATCACGTTTCTCCAGAGTTCCACATCGATGTCGTAGCGGAACGTCTTGCCGAGAAACCGTGGCCGGTCCTCTTCCGGGTCGTGGAGCACCACCCCGATCTCGACCGGCATGACGACCGCACGATGGGTGCCGTAGACGTGACCGAACTCCATATCAATGCAGGCAGTTATATCAGGAACCGCGCATCACCCCTGCAGTGCAGCATTCTCCAGGCATATACTTCATATAGAGGTTCAGGTCACTACGTGAAAAATATGCCCGTGATACGGCAACCGCCGGAGACCTCTGAGAACGCGCTGATGCCAGCCCGGGTACACGGAACCGGACTGATCGTCGGGGAAACGATCGGTACTGAGGAATAAGGCTCACATCCTGCACGGGTGGTCCGGATAGCGAGCCTGGAGGTTCTGCGAATCCTGCCGATGACCGCGGCGGTGTGGGGATCGAACAGATCCTTCGGGCACGCTCAAGCGTCTGATAGTTTCCATCGCCCGGGAACACCGTTGGCGCGGGAGAGGAGAGGCACCCGGGACCGGGACCGTTCCTCCAGAAGATCCGGATCGCCCGACCGCATCGGAATTAACCAATTGGCGCTCCCCTCAGCCTCAGGTCAAAAACCTATTAGCAGATCCCCATCCAACCGATATCAGCACGCATGAGGCATCCCTGTGATACTGTCCATCATTCTATTCATCATCGGCATAATGCTCCTCGTAAAAGGGGCCGACCTCTTTGTCGGCGGTGGGAGCGGCTTTGCTCTCCGGCATAGCATATCCCCTGCCCTGATCGGGTTTACAATCATCGCGTTCGGCACCTCTCTCCCGGAATTGGTCGTCAGCACAAACGCTGCGGCCACGGGGAATACAGACATCGCGCTCGGCAACGTCCTCGGGAGCAACATCGCAAACCTCGCGCTTATCCTGGCCCTCTGCACCTTCGTCAGGCCGGATATGATCGTCAATTCTGGAACATCCCGCCCCATGCTCATCCAGCATACCCGGATGATGCTTGTTGCGACGGCGGCGTTCACCCTGCTCGCCGCCACCCTGGGAACCCTTGGCGCCTTTGCCGGAGCGGTGCTTCTCGCCCTCTTCGCGGCCATCCTCGCCATCCTCTGGCGGGACTGCCGCGAGGAGAGAGCTGCTACCCCTATCAAGTCCCGCGGGTGGGCTGACGCCCTCTATATCGGCCTCGGGCTTGTCACCGTCATCATCGGGGCCCATCTGGTCGTCGAGAGCGCTGTTGCGATCGCGGAGGGGTTCGGGATTCCTGCCTTCGTCATCGGCCTCTCCGTCGTCGCCGTCGGCACGTCGCTCCCTGAACTCGCAACTTCCTTTGTGGCAGCCGTCAGGAACGAAGGCGCAATCTCCGTCGGCAACATTCTCGGGAGCAACATCTTCAACCTCCTCCTGGTCCTCGGGGTAAGCCTCCTCATCGCCCCGGTCACCATCGGATCCCTTGCCGACATCATCGCGGTCTTCCTCTTCACGGTCGCGATCCTCCCTCTGTTCTCTGCACACCCGTCTGTTGTCAGGGGCTGGTCAGTCCTCATGCTCGTTGGATATGCCGCCTATATCGCCTGGAGTTTCGGGGCGGCACCATTCGGGTGAGGGGTTTCGGCAGAAGGATTCGGAGGTATTCGCAGGCTACACAAAGATGATACATCGGCGGGTGTACCTCCCTCTACCGGAAGGTGAACGAATATGAGGAACTGGAAACCGGCGGCGGTGGCCTGCTGCATCGGGTGCCTGGTGATCGCCGCGATCATCGGGACCGCCCTCGCATCTGAGGATGCCGGGAAAGAGACCTGGGGAGATTTACAGAAGTTTGCGTCAAAAGAGGATATCCGGGCGTTCTTAAAGGAGCATGCGTCCGGCGGGTGGAGTGGGGGCGACTACCTGCCGGCCCCCGGCAACGTCATGCCAGAATCCGCGGAGAAGGCCCCGATGACGGCCGCGCCGACATCCTCTGCCCGCGACTACTCCACCACGAACGTGCAGGTGGAGGGCGTGGATGAGGCCGACTTCGTGAAGAACGACGGGAAATACATCTACATCATCTCAGGGGATACCCTCGCGATTGTGGAGGCATTCCCGGCGAAAACCGCAAAAATTGTCTCCGAGACCCGGATTGAAGGCCGCCCGGCGGCGCTCTTCCTCGCTGGCGACCGCCTGGTGGTCTTTGCCGTCACAGAGGAGCAGCAGATGACCACCCCGGAGGGGAGCGTAACACCGGTCCCGGTCTGGCGGATGGTGACGCACGCCTACGTCTACGCGGTAGGGAATCGGGCCGACCCGGAACTGGTGCGGGACCTGACCTTCACCGGCGACTACTACGACGCCCGGATGGTCGGGGACTACGTCTACACCCTCACGCGGGAGTCTCCCGTCTGGGTGCGGGACGATATCGTCCTCCCTGAGGTGAGGAGTGGCAGCGCATCGTCCGTCCAGCCCGACGTCTACCGCCCAAAAACCCCCATGCAGAACTACGTCTTCTACACCGCAAGCGCCTTCTCGGTCCGGAAGGATACAGGCGCCCCCGATGCCGAGACGTTCCTCCTCGGCTACGACACCACCCTCTTCGCATCGCAGGAGAACCTCTACATCGGCTACCGGAACACGGGTCCAGCCTATTCTGAGGGGATCCGCGACCAGACGATCATCCACCGGTTTGCGATCAAGCGGGGAGCGATCGACTACCAGGCGATGGGGGAGGTCCCCGGGCATCTCTTGAACCAGTTCTCGCTCGATGAGCACGCAGGCAACCTCCGGGTCGCGACGACCGTCGAGGGCTGGACGCGGGAGGGGTCCATCCAGTACAACAACGTCTACGTCCTCGACCCTTCGATGAAGACCATTGGGACGCTCGAGCATATCGCGCCTGACGAGCAGATATACGCAGCCCGGTTCGTCGGCGACCGGCTCTACCTGGTGACGTTCAAACGGATCGACCCTCTCTTCGTCATCGACCTCTCTGACCCGAAGCACCCGGGCATCCTCGGGAAACTCAAGATCCCGGGCTACTCAGACTACCTCCACCCCTATGACGCCGACCACATCATCGGTGTCGGGAAGGAGACGAACGAGAACGGGTGGGGCGGCGTCTCGGTAGGGGGCCTCAAGATCGCCCTCTTTGATGTCTCGGACGTGAACAAACCGATCCAGGTTGACGCCGTCGTGATCGGGGAGGCGGGGACCGACTCGGAGGCGCTCCGCGACCACAAGGCCTTCCTCTTCATACGGGAAAAAGACCTCCTCGTCATCCCGGTGAGCGAGATTAAAAAGGTCGAGAACCCCTCGTCGAGGTACCCGGGCTCCTACAGCACCACGACCTGGCAGGGGGCCTACGTCTACCAGGTGAACCCCTCCTCCGGGTTTACCCTGGAGGGGACGATCACTCACGCCGAGAAGGGTCCCTCCTACGCCTGGAACGCACCGGACGCAGTGCGGCGGTCGCTCTTCATGGACGACACCCTCTACACGATCTCACAGCGGAGCATCGTTATGACCAATCTTGCCGACGGCAGCCGGGTAAGCGAGGTCTTCCTCCCCTACCGGGAGGGGGCCTACCCGCCCCTCTACCCGGTCTGGTGAAGGGGGTCAGGCGTGGATCATCGTCAGCATCATCTTGAAGCGGGTGGTGGCGTGGACCGCATGCGGTTTGTTTGCCGGCATAATGATCAGGTCGCCCGCTTTCATGGGGTATTCGGTGCCCGTGATGGTGATGAGCGCCTCCCCGTCGAGGACCTGGAGGACGGCGTCGTAGGGCGCGGTATGTTCAGAGAGCCCCTCGCCCGCATCGAAGGCGAAGACCGTGATCGTGCCCGATTTTGTGTAGACGAGCATCCGGCTGACGATCGAACCGGGCTGGTAGGCAACGAGATCGCGTGGATCGATGACCCGTTCAGTGAGATTCTCTTTCTTCGTTTCAGGCATAGGAGATCGTATCTCCTGCAGAGTCTTCTGCTTTGCGCCGATCGTGATTGAACCCTTCGCCAGTATGAAAATATGGCTTACTTGCTCAACACCAATCCCGCTGAATCTGCGGTGAAAAAGGAGTATTATAGCAGGCAGACGAACTGCGTAATAAAATCAGAGAAGATGGGGACAAACTGCTTGTTCTCGTTCTCCCTGACGTGACCCTCTGTTCCGGGGGACGCTTTTCTCCGTCCTGAAAAACAGGCCTGCCTTACCTTGAAGGGTTCGCGGCGGCATGAGCGGGAAGACCCCGCCCTTCAGCGCGGGGTAGTTCACAAAAGAAGAATTTATCATGTCGTGGGGGATCGATGGGACGACCTCACGAGGCCTCTTCCGTTGCGACCTCACTGTCAGGTGCCTGGAAAGTTCTTCTCCATCAGGACTCCAAATGACGGGAGGGTTCCAGGTCCTTACCTTTTTCCCGCCCTGCCCCAATATAATAGAGGACCTTCCGTGTACTACCATCTCATCCTGACCGACAACTGCAACCTCTGCTGCACCTACTGCCGGGGAAAGGCGTTTGTCGTCGACCCACCGGAACTGCCCGATATCACCATCGACGAAGACCTCCCGGTGGACCTCGAGGTCACTCCTGCCGACCTCTACCGGTTCCTGGCAAAGGATCCCGACGCCGTGCTGATCCTCTACGGTGGGGAACCCCTGCTTGCGATGGACCTCGTCCGCGAGGTCGTCGGCGACGCCCCGGTATCGGCGCTGATCCTGCATACCAACGGCACGCTCCTCGACCGTCTCGAACCCGCGGTCGCGAACCGCTTCGACACGGTCCTGGTCTCGATCGACGGCCCCGAAGGGCTCACCGACGCCCACCGCGGGGAGGGGACGTTTGCCCGGGTCACCCAAAACCTCCGTGGCCTTATGGCAGGAAGGTTTACCGGCGAGGTGATCGCCCGGATGACGGTCACCGAGGATACCGATATCGTTGAGGCCGTCCGCTACCTCACAAAGAACGACCAGTTCTCGTTTCCTGCAGTCCACTGGCAGATGGACGCGAACTTCTGGAACGACTACCACATGCGGGACTACACCGTGTGGGTGGAGGAGAGTTACAACCCCGGCATCAGGTCGCTTGTCAGGTTCTGGGTCGAGACGATGCGGGAGAAAGGCCAGGTGCTTCGGTGGTACCCCTTCATGGACCCGGTGCAGGACATGCTCCTCTCGCGGTCAAGCATGCTCAGGTGCGGGTGCGGCCACGCAAACTACACCATCATGACCGACGGGAGTATCGCGCCCTGCCCCATCATGGTCGGGATGAAGGACTACTACGTCGGGCACATCAGGACCACCGATCCGCTCCACCTCCCGGTGACGACCGTGGGGAGCCCCTGCACGGAGTGTAGCCTCCTCGACTTCTGCGGCGGGCGATGCCTCTACTCAAACATCATTCGCCCCTGGCCCGAGGAGGGACGACAGATCGTCTGTGGGACGGTGAAGAACCTCTATCAGGCGCTTGATGCGGCGCTCCCTGAGATTCGGGGGCTCCTCAGGGAGGGAGTTGTGAGAATGGAGCAGTTTGACCACCGAAAATACAACAGCTGCGAGATCATACCGTGAGGGGGTGGCCTGGAAGTGCCACCCAGGCCTCCAAGAGATGCAGGGGATTCCCTCCCGGATGTCACCCACCGCCGCGAATCCAGCGCGAGGGTAACGTTCATCCGAACGGAGAGAAAAACCCTCCTTATGGGATATGACAACAATCGGGCTCATCCTCTGCAGAATCGGGCTCCACCGATGGGGCAGGAAGCGGGGCTACGACGAGTACTCATCAAACGTCATCGAGTGGGAGCAGCGGTGCGAACGGTGCGGTAAGAGAAAGCGGTGGGTTGAGGTGAAGCGGGACCGCCGGAGGTGACGGCAACGGCCGGACAGGGCGCCTGGAGAATGGCCCGCATCGGCGCTGAAGCGGATTCTTTCTTCCCGTCTCAAGGAGCACTACAGGACTGTGGGTGGACGATCACAACCAGGGGAGAGAGCTCCCCCAGAAAGACGATCCCGGTAAACCCTCAAATCCCCTGGCTGCGCGGCGCTCCTCCCCGCTCTTCGGGGGGTAAGTGCGTGGTGATGCCGGGGAAACCCTGTCAGGGTGTGGGCCCCGGGATGCGACCGGTCGTCGAGCTCTCCACCGCGTGCTCCCTGAGAATGGAGGACCCAACCAGGAGTACCCCGGACCTGCCTTCTGAATTGAGCGTTATCGCCGCGAATCTCATATCTAAAGTTAGCGCGTACGGGAACGGCCCGACGCGATTGCTCACCACGCGGTCCACCGCCACCCGGTAAAAACCCGGAAGATCTGTCACATACATCTATGCAGCCGCTCGCTCTGCCTCAAACGCGTTCCATTCGCATGACTTCATGCGCGTTTCGTGGGGGAGTGGCTCCGCCCTGGCCCAACCAAACCCCGTCACGACCAGCAATAGAGAAGTGGATGATAATACGGGCCTGGAGGGATTTGAACCCTCGACGTCCGGGTTAGAAGCCCGGCGCTATATCCTGGCTAAGCCACAGGCCCAGAAATGTCCCATACATTTTGGGGGTCCCGGAATATTAACTTGTGGGGCCAGGGCACCCAAAAAAAAGAAACCTTCTCAGCCAGCGCGGTAACACGCTGATCTGATGACCTCAACTCTGGTCGGTTCTCCCCAGCTGTGTCCTTCTACACTGCGGGCGATGGTCGTTCCCCGGAACCGGACCTTGATCCGGGCTGACATCCGTTCCCGCTCCTCGAAGAAGGTGGGGTTGACGAACTCGACGATCCGTTTCATGCTGATGTTGAGCGCAAGGAGGTCGACCATGATCCCCGGATCCCCGGGCGAGAGATCTTCCTGGTTGACCGACGTCATGAAGATACACTCCCCGGGGGCGGTATTGGTCAACGTGATGATGTTGTGGGCGCTGTTCAACTCCAGGGTCCGGGCCTTACCGGTCTTCAGTTCCGCAATGACTAATGGTGATATTCCAGTTAACGCTGCATACTTCATGGCCGTCACCCGTACATCGGAAGCTGCTCTCTCCGCGGCGCGGCCTCAGTCTTCTGCACCTGCTCGGCGATCTGGGCCATCGCCGCCTCGATCTCCACCGCCTGCTCAAGCAGTGGCTGGACGTCCAGATTGAGGTTGTAGATCTTGTTCAAGACCTCGATGGTGGCCGCGGAGGACCGCGGATCGGGGGTGTTCACCGTCTCCCCGAGGAGCCCGATTCCCGGGATACCCCGCGTCTTGCACTCCGTAAGGATGCTTGCCGCGATGCCGGATATGCTCCCCATCGGGAGGATGATCGTCTCCCCTTCAATGCGGTGGAGGGTGCCGCTGTTGGTCGCGACACCAAAGACCCTCTTCTCCGGTTCGTTTGTGATGATCCCCGCGACCGTAACGACCTCCTTAATGCCGAACTGCGTGAGCCAGTCCATGATGCCGTTTGCCACCTCGTAGCAGATCATCGGATGAATGGGGACATCGGAGATGATTGCGACGAGATTATCCTTCTCATAGAGGCGTACAGGAGCGTTGATCACACCTCGAGTCATGAGAACGACGGGGGGGAAGTATTTGCTGGTTATCGCTCCTATCTGCTCAAAGTCCATCCGATCTACAAGGTACTGCAGGGCTATACTCCCGACGAGCCCGCTGCCGGGGAACCCTATCAGCACCGTTTTTCCAGCGCCGGAAAGCGCTCTGGATACGACCTTTATATCATCCATGAGATCAGTCACTCACTTTCGGATTAGTTTAACATAGCTGGATATCCCTTAAAAATATTATGCAGGAATATAAAATCAAGCGCGGATACACGAAACAACTCGCAGATTCTATGGTACAGGGCCTCCGCGACCAGTTCGAGATCGAGCCCGCGGTCTCGGAAGACGGCCACTACACCATCAGCTACGGAGCGCTCCTGCGGCTTGAGGTCTGGCTTGGTGAAGGCGGCAAGACCCTGATCGTCGATACCGAGGCGGACAGAAACGCCGACGACGAGACGATCATCGACACCAATCGTCGGTTCCGCAACTACCTCCAGCAGGTAACGGGGTATACGGCAAAGGAGCGGACGAAGAAAGTAAAGAAAATGCTCGACTGATCGTTCCTCGGCCCGATCTCTTCCGCTCGCGGGCCCCGGAACCCGAATTTTATCCTGTTTTACGCTGCGCGCGCTGTATGCCTGAAAGACCAGAACAACGGGCGGAGGGGCGCTGTAACGCTCGTTGATCCTGACATCTTTGGCCACCCGGGATTCTACACTCCGGCCGATGAACGCCCTGCAG
>LFRN01000131.1:24306-29493 GCA_001512375.1 Candidatus Methanoculleus thermohydrogenotrophicum | reverse complement strand
TTGAAGGGCAGGGCCCCCAACGCCTTTGGATGGGTGCTCTCCTCCGCATCCTGGATCTTCACCGGCACACCGAACTCATGCTCCAGGAACTGCCGTGCCTCTTCAAGGACTGCCTGCTCGTCAAGAGACGAAACCTGCAGTTGTTTCAAGAGTTCAGGGGGCAGTTTCAAGATGTGTTTCGTGATCTGCTTCGTCGCATCCGCTGCCTCGCGGCCGCGTTTCCGCAACTCCTCGTTCTGCATGACCTCCCGCACCACCCTCGTCCTGTCGGTCGAAGCGGCGATGATCCGGAATGCCTCGTACTTCCAGGCCGGAGCGACGAAGAGGCTGATGGACGTGGGCTCCATCGGGATGAGCTTTAAGATCGACTCAATATCTTCGACCGTCCGCGCCAGGAGCTCCTCGGCGAGCTCGACCTCCGGGTTGACCCGGGACTCGTCCACCTCCGGCCAGGGGGCAAACGAGACCAGACCGATCCCGCCGAGGTCGGTCCAGAGCGCCTCACAGATGAAGGGGATGACTGGAGCCAGCAGCCGCACCCAGATGCGACAGAGGTCCTGCAGCACCGCCCCCCCGCTCGCGCCCTCGGGCAGGCGGCGGCGGTACCACTTCAGGTCTGACTCCACACCGAAGAACGCCTCCTGCAGCGCCTGCCGGGTCTGGAATGAATCGAGCGCCCTCGTGGTGCCTTTGATACGGCGCTGGAGCCTGCTTGCCAGCCAGGAATCGATGGCATAGGATCCTTCCGCCTGCTTTATCTCCTGCACGGTGTTCCAGAACCGCTCGATCTGTTTCCTGGTCGACGCGACAAGCTCGTTGCGCCAGTCAAAGTCCTGCCAGGGCTCAGCGCTCCCGACAAGAAACATCCTGACGGTATCAGCACCGAACTCCTCCAGGGCATCCTCAAGCAGATAGACGTTCCCTTTGCTCGAGGACATCTTCGCACCGTTCAGGAGGCCCATGCCGAAGACCACCATACCCTTCGGCTGCAGTTCCGGCGGGAAGATGGCCCGATGATGAAAGAGCTGGAACGTGAGGTGGTTTGAGATCAGATCTTTTGCCGAGAACCGGTAGTCGTAGGGATACCAGTAGAGGAACTCGTTCCTGATCCGATCGAGGGTCTCCCGTTCAACGGTCTCTGGAACCCCCTCGCCGAGGAAGATGTAATCGAAGACCTCCGGCGTCAGTTTCTCAGGCGGAATGGCTTCCAGGTGGTGGGCGATAGTGTAGTAGGCCATATAGATCGTTGAATCCGAGAGTGGCTCGACGATCCAGGCCGGATCCCAGGGGAGCTTTGTGCCGAGCCCCACCCTTCGAGTGCAGGCCCACTCCTTCAGCCAGTCGACCGTCCGCTCGAACTCGGCCCTGACCTCGGGCGGGACAAGCACCATCTCCTCAAGCTGGATCTTCACCTGCTCCTTCCAGCAGGGATCGCTGTACTCCAGGAACCACTGATCGTGGAGGATCTTAACAAATACCCTGCCGCCGCACCGGCAGATCACGTGACGGTCGTCAAAATCGTACATCGGGATGGAGCCGTAGTGCTCCATCATCAGCGCCGCCACCTCATCCCGCGCCTCCCGCACCGGTTTTCCACCGTACTCCGCAAAGACCTTCCCGCGGGAGAACTCGGCACTGTAGATCTCCTGAGTGAGCGCTTCCATCGCCGGATCGTTCTGATCAAGGATTCCCGCCCGCTCGACTGCGTCCTTTGCCGGGATCTCGCCGTAACCTTCGACAGAGATGAGCGGGATCGGCTGGATGGACGTGTACTCTCCCCTCTTCTGCAGGTCGCGGAGCGCGATGTAATCGAAGGGCGCATGCGCGGGGACGCTCATGACGATCCCGGTCCCCATATCAGGGTCTACGAACGTTGCTGGAAGGATGGGGACATCACCGCTAAGCGGGTGGGAGACCGTCTCGTCGATGAGCGCAGCCCCCGGTATCTCCTCTTTCACCAGGACTTCGTGATCCTGCAGGGCGAGTTTCCCGGCCGCCTCCGGGCTTAAGATCCATTCCTCACCATCGATCATTGCCCGGACATAGGTGATCTCCGGGTTCACCCAGAGGTTCGTTACGCCGTAGATCGTCTCAGGACGGAGTGTTGCGCACGGGATCCGGGTATCACCCCACTGGAAGACCACCAGGGTGAACTTAATGATCTCGGCCTTGTCGCCCTCGAGGAGATCGTGATCGCCGACCGGGTTCTCACACTGAGGACAGTACTTGACCGGGTGAGCACCCTTGACAACATACCCGTCCTCATACAGGTGGTTATACTGCCACTCGATGAACTTGCTGTACCGGGGGTCGACGGTGATAAACTGCCGCCGCCAGTCGATAGAGAGTCCAGACTTCTGCATCGTCCGCCGGTACTCCTCCGAGAAGTAACGGACGATCTCCATCGGGTTGATGAACCGGTCCAGGATATCCTGCGGCACCCGGTAGAGGTCGCGGTAGAGCCCGATCGTCTGTTCATCACCGCCTGCTATCCTCTTCGATATCCCGATGACCGGGGTTCCGGTGACGTGAAACGCCATCGGGAAGAGGACCGCTCTTCCCTTCATCCGCTGGTATCGGGCGATGACATCAGGGACGATATAGGTCCGCCCGTGCCCGACGTGCATCGCTCCACTCGGATACGGGTATGCCACCGTCAGGTAAAACTTCTCCTTCTCTGCCGGATCAGCCTCGAACGCATGCTCCCATCTGATGATGCATTCTCGTTCGTTAATTTGGATATCAAATCTACTCACTCTATACCTCCGATCTCTGGTTCTCGCATCCTCTCTCACACCGGCCGCAGCCGGATCGTCTCACCCTCGTTGTAGCGCTTGATCATCTCCTGGGCAATCGTGCTGTTCTTGGCAAGGAGGATATCCCCCTCTTCGTTCACCGTAGCGGTGAAGAGGTACTCCTTCCCGGCGAAGACGTCGACGATCTTGCCACGGTTCTCCGGGGAGGCGATGACCAGCTGCTTCCGGTCAAAGCGGATCTTGATGCCGCCGCCAAGCTGCATCTCCTCCTCAACAGATTTTCGCGCCTCAAGTTCACTCAGCGGCCGGATATCGATCCCGATACCAAGCTTGTTCACGATCGCCGAGACATTCTTGCCACCCTTCCCGATCGCCGCAGGGACGTCTTTATCCTCAATGTAGACGACAGCCTTGTTGTCGCTGATGATACGGACCTCGACCGGGCCGCTCGTATACCGCCCGATCTCCCGCTGAACCTCCTTCTCGGCAACCTTCCAGGAAACATTCTCACCTGGCTCCGATACCAGATCTACCGGTGCCGCCGGGGCGATCGCCTCCCCGACGCCCCCCCTACGGAGCGGCATCACCAGAGTCTCCCCTTCGTAGCGGAAGATCTCGATCTCGGGCTCCTGCCTGGAGTATTCGCGGACGACGACCACCGGGCGTGCATGCGCATCGCCAGACATCCCCTCCGGCGTCTTGATGGTCAGTTCAAGGTCATAGATCTTCGCGATCTCGCCCTGGGTGATATAGATGATGGTGTTGATGATCTGCGGCAGGATGCTGTAGTCTACGCGGTCGCAGAAGCGCTGGAGACAGTCGTGCACCTCCATGGCGTGCACCACGCCGACCATGCCCATCCCGGCGAGGCGCATATCGGCATAGATTCCAAAGTCCTCGCTCTTTCGGAGTTCGTCGAAGATGACATAGTCAGGCCGGACGAGCAGGAGGGCCTCGGCAGTGTTCACCATGCTCCCCTCGAGTGCTGTATACTGGGTGATGTGGTCGGGCACCTGCAGATCCCGAGGCGCCTCCATGGTCTTGACGATGAAGTCGTGATCCGCCAGGAACGTCGCGATACTCTGGGCGAACGTGGTCTTCCCTGCCCCGGGGGGTCCCGTGATCAGGACGCCGCGGCGGTTCCCGAGGATCCGCTTCTTGATCTCGGGGGCCATACCGTAGTCGTCAAGCGTGAGGTCCACGATCGGCCGCACCACCGTGATCTCCATGCCGTCAGAGAATGGCCGTCGAGCGATCGAGATCCGGAGCGACCCGATCTGGATGACCGTGATCCCGCGTCTCTCGAGTTCGATGAAACCATCCGGATCCCGCTTTGCCCGTTCGAGGAGTTCCTGCGCCATAAACCGGAGTTCATGCTCGCTCATCGGCGTATCCCGGAGAGTGACCAGGCGGATATCCCGGAGTTTCCCCACCTTTGCCATCGGCGGAGCCCGCTCTTTTAAGGTAATTGCAATCGTCTCTTCATCGAAGAACTGGTCTATCGAGAGCGGTGAGAAGTCGCCAATCTGCGGTTTTAAGTAGACAACGTCGAGCCCCTTTGCCTTCGCCACCTCTGCCTGCACGAGGTCGCTCGTGACGAAACGGGCGCCATGCTGGAGGGCGACGTTCCGGATCAGGGCATCGATCTCGCCGCCGCTCGAGAGTTTCACCTGGTCGAGGCTCGGGCGGTCTCCAGCAAACTGGAGTTCAATAACATGATCCTCCGACATTCGAAAGAGTTCCTGGAGTTCGGTCAGGCCGGAGAACCCTATCTCCCGCCCCTGATTCGCCTGCGCCTCCAGTTCGGCGACGACGGCTTCTGGTATTATTATTGTTGCGCCCTTATATTCCCCGGCCTTTATCATCGATGTTATACGCCCATCTATCACGACGCTTGTATCAGGTACAATTTTCATAAAAAATCACCATATTACTGGGGTCATTCACCCTTATTAGCGTATACCTTCTCCGGATCGAAGACCATTTTGGCGATCTCCTCCCCTTCGACCGTCCGGTAGAAACAGGAGGCATGGCCGGTATGACAGGCCGCGCCGGTCTGCTCGACCTCGTAGAGGATCGCGTCTGCATCGCAGTCGACAAGAACCCGACATATCCGCTGGACATGCCCGCTTTCCTCCCCTTTCTTCCAGATCTTTTGTCTACTCCTGCTGTAGTAGTGCGCATATCCGGTGGTCCGGGTGAGTTCCAGTGCCTCAGCGTTTGCATAAGCAAGCATCAAAACTTCACGTGTTCGTCTCTCCTGCACGATGACAGGAACCAATCCGTTCTTGAACTGTATCTCCATATTGGTTCACATTCCTGCGAGGGTTGTTAAGATTACAAAGAGTATATCGCCCATGAATAGCGCAGCCAGGAATCCAGCTGTGATTGGTATAACAAACGGAATGCCGTAAGATATCCAGACCCTGCC